>JAZOOP010000001.1:0-10842 GCA_045655065.1 Christensenellaceae bacterium
GTAATTTCGTTACGGAAAGATTTACCTACTTGCGCAATACCAAAAGGCACTTTTTTTCTGGTTGTTCTTTGAACGCTAACGAAGTTTGTAAAAATACCTTGCGCTGTTTCTGGGCGAAGATATACCGTGTTTTTAGCATCTTCCGTTACGCCTTGGAAAGTTTTAAACATTAAATTAAATTGCCTAATATCTGTAAAGTTATGTTTTTTACAAGTTGGGCAAAGAATATTTTTTTCTTCTACAAAAGCTTTCATTTCTGCATGAGAAAACGCATCAATAGGTTTTTCTAAAGTATAGCCGGTTTCTGCGCACCAGTCTTCTATTAACTTATCTGCCCTAAACCTTTCGTGGCATTCTTTACAATCCATAAGTGGGTCTGAAAACCCTGCTAAATGCCCAGATGCTACCCAAGTTTGTGGGTTCATTAAAATAGCAGCATCTAACCCAACGTTTAGTTTGCTTTCTTGAACAAACTTTTTCCACCACGCTTTTTTAACGTTGTTTTTAAGTTCTACACCAAGTGGGCCGTAATCCCAAGTGTTTGCTAAACCACCGTAAATTTCGCTACCAGGGAATATAAAGCCCCTATTTTTACAAAGATTAACTATTTTTTCCATAGTTATTGTGTTTTTTTCTTCCATAATAACCCCTAAAAGTTTTATTTGTATTTATTTTACAATACTAAAAATTTTAAGTCAAGCAAACAATGGGCAAAAAGCACTACCTTAATATATATTTTAATAATAACCTAACATAGTGGGTTAAAAAATATTGTTTTTTATTTTTTTGTGTGATATAATATTTCAAAACTAAAACATTTAGGAAACTTATATGGCAGAAGCAACCAACTTTATTGAACAAATTATTAACGAAGAATTAGAAAGTGGCAAGGTTAATTCCGTGCACACCCGTTTTCCACCAGAACCTAACGGGTATTTACACATAGGTCACGCAAAAAGCCTTTGCATTAACTTTGGTATGAAAGATAAATATTCTGGGCTTTGCAACTTGTTTTTTGACGACACTAACCCTTCAAAAGAAAAAACCGAGTTCGTAGACGCTATTAAAGCAGATATTAAATGGCTTGGCTTTACTTGGGATAAAGAGTGTTACGCATCAGACTTTTTTGAAGATATTTATAACTTTGCCGTTCAACTTATTAAAGACGGCAAGGCTTTCGTTTGCGATATGAGTGCAGAAGAAATTTCTGCTAACCGTGGTACTTTAACTGAACCTGGTAAAGAAAGCCCTTCTAGAAACAGAAGCATAGAAGAAAACCTTAAATTATTTACTGCAATGCGCAACGGCGAATTTGCAGATGGCGAAAAATGTTTAAGGGCTAAAATAGATATGGCGTCGCCAAACATCAATATGCGAGACCCTGTTATTTACAGAATTTTGCGCCAAACCCACCACAGAACGGGCGATAAATGGTGCATTTACCCTATGTACGACTATGCTCACCCTATTTGCGACTATTTGCAAGGCGTAACCCATAGTTTATGCACTTTAGAATTTGAAGACCATAGACCTTTATACGACTGGGTTGGCTACCAATTAGGCTTTAACCCAAAACCAAGGCAAATAGAGTTTGCAAGGCTAAACGTAACCAACCTTGTAATGAGCAAAAGGTACTTAAAAAAATTGGTTGAAGACGGCTCTGTAGACGGGTGGGACGACCCTAGAATGCCAACTTTGGCAGGTATTAGAAATAGGGGTGTTCCTGCAGAAGCACTAAAAGATTTTTGTTATAGAATAGGTGTTTCTAAGGCTAATTCAGAAGTTCAAATTAGTTATTTAGAAGCGTGTATTAGGGAATATTTAAATTCCCACGCAGAAAGGGCTATGGCAGTATTAAACCCACTTAAAGTTACCATTTCTAATTACGAAGAAGGTAAAACCGAAGAATTAGATTTTGAAATTAACCCTAACGAAGAAGTTAAACGTACTAGAAAAATTAAGTTTGGCAAAGTTATTTATATAGATAGAGAAGACTTTTCGCTTAACCCACCACCTAAATATTTTAGGTTAAAGCAAGACGGCTACGTTAGACTTAAAGGCGCTTACATTATTAAGTGCGAAGAAGTTATTTTAGACGATAACGGCGAAGTTAAAGAACTAATTTGTTCTTACGTGCCAGAATCTAAAAGCGGGCAAGATACTTCTGGAATTAAGTGCAAAGGTGTTATTCAATGGGTTAATGAAAAAACTTGTTACGACGTGGAAATTAGGCAATACGGCTACCTACTAAAAGACGAAGAATACCCTGGGCAAGATTTTTCACTTCGTATGAACAACGAAAGTGTTAAAATTTTCAACGGCAAAGTAGAACCTTACGTATTAAATAATTTAGACGATAGACCTTACCAACTTATGAGAACGGGGTACTTTAAGCGCCTAGAAGTAAAAGGCAAAGTTATTTTAAGCGAAATAGTTTCGCTAAAAGATAATTTTAATAAGTAATTAAATAAATTAAAAACCCAAGCAATCGCTTGGGTTTTTATGTTTTTAAATTTTATTAAACCTTAAAGTAGTTTATGCTATTATTATAACTAATGTTTTCTACTACTTTACCAACAAACTTAATATCGTTTGTCATTTGCCCGTTTTCCATCATAGTGCCAAAGTAGTTACATAAAATTCTTCTAAAATAATGGTGGCGTGGGTAAGAAAGAAGTGAACGGCTATCTGTTAACATACCAACGAAAACACCAATATGCCCCGTTGCAGTTAAATCTTCTAAATGTTTTTCCATGCCAACCTTGTTATCTAAAAACCACCATGCTGGGCCGTATTGAACTTTGCCGTTTGCAGAACTATCTTGAAAACAGCCAATTAACGTCATAATTTCGCTATTCATTTTTGGGTTTAGGTTAAACACTATTGTTTTTGGCATAGCATTTTCTAAATTCAATTTATCGAATAACCTACTCATATTTCTAATGCTGTTGTCTTCGGCAATGCTATCGTAACCAGTATCTAAACCAAGTTTATTTAGCATTACGGTATTATTATTTCTCATTGCGCCAACGTGAAGTTCTGTTGCAATATTATATTTAGCATATAACTTAAATAAGAAATAGGTTAAATAGCCCTTAAAGATTTTTGTTTCTTCTTCGGTAACCATTTCGCCACTTCTTCTTTTAATAAATACCTTTTCTGCATCTTCTTTGCTCGCAACTGGGTAAACGCAATCTAGGGCAATATCGCTTGCCTTTGTTCCAACTTTAATAAATGCGTTAAGCCTTTCTTCTAACTTTTCTTCTAAAGCAGTTAAATTATTAACTTCGCCTAATTTTGCAACGAATTCGTTATAAGAAACAGCGTCTATATTCATTATTTTATCTGCCCTAAACGCAGGAATAACCTTAAACTTATAATCTTTTTTAGCAATTTCAACGAAAGTAGAAAGGTCGTCAAACACTTCGTTAGTGGTAAATAGGTGGGTTACGTTAGACTTTTCTATTAAACTTTGTGGAGTAACGTTGTTTAGTTTAATATATTCGTTGCACCAATCCCAAATTTGTTCTGCATTTTCTTCGTTAATTTCTAATTCGCAGTTAAAAAATTCTTTTAACTCTACTTGAGACCAATGGTATAGTGGGTTACCAAACGCAGTAGATAATACTTTGCAGTAAGTTAAAAACTTTTCTTTGTGGCTTACGTTACCAGTAATTAATTCTTCATCTATACCATAATTTCTCATTAAACGCCATTTATAATGGTCGCCAGCAAGCCAAATTTCGTAAATATCGTTAAAAGTTTTGTTTTCTAAAATTTGTTTTTCTGGTAAATGACAATGATAGTCAAAAATAGGCATATTTTTAGCGTAGTCGTTATACAACTTTTCTGCCGTTTTGTTTGTTAATAAAAAATTATCTTTTACGTAACTCATAGCGTTACCCCCGTTTTATAAAATGCAATTTCTCTTATATCTTCACTCTTACACTTATATTCGCCGTTAATAGCGCTAATAAGTAGGTTTAATAAACCTTCTTCATCCATAGAATATGCGTTAAAATCTATCCAACCGTTTTTATGAGAAGAAATATGGTTGTTAGTGCCAATTTTCATAGTTGGAACAAAAGTTGAAAACGGCGTACCCCTGCCCGTTGTAAACAACACAATTTGGCAACCACTAGATGCTAATGCCGTTGCGGCAATAAGGTCGTTACCAGGTGCGTTTAGTGCAGAAACGCCTTTTTCTTTAACTAGTTCGCCGTAATCTAACACGTCTACAATTTTTGTAGAGCCTGCTTTTTCTACGCAACCTAAAGATTTTTCTTCTAAAGTGGTTATGCCACCCTTTTTGTTGCCTGGTGATGGGTTTTCGTACACAGGAAAACCTTGTTTTGTATAATAAGCCTTAAAGTCTTCTATCATCTTTTTATATTTTTCAAAGATTTCTTGGTTTTTGCACTTATTCATTAAAAGTTGTTCTGCCCCAAACATTTCTGGAACTTCGGTTAATATTGCGCTACCACCAAAAGAAACAACCTTATCTGTAATTTTACCAACAAGTGGGTTAGCAGTTAAACCGGAATACCCGTCGCTACCACCACACTTTAAGCCAATACATAATTCGCTAAAGTCTACTTCTTCCCTTTTATAGTCTTTTGCAATAGAAATAAACTTCTTTAATATTTCCATACCGTAAAGGTGTTCGTCTTCTACGTCTTGGCAGTTATAAAATTCTATATTCGTTCTTCCGTATGGCTTTAATTCTTCTATAATTCCAGCCATGCCGTTGTTTTCGCAACCAAGCCCAACGAACAACACAAAACTTGCGTTAGGGTTTAGGGCTACGCCACACAACAACTTTTTAATATTTTCGTTATCTTCGCCTAGTTGGCTACAACCAAATTGGTGGGTTAAAGCATAAACCCCGTCTATACTGCCACCAATTAAACTTTGCGCTTCTTTTTGAAGCCTTATGCAAACGTTATTTACGCAACCAACGGTAGGAATTATATAAATTTCGTTTCTAATGCCTGCCCTACCTTTTTCTCTTTTATAGCCCATAAAAGTTTTAGTTGTAGGAGCAAAACTTTCTGCCTTAAAATTATAGGTGTATTCTACTTCTTCATCTAAATGAGATTTTACGTTATGAGTATGCACCCAATCGCCAACCTTTATATCGCAAGTAGCCCTACCTATAATTTCGCCGTACTTAATAACGTATTCGCCCTTTTTAATTTCTTTAATGGCGTATTTGTGCCCTGCTGGGATTTCGCCCTTGCCGGTTAAGGTTATGCCAACGTTATCTTTAGAGTTAATAATTACTTCGTTTTTCATAGTAATTTAATGCCTTTGTTAATGTTTTCTACGTTTTCTAATACTGCTTTTTCAAAGCCTGCATATGCAGTTAGGTCTTCGCCCCAAACGTTAACGTCTTTCATAAAGGTAGAAATATCGCCACCGTTAGCAAAATATTCTAAGTTAGGCATATCGTCTAACACTTCTATTTTCCTACCTGCAATTTCTGCATAGAACTTATTATCTTCTTTTACTAACCTACTAAAAATAGCCATTAGGTAAGAAAAACCAATAGTTAATTTTGCAGGGATTTTACCAAATTTTTCGTAATAATCTTTAAAAGAACATAAGTTTCTTGCACGCCATTTAGAAATAGAGTTTAGTGCAATACTTGTTAATTGGTGATTTAAAAATGGGTTCATAAACCTTTCTGTAACGCTATTAGCAAACACGGTGGTTGCTTCTATATCGTTAGAAACGAAAGGAATAATTTCTTCTTTTAAGGTATCTTCTAAGAAAGCACGCAAGGTGTTATCTACCATACAATCGTAAACGGTTTGTTTGCCGTAGAATAAACCTGCAGGTACAAGGTTTGTGTGGCTTCCGTTAAGCACTCTAACCTTTCTCTTTTTATAGTAGCCAATATTTTCTGTTAAAACTACTTCTATATTGAAAACGCCTTCTTTAATATATTTAGCAATTTCGCCTTTCTTTTCAACAGCCCATAAGCCAAAAGGTTCGCCAACAGAAACTAGGTCGTCTACTTCGCCAATAATTTCTGCTAAGTGGTTTTTAGTTTCTTCATCTCTTGGGTAGCCAGAAACAATTCTATCTACCAAAGTGTTGCAATAGAAGTTGTTTTCTTTGTTCCATTTATAAAATTCTTGTGGTAAATTCCATAGTTCAATATATTTATCTACGCACTTTGCTAGTTCAGTTGCGTTGTTATCTATAAGTTCAACAGGCATTAGGTAAACGCCACCTAAATTAGCCTTAAACCTTTCGTATAAAAACTTGGTTAATTTTGCTGGGTAAGTAATGTTTTCAAAACCATTAATATCGTCGTTACCATTAAAGCAAATGCCTGCTTCGGTTGTGTTAGAAACAATAATTTTTAATTCTTCATCTCTTGCTAAAGCATAATATTTTTCTTCTTCTGCAAAAATGTCCATAACAGAACCTAAAACGTCTATATTATAAACGTTTTCTACTGCCTTGCCCTTTTCCATACCTCTTAAAACAATGTGGTATTTGTTGTTTTGCTTAACAAACCTTTCTAAAGAGCCAAAAGTAATTGGCTTTGCTATGTTTACTTGATATTCGCCGTTGCCTTGTTTATTAAGCGTATCAAAATAAGCGTCTACGAAAGTTCTTAAAAAGTTGCCTTCACCATACTGTAAAATTTTTACCATTTTGCTTCTCCCTTTTTGGTTAAAAAATAAAAAGATTAAAGAAAAACCTTTAATCTTTTATTCTTTGAATAAAGTTTTTCTTTCCGTTTAATTTTAACCCTTTTTTTATTATATGTCAATTGTTAAAACGAAAAGAAATAAATATTTATTTATTTTACGCCAAAATGGCTATTGATATTGAACAATAAATTATTAACGACAACACGTCTACAATAGTTGTCATAAATGGGCTAGCAACAACTGCAGGGTCTAACTTACATAACTTTGCTAAAATAGGTAAAATACAGCCTACCAACTTTGCCAAAACAACGCTTATAAGTGCAACGAACGAAACTAAAGATGCAATTTGCCAAGTAATGCTTGGGTCGTATAAACTATCTAAAAGCATAAGTTTTGCAAAAGAAACTACGGCTATTGTTAAACCAAGCAAAATAGATGCCCTTAACTCTTTCCAAATAATTCTGCCAATATCTTTAGCGTCAACGTCGCCAACGGCAATAGCACGAATTACCGTTACGGAAGATTGGTTGCCTGCATTACCCGCAGTACCCATTAGCATTGGCACGAAGGAATATAAAACAGGTGCTATGGTAGAAATGCTTGTTTCGTAACTAGTTAAAACTAAACTAGTAAACGTAGAAGAAACTAAAAGTAATACAAGCCAAATAATTCTATTTTTCCAAATGCTAAATACCGATTGGCTTAAATATGGCTTTTCGGTAGGCAAAATAGCAGCCATTTTTTGAATATCTTCGGTGGCTTCTTCTTGAATAACGTCTACCGCATCGTCTACGGTAACTATACCAACCAAACAACCTTCTTTATCTATAACGGGCAAAGCAATATAGTCGTATTTACTAAATTTATCTGCCACTTGTTCTTTGTCTTCAAGTGTTTCTACCGTTACGGCGTTTTCATCCATAATATCGGCAATAAGTTGCTTTCTATCTGCAAGCAACATATCTTTAACGGTTACAACGCCTATTAACCTTTTCTTTTTATCGGTAACGTAGCAAGTATAAATACTTTCTTTATTAACCCCCGTTTGCCTAATTTTTTCAAACGCAGTTTCTACGCTCATTGTAGGAGAAAGGGAAATAAATTCCGTGGTCATTAAAGAACCGGCAGAATCATCTGGGTATTCTAAAAGCGCGTTTATTTGCTTTCTATTTTCAGGGTCGCTGTTTTTTAATATTCTTTTAACAACGTTGGCAGGCATTTCTTCAATGATATCTACCGTATCGTCTAAAAACATATCGTCTATAACGGCTTTAAGTTCTTTATCTGTAAACGCCTTTATTAACTTTTCTTGAGTGTTTGTTTCAATTTCAACGAATACGTCGCTGGCTAGTTCTTTTGGAAGAAGCCTAAAGAACATTATTTGCTCTTTTTCATCTAAATTTTCTTCCATAAAGGTAGCAATATCAAAAGGTTCCATATCTAAAAGCACAATTCGCAGGTCTGCAAACTTCCTTGTTTCAAAACAAAAAGAAAGTTTTTCGTAAACTGCAACTAATTCTTCTTTCATATAAGCACCTCCTTGAAAAATAAAAAACCTACCAAGATTGGTAGGAAACACTAATTTCACCCACACTAATGGGCGTAACCATTTGAGCTTTAGCTTCACAAGGCAATGTAACTGCATTAGGTTATGCCTTGTTTTCGACAAAACCTTTTAACCAACTAATAGTGTCTCCACTATTTCGCGGTAGCAACCCGTATCCTTGTGGTAGCCTTACCTACCGGAACGTTAAATTACTTAAAGTTTACTCTTGTTTTTTTTATTTGTCAACACTTTTTATTAACAAAAACTTATTTTTTATTCTTTGTTTACACTTATTGTGGCGTATCTTCGCCGTCTATTTGCGAATTATATATAATTTTGTTATTTTTTGCCCTTATTTCTAAAACAAAACTTTCGTATTCGCTAGGCTTAATTACTACTACGGTATACTTTTGGTCGGCAAAATACAACACTAGTTTGTTGCTCTTTTTAAAAAGCGTTATTGCAACTATTTCTTCTAGTGGAGTTTTGCTTTTATTAAAACCTAAACTAATGGTTAAATTTTTTTCATCTATAGTGTATCCACTAAAGAAAAACACCACCACTACAAACACGTTTAGCAAAACTGCTAACAAAATGGAAATACTATATAATATTATGTTAATAACACCTTTGTGCGCTAAATTTATTAAGTTAATTACGTTCCAAACTGCGCCCACGGTGCAAAGCACGAAAACTAATACCAATAAAACTTTTGCTAAGGTAGAAGAACAAAATTTATACTTTTTCATAAATTACTCCTAAATAGATTTTAATACATTTCTTTGCGTTTTGCAACAAGAAATAGAAATTATATTTATAAAAATTTTTCTTGCAATAAGCATACTTTTATTGTATAATAAAAAAGGCTAAAAATTTTTTAAAGGTTAGTTATGTTAGATTTGTTGCCGGTTGCCCTTGGCGTAGGTGGTGCTACGGTTATAGGTGCAATAATAGGTTTAATATTTAAAAAATTTACTCATAGGTTTAGCGATATAGTGCTTGGCTTTGCTGCAGGGGTTATGCTTTGTGCTGCAATAATTGGCTTAATTTTGCCATCGTTAAACGAAGAAAATAAATATTCTATAATAATTACAATACTTGGTATCTTTACAGGGGCTATAGTTCTAAGCTTAATAGATAGGTTTGTTCCACATAAACACAACCCTATTGGCGAAGAACTAGAAAATCACCCTAAAACCAACTCAAGAGCAAATAAGGTTTTGCTTTTTGTTTTAGCAATAGCAATCCACAATTTCCCAGAAGGTATAGCGGCAGGCGTTGGCTTTGGCTCTGGCGATAGTTTGGGGGCTATTTTAATAGCAGTTGGCATAGCTTTACAAAACATTCCCGAAGGTATGGTTATAATAGGCCCTATGCTTGCTGTGGGAATTAGTAAAAAGAAAACTTTTTTAATTGCATCTTTAACAGGCTTAATAGAAATAATAGGCACGTTTATAGGTTACTTTGCCGTTAGTATTTCCGTTGCCGTTTTACCTTTTGCCCTTGCCTTTGCAGGTGGCACTATGCTATACGTTATTGGCGACGAAATGATTCCGGAAACACATGCCCACGGTAGTCAAAGGGGTGCAACGTATGCTCTACTTGTAGGCTTTGCGCTTATGCTTGCAGTAGATTTTTTAATTGGTTAAATTTTTTACAAAAAAAATGGAGGAATAAAAAAATGAATAAGTACAAAGGAACTAAAACGGAAAAGAACTTAGAAGCCGCATTTTTAGGCGAATCTGGTGCAAGAAACAAATATACATACTTTGCTTCAGTTGCAAAAAAAGAAGGTTTTGAACAAATTTCAGCATACTTTTTAAAAACTGCTGAAAACGAAAAAGAACACGCTAAACTATGGCTTAAAGAACTTAAAGGCATAGGCAATACTGCAGAAAACCTACTTAAAGCAGCAGAAGGCGAAAACTATGAATGGACAGATATGTACGAAGGCTTTGCAAAAACAGCCGACGAAGAAGGTTTCCACGATTTAGCAGTTAAATTTAGGTTGGTTGCCGCTATTGAAAAACACCACGAAGAAAGGTATAGAGCATTACTTAAAAACGTTGAAACTGCAGAAGTTTTCGCTAAAAGCGAAATTAAAGTTTGGGAATGCAGAAACTGTGGTCATTTGGTTATTGGCAAGAAAGCACCTGAACTTTGCCCAACTTGTGCTCACCCACAAAGTTACTTTGAAATTCATTTAGAAAACTACTAAAATTATAGTTATACTAACCCCTGCTTGCTTACAAGCAGGGGTTTTATTTTTTTATTTTGCGTCATAAACTATTTAGAGGTGAAATAATGAGTTTTTTAGATAATATTTTTAGTTGTTTTAATAATTCTTCTACCCTTTTACCTTTGCCAAAAATTTTATTAATTGGCGATAATTGTGGCTATTTTGAAGGGGTTAAAAGCATTGGTAGTTATAGCGAAAAAGAAATAATTTTATTTACCAAACAAGAAAAAATTATAGTTTTAGGCAACAAACTTGTAATAAATAAATTTTGCGAGGGGGACGTTGTAATTTGCGGAAAAATATTAACAATAAAAAAAGATTAAATAAATTTTATTTTATTTCCTACGAAATTAACGGGCTTAATTTAGATAGGCTTATAAACCACTTGC
>JAZOOP010000002.1:0-6202 GCA_045655065.1 Christensenellaceae bacterium
CTAAAAAAATTCTATAAAAATTATACAATATATATTTCCTTTTGTAAAGGGTTAATTGTAAAAACCCACTTTAATTTCCTTGCTTTTTTACAAATGGAAATTTATCCTTAGGGAGCACTCTGTTAAGTACGGGTAAAAGGGCATAACATATTGCTACGTTAACTAAAGTAGCCACTAAAATAAATGGTAACCTTGTTAAAATAGTTATGTCTATAGTCCAACCATAAAGCAAGGCAATGCCAACGTTATTAACGAAGAAAGATGCTATTATAAATACGGAAATAAAGGAAATTGCTAAACTAATATAATCGTTAAATTTTAGCCTTGTAAACACTACGCCTGGAATAAAGCCCATAAGCCCACTAGCAAAGCCTATAACAGGGCTATAAACCCCTAATGGCGCTACTATTCCACAAATTAAGTCGCCTAAAAAAGCAGCCGTAAAGCCTAAAGATGGCCCTAATAAATAGCCTGCAAGAAAGCCTACCGTTGCTATTAAAGAAATTTGTATTTCGTTAGAAACTTTTAGGGTTAAATAGTTTGCTAAAAAAGAAAGTGCTGAAAATATTGCAGTATAAACTAGTTTTTGCGTGCTTGTTAGGTTGTTTCTTTTTTTACTTTTTAATAAAACAAGGGTTAAAAGAAGTGCCGAAGTAAAAATTATTACAAGGTAAACGTACCACCTAGAGCCTATATTTCTAAAAATATCTGCAATATCAAATGGTTTTGGCGTAGATGCCAATAGTAAAGAAAAATTGAACATAAAAAAATCTCCCAAAGAAAGAGAGACCGATAAAATTTTCGCTTTAGTAAAATATTTAATTCAAGCGATAAATGATAGCGGACGCGCAAAGATACCGCAGGTAAAACCTAAAAAATTTGTTTTGCCTTTCGTTTGCAAACGACATCCCATTTTGCAACACTTTACGCATCTTTGCTACTCTTCATTTTTGTTTGGGCTCTGTTCCAAAAACGCAAAAATGCTAAACAATTAATTTTTGTAACGTAGCCTTTTATTTTAAAATAATTTTAACATTTATACAATTAGTAGTCAAGCAATTTAAAAGGAATAATTTTGCAAAAAAGAATAATACTTATTTTATGTTTATTACACTTATTAGAACTGCCATTATATTTGTAACACTAGTTATTGTTATGAGACTTATGGGCAAACGCCAAATTGGCGAAATGCAACCTTATGAATTTATTGTAACCCTTATTATTGCAGACTTAGCTTGTATTCCTATGTCAGATACGTCTATTCCATTAACCTACGGCATAGTGGCTATTTTAGGATTGTTTTTATTTCACCAACTTCTTTCTATTGTAGAACAAGGTGGTAGGGTTTGCAAACTTATTGTTTCTGGAAAACCAAGCATAGTAATAAACAAAGATGGGGTAGATATAAAAGAATTAAAAGCAAACAATATGGGTATTGAAGATTTAATTGAAAGTATGCGTTCTTCGGGCTATTTTTCTTTAGACGACGTTTCTTACGCTATTTTTGAAAGTAACGGAAAGTTGAGTGCTATGGCAAATGAAAGCAGAAAGGAAAAACCTTCTTCAATACCGGTATTAATAGTTAACGAAGGAAAAATTATAGAAAGAAACCTTAAAATTGCTAAATTAGCCAAAAGTAAAATGGAAGAAACAATAAAGGAAAACAATAAAAAACTAAAGCAAGTAGAAGTTATTACGGTAGATGGCAACGGTAGAATGTATTTTAAAGCGAAAAATGAAAAGTATAAAATTCTTTTTGTGCCATTAGAAGAAGGAGCAAAATGGTAAAAACTATTGTATCTATTATTTCCGTTGCTGTTATTCTTACTGCTGGCATAATTTATGAATATTATTTTGTAAATAACGAGTTTAACGAGTTTAGCCTTGCTATAGAATGCCTTTATGAAAAAACTCTTAATGAAACTGCCGTTACAGACGACGTTTACGCAGTTCAAACAAATTGGCTAGTAAAGAAAAGGCATTTACACGCATTTATTTCTCATAATGAAATTAAAGAAATTGATTTGTGGTTGGCGGAATCGGTAATTTTAGTTAGAGATAAAAAATGGACAGATGCCCTTTCTAAAATAGAAGTTCTAAAAGAACTAATAGAACAACTTCCAAGAAGCTTTATTTTAACCTTAGAAAACGTTTTTTAATTATAAAAAAAGCACCGAAATTTTCGGTGCTTTTAGTTTAATTATTTTAATTAAAATAAAGTTGCAATTTCACTTTCTAATTCATCTGTAATAGTAACGAAACGAATTAGTAGGTCTAAACCAAGTTCTGCTGAAGTATCTGCTGTAACAAGTGCATCTATTTCTGCAAAAACATTGCCGTCTTCTGTAGAGTAAAATTTAATTAAATCGTAATCGTTATTAAATTTGTTTAACTTCTTTTGTGGGAAAGCAAGTTGTGATTCGCCTAAATAACTTAAAATCATAACCTTTTTGCCACCTTTACCATAGAACTTAACGTTGATGTTTTGTTTTTTGTAAGGAATTTTAATTAAAACAGAACCATCTGCTTCTTCTTTTTGTGTAAAAGATAAACCTTTTTCCTTTAATTCTAACATGAAATTATTTGCTGTTGCTAACATAATTTTTTCTCCTTAATCTTTTTATAAATTAACTTTATCACTTTTAAGCAATATTGTCAATAGTGAATAGTATAAAATAATTGTTCAATTATAGGTCTATCCATTCGCCGTGTTTTGGCGAAATAAACGTTCCGTCTGGCACTACGTTGAGGAAGGCTTTTTTAAGGTCTTCAGTAACAAAAGAAGGGTCAACGCCTAAAAAGTCGTGATGATGTGGAATATATACTTTACAACCTATTTCTTTTGCAAAGTTTGCTTTAGCTTTAACCCCTGCTTCACCAGTGGAGCGTTGAATTAGGGCAATATCTGGCTTATATTGTTTGCAAATATTAGTAAGTTCTGTTAAAGCATCGTTACCATAAAATAAAATTTTCGTTCCGTTTGGTAGGGTAAATAAATAATTGCGATATTCTAAACAACCTACCACGTGTAAATCTTTAATGCCGTCTTGCTTGCATATATCGTTAAAGTTTAAAAGGTATTTTTCGTAATCGTTTATACCAGGCTTATCGGTAGCGTGTGCTTGGTTGGCGTGCCTACCGTAAAGGGCTTTTATTTTAACGTCGCCAAAATCTAACTCTGTATCTGGGTACATAGGGTACATTAGCGAAGGATTATAGTTAAGCCATTTACTAAGTGGATACATAGTTTGTTCGCCACACAAAATTTTTGGATTATTAAACTTTTTAGCTAGCCTTGGAATATCTGTAATATGGTCAAAATGCGTGTGGCTTAAACATATAATATCGCAATTTTCAACAGCGTTATAATCTAATTCAGTGCCTTTGCATTCCGTTATATAAGGGTCTGTTACTATCGTTAATCCGTTGTATTTTATTTCAAAGCAAGAAACTGCTAACCATTTAATTGATACGTTATATTTTTTGTTCATTTTTAATTCCTTTTTATATAGTAAAAGGTCAAAAATGTATTGACCTTTTCTTAATTTTTTTATAGAACTTTAGATAAAAATTCTTTTAACCTTTCGTTTTTAGGGTTACTAAAGAACTCTTGTGGAGGGGCTTCTTCTTTAATAACGCCTTCATCCATAAATAGAACTCTTGTTCCAACTTCTTTAGCAAAACCCATTTCGTGTGTTACAACTACCATGGTCATACCTTCATTGGCTAGTTCTTTCATAAGTGATAATACTTCGCCAACCATTTCAGGGTCTAGGGCAGAGGTAGGCTCGTCAAATAATATTACTTCTGGTTCCATTGCTAAAGACCTTATTATTGCAATTCTTTGCTTTTGCCCACCAGATAGGGTAGAAGGGTAAACGTTTGCTTTATCTTCTAAGCCTATTCTTTTTAATAGTTCAAATGCCTTTGCTTCGGCTTCTTCTTTGGTTTTAATTTTTAACTTAATTGGTGCTATGGTTAGGTTTTGCAAAACGGTTAAATTATTAAATAGGTTGAATTGTTGAAAAACCATACCCATTTTTGCACGTGCTTTATTTATATCTAAAGCATATTCTTTATAATAATTCTTTATTGCCGTTTTATATTCTTTGCCTTCACGTTTTTTAAGTAAGTCTTTTTCTTTTATTTCTAATATTATTTTTTCTTCTATTTTTTCTATAGGAAGGTCGCTATAAACGTTGTTTTCAACGGCATCTTTTAACATTTTCTTAAACGTGTTAGAAAGTTTAATAATATCAAAATGCAAATAAGGGTCTACGGGGGTTAGCAAGTTATCGTGAAACCATACTTCGCCATAGGTTGGTTCTTCTAGTAGGTTTAAGCATCTAAGCAAGGTAGATTTACCTGAGCCAGACGGCCCTATTACAACAACTTTTTCACCTTTATTAATTTTTAACGTTACGCCTTTTAATACTTCTAATTTACCAAAGTTTTTAAATACGTTTTCCGCCACTACTATTTCATTTTCTTTTAAAGGGCTGTGTTTATTTTCTATCACTTGCATTCAACCTCCTTTCTATAAATTTTACTAATAGTGAAATTAAATATACTATTACGAAATAGGTTATAGCAAGCATAATATACGGAATAAAATATTCGTAAGTGCTTTCTGCTATTGCCTTAAACGACTTGGTTAAGTCGGTAACGGCTATTAAACTTAATACAGAAGTTTCTTTTATTAATGCTATAAATTCATTACCCATCGTTGGTAGAATATTCTTAAATGCTTGTGGGATAATAATTCTTACCATAGTTTGAGTATAGGTAAAGCCTAAACTTCTGCCTGCTTCCATTTGCCCCTTGTCTACCGAGTTAATGCCACCACGCATAATTTCAGATATGTATGATGCAGAGTTTAACCCAAAAATTAAACTTGCTTCTACAACGTCGCTTAAATTTAAGCCAATAGCAGGGAAAATTGCAAAGTGAAGTAAAAGTAATTGAACAACCATTGGCGTGCCACGGAAGATTGCAACGTATATATCGCAAATCTTTTTGAAAATGGTTGCTATTATTTTTTTAGAAGGTATTAGTTTTACCACGGCAATAATACTACCTAATAAAAACCCTATAAGCAAACCAAACACTGCTATTAAAGCAGTGTTCAATAAGCCGGTTAGGGTAAGAGTATACCCGCCCTGTGTAATAAATTTATCAAAAAAAGTTTCAAACATAATTGGTTTTTAATTATTTGTTCATAGATGCAGTAATCATTAAAGATGGTTGTTTATCTAGAATAACTGCGTTTATTTTGCCATTTTGTAAATCTTTCATAGCAAGAGCACCTGTTGTAAATGCTTTTGTTGTTAGGTTAGCAAAACCATCGTAACCAAAACCTTCGTCACCAGCAGAGTACATATAACCAGTTGTGCCTTGTTGTGTGCCTACTATAAAGCTTGTGTTTTGTGCTGCTAGAATTGCTTCTACGTCTGCTGCTGTTTCACATTCATCAAAAGTAGTGTCGTCTTCTAAAACTGTTATAACTTGTGCAGATTCATAGTAGCCAACTGTAAAGTCAACTTGTTCTAAACGTTCTGCGTTAACTGTCATACCAGCCATTGCTAGGTCAATATCACCATTTTGAACAGATGGAATTAATGCATCAAATTCCATATCTTTAATGTATAGGGTTTTGCCTAATTCAGTTGCTATTATAGATGCAAGTTGCATATCTACGCCTGTTAGTTTAGAACCATTGTACATTTCAAATGGTGGGAAGTAAGCGTTTGTACCAACAACTAAGTATTGAGATTTGTTTGCTGATGTTGGTTCTGCTGGGTTGGTGTATTCAAAAGTAGAGTCGCCGGTGAAGAAAGAGTTAATAAGTGTTTCTAATTCGCCACTTTCTTCTAAGTCTTCCATAATTGCGTTAACGCTATCTTTTAATGCGGTGTTAGATTTGTTTACTGCAAAGGCATAGGTTTCAGCGGTAAGTTCAATGTTCTTAACGTCTAGTTTTGCTTTTGGGCCACATGCCGTTAAACCAAATACGCAACTAATTGTTAATACTAACGTTGCTAAAATAGTTAATAGTTTTTTCATTTTTTTATTTCTCCTAAAATTGTTTTTTGTTTTTTATAGCACTACTATAACTCACTAAATTGGTTTTGTCAAACGTTTTTTGCAATATTTTTAAAAAATTTACAAAAAATATGCAATTAAATTTTTTTTATTCATAAAT
>JAZOOP010000003.1:0-13080 GCA_045655065.1 Christensenellaceae bacterium
TATTTTATTTATGAATTGTAAAGATTTTCGTATTTTTTAGATTGTATTTTCCAAGAAAAATCTGTAGTCATTGCAATTTTTTGCACTTTCTTCCATTTCTCTTTATCGTTATAAATTCTAACTGCTTCGTTAATTGTATAAAGCATATCGTGTGCATTATAATTTTTAAAAGTAAAGCCGTTTCCTTTCTCTCCGTCAAATGCTTTAATACTATCATTTAAACCACCCGTCTCTCTAACTATTGGAACTGTGCCATACCTACTTGCAATCATTTGAGAAAGCCCGCAAGGTTCACTTTTAGAAGGCATTAAAAATAGGTCAGCACCCGAATAAATTTTTCTAGATAAATCTTGGTTAAATGCTATAATAGTTGCACATTTACCACTATATTTTTTTGCAATTTCGGTAAAGAATTCTTCATATCCTCTTTCGCCTTTACCTAAAATTACAACCTGTACATTTTTACTTAAAATTTCTTCTATAACACACTTAACAAGGTCTAAACCCTTGTGCGAAACTAGCCTTGTAATTAGGGCTATTATAGGTACTTCTTCCTTTACCGGTAGGTTTAGCATTTTTTGTAATTCTGCCTTGCAGGTAGCCTTACCTTTTAGCCCCCTAGCACTATAGTTTGCAAACAAAAATTTATCTGTTTTAGGGTTATAAAAACTTTCGTCTATTCCATTTAAAATGCCCTTTAACTTACCTTGATTTCTACTAATAATTTCTTGTAATCCGTGGGCATAAAAACTATGTTTAATTTCTTCGGCATAGGTTGGGCTAACGGTAGAAACTATATCTGTTAATTCTATTGCACCTTTCATTAAATTTAGTGCACCGTTAAACTCTACAACACCCCTTAAATTTTCTTGAAAACCAAACAAATCTGAAAAAGTTTCCATAGGGAAAGTGCCTTGGTATTCTATATTGTGTATGGTAAAAATACTTTTAACCTTACTAAACTTTTCATCTCCGTAATACATACCCTTTAGGTATATTACTGCGCCTGCACTTTGCCAGTCGTTAAAATGCATAATGTCTGGGTAAATATTAAGCCTTGCAACAGTATCTAAAACTGCTCTGCTAAAGAAAGCAAACCTTTCGCCGTCGTCGTAAAAACCATAGATATTTCCTTCTCTTTTGAAGTAATATTCGTTATCTATAAAATAGAATTTTACTCCTTGATATTCCGTTGTAAAAATACCGGCATATTGGCTACGCCAACCTACCGAAACGTTAAAATTTGTTATAAATTCAAACTTTTCTCTATATTCGTTTTTTATATTAGAATACATAGGTAAAATTACGCTAACTTCATAATTTCCGTTAGAAGCAATTGCCTTTGGTAACGAGCCCAAAACGTCGGCCAAGCCACCTGTTGCTATAAAAGGTGTTGCTTCTGAGCCAACGAATATTACTTTCTTTTTTTCTACTATTTCAATTTGTGGAAGTTTACCTAATTTTTCTTTTGAAGCATTTGCGTTAGTTGTTTTTTTCATTATTAAACTCCTGTTAAATCATTGTGCCTTTACCGATATAGAACGGGTGATTTTCGCTACCAGATAAATTACGTTTATCTCTTATTACTACAGCCTTATCTACTATAATACAGTTTAATGATGCATTTTCGCCTATAACGGAATTTTGCATTACTATACTATTTTTAACAACAGCGCCTCTTGCTACTTTAACGTTTCTAAAAATAATACTATTTTCTACTTCGCCTTCTATAATACAGCCGTCTGCTATCATAGAATTTTTAACTATAGAGGTGTTGCCATATTTGGTTGGAGCAGAATCTCGTATTTTTGTAAATACACTTCTATCTCCAAATAGTTCTTTTCTATTTACGCTATCTAATACGGCAAGGTTACTATTAAAATATGCTTGCAAAGAAGTTATACCTGCATAAAAACCCTTATGTTCATAACCAAAAATACGCATGCTTTTTAGGTTATTTGCAATAACGTCTGTTAAAAAATGACTTTTATTATGAGAAATACTATCCATAACAATATTTTGTAATAAAACTTTTTTCATTACGAAAATGTTAGTGTTAAGGTTATATTCCCTGTCTTCTTCACTTGCTAAGGTAACGTTTATAATTCTTTCGCCATCTATAACGAAATTAAAGGCTTTTTCGTTTTGTTCTTGTTTTACACCTTTTTTGTAAACTACGGTTATATCTGCGTGGTTTTTAATGTGTTGTTCTATTACGTGGTTATAGTTAATTCTACAAACTGCGTCGCAATCTGTCATAACAACGTATTCTTCATCTGCCCTAAATAAAAAGTTTGTAATACCTTTTAAGGCTTCTAACCTAGAAGTATATAATTTATCGTTTCCTAAATCGCCAAAAGGTGGCAAAAATATTACACCACCATCTTTTCTAGCCAAATCCCAATCTTTACCACTACCAACGTGGTCCATTAAAGATTGGTAGTTACTTTTTGTTATTATACCTACGGTATCTATGCCAGAGTTAACCATATTAGAAAGTGGAAAATCTATAAGTCTATACCTACCTGCAAAAGGAATAGAACCTAAAGTTCTAATTCTTGCTAGTTCTGGTACGTTATCGTCGTGAATATTTGAAAATATAATACCAACTGCTCTCATATATTAACCCCCTATATTGTTTTTATCTAGCATAGCGCCACCTTCAATAGTTACGCCATCTTCTAAAACGTATTCTCTACCAACAACAGTAATTCCCTTGCCACTTCCTTTAATTTCGCCAACTTTTACGTTATTGCCAATAGTACAATTTTCATCAATAATAGAATATTCAACGATACTATTTTTCCCAATAGTTACGTCGCTCATAATAATACTATTTTTTATTACTGCACCCTTTTCTACTATTACGTTACTACCTAAAATAGAATTTTCTACTACACCACAAACTTCGCAACCACTTAAAATTATACTGTTAGAAACTTTTGCATCTTCTGCAATAAAGTGAGGTGGTGCAAGTGGGCTTCTAGATTGAATTTTCCAAGCGTTATCGGTTACGTCAAAGTTAGGAACGTCGCCTAATAAGTCCATATTAGCGTCGTATAAAGATTGAATAGTTCCAACGTCTTTCCAATAGCCACTAAATTTATATGCTACCATTTTTTCGCCTGATTCTAACATTTTTGGCAATACGTCTTTACCAAAGTCGTTAGAAGATTTAGGGTTTTTGGCATCTTCTTCTAAATACTTAAATAGTTTTTTTGCCGAGAAAATATAAATCCCCATAGATGCCAAATTATTCTTTGGTTTTTTAGGCTTTTCTTCAAATTCGTAAATAGTTCCGTCTTCGTTAGTATTAAGTATACCAAATCTACTTGCTTCCTTTATAGGAACTTCTATTGCTGCAATTGTGCAGTCTGCATCATTTAAGATGTGGTAGTTAAGCATAATTGAATAGTACATTTTATAAATATGGTCGCCAGATAGAACTAAAACGAAATATGGGACAAATTGTATCATAAAATGCAAGTTTTGGTAAATTGCATTTGCCGTGCCCTTATACCAATCGTAAGAGTGTTTTGCTTGATATGGAGATAATATATGCACACCACCATATGCTCTATCTAAGTCCCAAGGTTGACCGTTGCCAATATAATCGTTAAGTACGAGAGGTTGATATTGCGTTAATACGCCAACCGTATCTATACCCGAATTTACGCAGTTAGATAAAGGAAAGTCTATTATTCTATACTTTCCACCAAACGATACAGCAGGTTTTGCTATGTTAGAAGTTAAAGCGTATAACCTACTTCCTTGGCCACCCGCTAAAAGCATTGCAACACATTTTTTCTTTCTAATCATATATAACTCCCTTTAATTTGTTTTTATAAAGTAGAAGGCACTAAATTTAGGTACGTTAATTGAAATTGAATTTTGGCTATTATGAGCGGGTTTTTTAACCGTTTTATAAACCTTTGTTTTGTTCAACCCATAACCACCAAACTTAACGTCATCTGTATTTAAAATTGCCTTATATTTACCTTTTCCTACACCAAGCCTATAGTTAATATATTCGTTTCCTGAAAAATTAATTAATACGTATATTTTATTTCCACCTTTGTCTGTTCTAGTAAACGCAATAATATTATTATCTTTTTCGTCTACTGAAATCCAATTAAAGCCATCCCAAGAGTCTTCTATTTCATATAAAGGCTTGTTTTCTTTATAAATTTTATTAAGTTCTTTATTAAATTCTAAAAGTTTTTTATGGAGTGGATATTTTAGCATAAAGAACTCTAGACCTTCTTTGTAATCCCACTCCTTAAATTGCCCGTATTCGTTGCCCATAAAGTTAAGTTTTTTACCAGGGTGAGCGAACATATATGCGTTAAAGGCACGTATTTGCGAAAATTTATTAAAAGTATCTCCGCACATTTTATCTAATAAAGATTTTTTGCCGTGCACAACTTCATCGTGAGATATAGGTAAAACGTAGTTTTCGCTAAATGCATAGCAAAGCGAAAAGGTTATTTTATCGTGTATGCCACTTCTAAAATAAGGGTCTGTTTCCATATACGACAACACGTCGTTCATCCAACCCATATTCCACTTAAAGTTAAAACCTAACCCGCCGTCGTAAACGGGTTTAGTAATTTTGGCATATGCAGTTGATTCTTCTGCTATCATTAAAACGTTTGGGAAAGATGCGAAAACCGCAGTATTTAATTGCTTAAAAAAATCTATGGCTTCTAAATTAAATTTTTCGCCATATTTGTTAGGTAACCACTCGCCAGGCTTTTTATCGTAATCTAAATACAGCATAGAGGCAACTGCATCTACCCTTAAGCCATCTAAATGAAATTCTTTTAATAAGAACATAGCGTTAGAAATTAAAAAACTTTTAACTTCGTTTTTACCAAGGTTAAACACCCTTGTTCCCCAACTCTTATGTTCTTTTTTATGCCACTCTTTATACTCGTAACAACAAGTTCCGTCAAATTCATATAGCCCGTGCTCATCTTTTGGGAAATGTGCAGGCACCCAATCTAAAATAACGCCAATTCCATTTTGATGGAACACGTCTATTAAATACATAAAGTCTTTAGGTGTGCCAAGCCTAGAAGTAATTGAGTAATAACCTGTTACTTGGTAACCCCAAGAGCCATCGTAAGGGTGTTCGGCTAAGGGCATAAATTCAACGTGGGTATAACCCATTTCTTTAACGTATGGAACTAATTCTTCGGCTAGTTGCCTATAAGAATAGTAATCGCCGTTAGAGTGGCGTTTCCACGAAAGTAAATTAACTTCGTATACGTTAACAGGCTTATCGTAAACGGTGGTTTTATTTTTAATATAGTCGCCGTCTTGCCAAATATAACCTTCTAAATCGTATACCTTAGATGCTGTTTTAGGCGGGGTTTCACTATGAAAAGCATAAGGGTCTGCTTTTAACACACTTTTTCCTTTTCTAGTTACTAAAAACTTATATAGGTCGTATTGTTTAACGTTTTCTATAAAAAGTTCGTATACTCCGTTTTTACTAATTCTATTCATATAGTAATTTTCAGCCGACCAATTATTAAATTCGCCGACAACGGCAACGGAGTCTGCATTAGGGGCGTACGTTCTAAACACCACCCCTTTTTTGCCGTTTAAGTTGGTAAAATGCGCACCAAAAAACTCATAGGCATTATAATTAGTGCCTTGATGAAACAAATAAACCGGTAAGTCTATTAAATTTTTAGCATCACTATTTACCTTTTTGCTCATATTAAACCTTAACTAACCAATACTAACAAAAATATTTTTCGTTTTTCTTCGGAGAATTATCCATTTCTTCTTTGGTTTTTTCGTAACCTTTTCTACCAAATAGTGCGTAGGTTGCGTTTTTACCACCTTCTACACCAGGTTGGTTAAACGTGTCTATATTAAGCATTGCACCTGCGAAAGCAGTTTGCATTTCAAACATATACAATAATTGACCAATTGTAAACGCATTTACTTCTTTTAAGTAAATGGTGTGGTTTAACCTATTTGCAGTTGTTAATGCATATTCGGTTGCTTCCCTTTCAGTATTAATTAATTCGTTCATAGTGTGCCCACATAAGAAATTAACGTCTGGAATATGTGGTAAACCCTGGCTAATTTCTACTGAAGAACGGAAGTTTTCTACTGCTAAAATTGTAATAACCTTATCAAAAGGGCCTTCTCTGTAAAGTTGTACTTGAGAGTGTTGGTCAGTAACGCCTAATGCTTTCACAGGGGTTTGACCAGCATAAACGTAGTTGCCGTCGTTATCTACTGCCTTACCTAAACTTTCTGCCCAAAGTTGACAATACCAGTCTGCAATATATTTTAGGCTATCTGCATAAGGCATCATAACCCCAATATTTTTGCCGTTTTTCATACTTTCGTATTGTAATAGAGCAAGTAATAAAGCAGGGTTTTTCTTAACGTTAGGGTTCATACAAACTTTATCCATAAATAAAGCACCTGCAAGTAGTTCTTTAATATCTATACCAACAACTGCAGCAGGTAGTAAACCTACAGGACAAAGTTCAGAGAATCTTCCACCAACCCCGTCTGGAATATAGAAAGTTTTTAAGCCTTCTTCCTTAGCAATTTTAATTAGGTTACCCTTAGACATAGATGTGGTTGCTATCATATGTTCTTTCGCTTTGTCGCCTAACTTCTTTTTCAAAATGTCCATAATAATTAAATATTGCGACATTGTTTCACTAGTAGAGCCACTTTTTGTTACTACGTTAAACATTGTTTTTTCTATATCAATAACGTCTAGTAAAGCGTTCATTCTTTCTGGGTCTACGTTATCTTCAACGTAAAGTTTTGGCGCTTTTCTTACTTTTTTAGGTAGTTCGTTGTGTCTTAAATGACATAGTGCTTGGAATACTGCTATTGGACCTAGTGCAGAGCCACCAATGCCTAAGACAACGAAATTATCGTATTTCTTTTTAATATCTTTTGCGGTTGCAATAATATCTTCTACAATTTCAGTTTGATTATATGGTAGTTCCGTCCAACCCATCATGCCTTTACCACGGTTTTCTTTTACAACGTTATAGGCATTTTTTACAAGTTTAGAATTTTTAGCAAAAATACTATTAGTAAAGCCCTCTTTTTCGCCAACGTATTCTGCCATCATATTGTTATAGTCTAATTTAAGCGCCATATTTTTACGCCATCTTAAGTTTTTATAGTTCATAGTTCCTCCATAAAGTATTAAATCTTAGTAAATATATTTTAATATATTTACCATTTATTGTCAACATTGTAATTACATAAATATTATTAAATTTACAACATTTTTTACATTTTAAGACAAAAACACCCCAAAAATGAAAAACACCAAAAATTTGGTGTTTTTCATTTTTTCTTTTGTTTTAGTTATTATTATCAATTTACAATTTTTCAACTACGTTATAAGTGCTTTTTACTATTTTATTTTCATCGTAAACCCCTCTTAAAGAAGTTAACGGATAAACCCTTGTTCCTTTGCCAATTATTGTGCCTGGGTTAAGCACACAATTACAACCAACGTCTGCATAATCTCCTAAAATTGCACCCAACTTTCTTAGGTTAGTTTCATAGTTTTTTTCGTCTCTAATTACAACGTTTTTCCCATCTGATTTAAGGTTAGAACATATTACTCCTGCACCTAGGTGGGCGTGGTTGCCTAAAACCGAATCGCCAACGTAATTATAATGTGGAACTTGAACGTAATTTAATAGAACACAATTTTTTAATTCAGTAGAATTTCCTATTACACAATTTTTGCCTATTATAACGTTTCCTCTTATATATGCACCTGGTCTAATTTCGGTATTTTCACCAATAACAACGGGTGGAATTATTGTAGAATTTTTAGAAATTTTTACGTTTTTACCAACAAAAAAACCCTCTTCAATTTCTTTGTAATTTTTATTGTTTTTAAGGTCAAAATCATTAAAAAAATGTTTTATTTTAGGTAAAATTTCCCAAGGAAATTCAAAGCGATTTATAAAGAAAGCAAATTCAAAATCTTCTAATGAAAAAAGGTTTGAAATTTTTAATTTATTCAAAACAATACCCCCTGTTAATAATGGCATTTTCTATTTCTTTTGAGTAGTTAATACACTCATTTATAGTTTCAGTTTCTACCATAATTCTAACTAATGGTTCTGTTCCGCTTTTTCTAAAAAGCACCCTGCCTTTTCCGTTAATTTTACTTTCTATTTCTTTAAGTTTTTCTAATATTTTTTCATCTTCTAATACGGCATTTTTATCTTTAACTTTTACATTTTTAACGTAATTTGGGTATAAAAACACCTCTTCACAAAGGCTAGAAAGGGTGGTTTTTTGATCGCAAATTTCTTCTAAAAGCATAATTGCAGTAAGTAATCCGTCGCCTGTGGTAGCATATTTTTTTAGTATAATATGCCCCGATTGTTCGCCACCAAGCCTATAATCTTTTTCTAACATTTTTTCATAAACGAACCTATCTCCAACCTGTGTAACACAAGTTTTAATGCCAATTTTTTCTAATGATTGTATTAATCCACTATTAGACATAACCGTACAAACTAAAGTGTTTTCGTTCAAAATACCCCTATTTTTAAGCCTTTTTGCTAAAATATACAAAATTTTATCGCCATCTACAACGTTACCTAGTTCATCAACAGCCAAGCACCTATCGCAGTCGCCATCAAAAGCAAAGCCTAAATTTAAATGCTTTTCTTTTACTAGTTTTTGCAAATTTTCTATATGAGTAGAACCACAATTTTCGTTAATATTAACTCCATTTGGCTCTGCCCCAATAACAAAGGTTTCAGCACCTAAAGCACTAAATAACGACCTTGCTAACCACCAACTAGAACCATTGGCACAATCTATACCAATTTTTAGATTTTTATATGAATGCGAAACAATAGAAATTAAGTATCCTAAATACCTATTTCTACCTGAAACGTAATCTATTATACACCCAATTTTTTCTTTAGTTGCTAAAGGCAAATCAGCCCCCACAACACCTAATTCTTTTAAGTTATTATCTAAATAAGCCTCTATGTAAGAAGTGGTTTTATCATCTAATTTTTCGCCGTATTTATTTATAATTTTTATGCCGTTATCGTAATAGGGGTTATGAGATGCGGTTATCATAATTCCGCAGTCAAATTCATCTGTTTTTGTTATATACGAAACACTTGGCGTGGTTGTAACGTGCAACATATATGCATCTGCACCAGAAGCAGTTATACCTGCAACAATGGCGTATTCTAGGTTATAACTAGAACGCCTTGTATCTTTACCAATTACTATTTTTGGTTTATAGCCTACTTTCTCTACCCCGCTAAGTTTAGAAGAAAAATACCACCCTAAAAACCTACCCACTCTATAGGCATGCATAGATGTTAGGTCTTTATTAACTTCGCCCCTAAAGCCATCTGTACCAAAATATTTATTTTTAGTTTGCAATGAATTATTTACATTATTTAATACAATATTTTCTAAAAGTAATTGCTCTAAAGAAACGTTAAGGGTTTTACATAGCAAAATAACTTTATCGGTTTGTGGTAACATTTGGTCTATTTCCCACTTGCTAATCGTTTGCCTAGAAACACCAACTCTATAGGCCAATTCTTCTTGAGTTATACCTTGCACGTTTCTTAAATATGAAATTTTTTTGCCAATCGTCATATAATTCTCCTAGTTTTTTACACTTTATTTAATTATATTTGCACTAAAAGACATAGTCAACCAATTTTAGTATGAACTTTTTTGCTATCTTTTGTTTCCAAAAAAACATCTTAATAAAAATTATATGAAAAAATTTTGTAAAAAGTTAACACATTTTGCCACTCTACGTTTACTTTTGTAAAATAAAAAAAACAAAAACACTTAAATTTTTAAGTGTTTTTGTATAATTTATAGTTTAATTAAAAAATTAGTGTTGTTGCCTATGTCAACGGCAAAATAAGGCGTTATTTGCCCCGTTTTTTTATTGCATAGCAAATTATAATGCCGTTTAATTCAAGGCATAATTTAGGCAATTTTCTTAAGTAAATAAAGCAACCATACTTTTGTTTATCTATATTTATTGTTTTCTTCTACCTTTGGTTCTTCAGCATTTTCTTTAGTTTCTTTCACTGTTTCTTCATATGTTTCTTTCTTCAAAACGTCAGTAAATACTACGAATTTTTGGTAAACGTATTCTAAAACGAAATTTAATAGCATAGAAATGCCTAAAACTAAATATTCGTTCCAGCCTATTCCTTCTAAATAATTACCACCTAACGTTGAAAGCGGAGTAAATACTGCATAGAAAAGTGCAACTTTTAACATTGCTATTGGCACGTTTGAGGCAGACTTAAAGGTAAATTTTCTATTTAAGGTAAAATTCCAAATTATAGATAGTATTAAAGCCGTTAAATAACTAACCCAATAATCTACGTGCAATATTTCGTTAAGCAAGGTAAATGAAAGCACTTGAATAACGCCCGCACTTACCGAAAACCCTAAAAACTTTAATTGTTGAATAAGTTCTTTTTTATCCATTAGAATATATCTCCTTAGTTGCAATTGTTATCTAAAATTCATTTTATATTGCAGGGGAAGAAACCTCTTCCCCTTTTCAAAAACCAAAATGCAAAGTTTAATTTTTTGCGTTTAATTTCTCCTATATTTTTTTAACTATTATACTTCAGAAAGGGTTAAAGTAAAGTTTTGGGTTAAATAATTAGCAGAAACTTTTTCATTTTGACAACTACCAAAAATTATATATTTAAGTTCACATGTAACACTTGCAGTTACGGTAGCCTCTGAACAAGTAATACTTGCAGAGCCGTTATTTGTAAACGTTCCACCATTGTTGGTTATTTCACCGCCTACTGCACCAGTAACAGTTACAGCACCACCTTGTTCAATTATAAATTGCCCGTCGCCCGCATCTTTTTTATAATGTGGTGCTGGGATGCTTGCATAAAACGTTTTTCCTGAATGTTTGCCAACAACACCAGAAGACGTGAGTGGAACACTATTAAATGCTTTTTGAGTATATATCGCTAGGTTTGCAATGGTTAAGTTTGCTCCTTCCCCTACAGTAAATACACCGCCTGGCATTATTTTATATTTATTACTCATTGTATAATCGCCATTATATAATGCAATGTTAAATCTCCAACTGAATGGGAAGAACACGTTCTCAGTAGATACTGAGATAGTGGTGATGTATTTAACATCTAACGACATAGGTTGAGAAGTCGCTCCACCATATATATCTAAATCCATTATCCCATCTGTCCAAGTATCTACACCGGTATATCCACCAACAATATTATACTTAATAACTGCATAACCAGCATTATTATTAAATTGTATTATGGCTTTTGATGAAGTGCTAACCAAGTTAACAATTGTAGCGTTATGTTGGCTACCTGCATAAAGGTTGGCATAACCATAAACGTTTGCGCCATTTTTAATGGTTACCAATGAAGTTATATTCCTTAGTTCAAACTCGTTAAATGCCGAGGTGTTTTTATATATATTACTCATATAAGTGCCACCCCTAAAATCTCTTACAACGAAAGGAATATATAGGTTACCGCCGTTTATAATTACTTGGCTACCATTGTTATTATAACTTTCTACAATTAAACCAAATAATTTTATAGTGCCACCTTGGTTTTCTATTTTAGCATTTGAATTTAACATTATTTTTGCTGTTTTACCAGCAGTGTGCCCTGCATATGCACAACCACCATTACCACCAGAAAGTTCGCCTGCAACTTTAATTGTTCCCTTATTTACTAAGGTTACGTTTTCTTTTATGGTTACAATAGTTAAAACACTTATGGTTGGTGTAGTTGCATATTCTTTACCATTTAAGGTTGCTTTTACGTTTCCATTACTTTCTTCTGTATTCATTGAATTTGCTGTATGTGGAACGTTTAGGGTTACACCACTTGGAACCACACAATTAGATGCAATTACAACGTTTTTATCGCCTGCAGTTACCCAAATTGTATTACCACTAACTGCGTTCTTTAATGCACTTTCTATACTGCCGTAAGCATCTTCGCCAATCGTTGCAATAGTTTTAACGTTAATTTGTGCTGTAACACTTTCTGGGGCAATACAATTGTTTCCACTAGGTACAAAACTAACAATTACGTTAACTTTACCATTTGTAATCTTTTGACCAACAGGTATTTCGTAATAATACGTACCAACTGCATCAAAGTCTAGTTTAGGTTTTACTAATTGATTTGCTGCATTTGCTAGGTCGCAATTATTTTCATAGAAAGCATCTGCCACAAATTGTGGAGCAGTTACAAACACTAACTGACGTTTTGTAATAGTAAAGTTTATGCTTGCGGTTAAGCCATTGTAACTTTCTGTTTCGGCTATTTCAAATACAGCCCTATATTCGCCTGTGTTTTCTGGGCAATAACCAATTTCGTTACCATTTGAAGCATAATACTTAACAACAATGCTACCATAACCATACCTAGAACTACCTACTACAGTTGGCGATTCTTCACCATAAACCCAAGAAGTTTTACTAAATGTTGGGGTAGATAGCCAAGCATTATCGGAAGCTTTTGTAATTACAAATTGTTGAGTTCTAGAATCGCCATCTCTGCCGTCCGCCCACTTATAGTTTGCAAAGTCGTTTAATTTATATACTACAAAATATTCGCCTGCGTTTACGCCACCCTCGTTAATAATTGTAAATAAATTGTTAGTTTCTACGTTAGAAACGTCTGCTACAAGTTTTTTGCCTGTATACACCTTAGTTTGTAGCACTAAAGATGGAACTGTTACACTTGCTTTTTCTATAGTATAAGCAATTGTTACTACCCTACTATTATTTGTTTCCCAAACATAGTTTTCGTTAGATGTTAACGTTACGTAATATGTTCCTACGTTTACGTTGCCTTCGTTAGATATTGTGTATAGCTCGTTTTCTTCTAATTCAGGCTTAATTAAGCTACCCGTATAAACAAAGGTGTTTTTGTTTAACGTTGGAACTTTAATACTTAGGGCATTAATTACAAATTCTATTTCTACGTTTAAGCCTGTATAGTTTTCGGTTTCTTCTACGTTAAATACTACTTTGTATTCGCC
>JAZOOP010000004.1:0-25787 GCA_045655065.1 Christensenellaceae bacterium
GGTAGTTTCTTTGCAATAATCGTTGTAAAAATGTTATTTGGTGGCACGGGTAAAAACCTAGTTAACCCAGCGATGGCAGGTAGAATTTTTATATTTATTTCTTTCCAAGCAGTAGTTGCAGACTGGGTTACACCTACCCTATTTACTAACGGAGAAATAATTACAGGTGCAACAGCGTTAGTTCAATTGCTAGAAAAAGGGGCTTTACCAATTTCTAATTTTAACCTTTTATTTGGTATTGGCGTTGCAGGTTGTATTGGCGAAACTTGTAAAATTGCACTACTTATTGGCGCAATATATTTAGCAATACTAAAAATTATAGATATACGTTACCCACTAATTTACGTTGCAGTAACAGGTTTATTTACCGTTTGTTTAAACGGGTTTAATTTTGCATACTTCCTACCTTCTATTTTGTCTGGTGGTTTAATTATTGGTGCATTCTTTATGGCTACCGATTACGTTACTACACCAAACACCAAAATTGGCAATTACATATATTTTATAATGTTAGGATTAATCACTGCTGGTTTAAGACAAGCGACTAAAATGGAAGTTATATCATTTGCAATTATGCTTATGAATTTATTTATCCCTTTACTAGATAAATTTATAATTTCTAAACCTTTTGGCTATAAAAAACAAAAGGGGGTAAAGTAATATGAATTTCTTTAAGTCTGTTGCATTTAGATGTATAACAGTATTACTTGTTTTAGCAGTTGTTTTTGGTGGCACTCTAGCAATATTAAACGACGTTTTATATGTTTCTCCAGAAGAAAGAACTGCCCGTGCAATAAAATCTGTATACGGCACAGAAATGGAATATGAAACAAAACTAGACGTAGATAGAGAAGATAAAGCCTTAGGCTACGATTTTGGCACTATAAACAAAATATATGAAATTAAACAAAACGAAAATTACGATTTATTGTTCCACACCACAGGTTTTAACGGATATAAAAACGGAACGATTAGTCTTTGGGTTAAAGTTAGCGTAACCCCTACTAGTTCTATTCCAACCAAAGATGATTACAAAATAGATAAGGTTATTTTAGCAGACTATACTAAGCAAACCTTAATGAGTAAATTTGGTGCGGATTTTTATGCCAATTTCACTAAAGATTTAACGCAAGACTTTATTGACGGAGAAGTATTTACACCTTATATTAACGATGAAGATAATATTCAAAACGTTGTATCTGGTGCAACTAAATCTGCAAATGCTGCTTGTAATGCAGTAAATTGTGTATTAGAATACGTTTGGGGGAAAAAGTAATATGAAGAATTTTAAGAAAATTGCCTTAGACGGCGTTATAACTTCTAACCCTGTATTAAAACTTGTTTTAGGCACTTGCCCTACCCTTGCCCTAACAACGTTAGCAATGAACGGAATTGGTATGGGACTTGCAGTTACCTTCGTTTTAATGTGCAGTAACGTTATAGTTTCATTATTAAGAAAAATTATCCCTAGCCAAGTAAGAATTCCTGCATTTATTTTAATAATTGCAACCTTTGTTACTATATTAAGATTATTATTAGACAAACTCTTACCAGACCTTTACGCATCTTTAGGCTTATATTTACCACTAATTGTTGTAAACTGCGTAATTTTAGCAAGGGCTGAAGGTTTTGCATCTAAAAACCCTGTATTCCACTCTGCATTAGATGGTTTATTTATGGGTATAGGTTTTACCTTTGCCCTAACGTTAATGGGCGCTTTTAGAGAAATTTTAGGTGCAGGTGCAATATTTGGTGTTAAACTTTGGGGTTTTAAGATTGAATTCTTTTCATCTAGCGCAGGCGCCTTCTTTACTTTCGGTTTGTTCGTTGCATTATTTAGTTTTGCTGAAAGCCTAGTTGCAAAAAAGAAAAAGATAAACGATTATGCTAAACTCGTTAAATTAAAAGAAAATTCTTCTTTAGAAGAATTAAACGCACAATTAAAGGGGGATAAATAATTATGGCAGAATTTATTATGATTATTGTTTCGGCTGTTTTTATTAACAATTTCGTAGTAGTTCAATTTTTAGGTATTTGCCCTTTCCTTGGTGTTTCTAAAGACTTTAAGTCGGCACTTGGTATGGGCTTAGCAGTTACTTTTGTTATGACGTTAACTTGCTTAATTACATACCCTATTTATACTTACGTTTTAGTTCCATTAAAAATAGAATTTATAGAAATTATTGTGTTTATATTTATAATTGCTTCTATAGTTCAAATGATTGAAATGGCGCTAAAAAGGTTTTCACCAACGCTTTACAATGCAATGGGTATTTATTTGCCATTAATAACTACAAACTGTGCAGTTTTAGGTGTTGCCGAACTTGTTATAGATGCAGGCCAAATTGCCTCTTTAATAGGCATTACAGCCTCACAAATGAACATGGGCTTTGCAGTATTGTACGGCTTGTTTGCAGGGTTAGGTTTTACTTTCGTTATTGTTATTATGAGTGGCTTAAGAGAAAAAATTGCAAGAACGCCTGTTAGCAAACACTTAAAAGGCTTTCCTATATCTATGATAACGGCTTGCTTTATTGCTATGGCGTTTTACGTATTTACGTTGATTTAAGGAGTTAAAAATTATGATTAATTGGGAAACGTTTGGTATGGTTACTTTAATAGTTGCAGTTATTGCATTAATTTTTGCCATACTTATTGTTATAGTTTATAAACTTTGCCACGTAGAAGAAGATAAAACGGTAGAAGTTGTTGCAGAAAAACTTGCAGGCGCAAATTGTGGTGGTTGTGGGTTTACAGGTTGTTCTGCCTTTGCTAAAGCACTTTGTGAAGGCAAAGCAAATCTTTCTATGTGTGGCCCTACTTCTAACGAAAATAAGGCAGAAATTGCAAAAACGTTAAACTTACCTTTTACTGCCGAAGAACAAGCCTATGCCGTTGTAAAATGCGCTGGTGGATTAAATAGTAAAAATAAATTTGAATACGTTGGGAACGAAGGCTGTATTGCTCAAGTGGCATATATGGGTGGCAAAAAAGTTTGCCCTAGTGGTTGCTTGTGTGGTGGAACATGCGCTAGTCTTTGCCCTTACCACGCTATTTCACCTAGTAAAGACGGCGTTATGGTTGTTAATAAAGCCCTTTGTGAAGCGTGTGGTGTTTGTGCAAAAAAATGCCCTAAACACATTATTGAACTTATACCAAAATCTTCTAAAGTATACGTTGCTTGTTCTACAAACTGCAAGGGAAAAGACGTTGTAAACACCTGTAAGGTTGGTTGTATTTCTTGTGGACTTTGCGAAAAGGCTTGTAAATACGGCGCAATAAAATTAGTTAATAACGTACCTGTTATAGACTATAAAAAATGTGTTGGCTGTAAGGCTTGCGTTACTGCTTGTAGAAGAAAAGTTATTAAAGAAATTTAATATTTATTTAAAATATAAATCGGTGGTTAGTTAGCCACCGATTTTTTTATTTTATAATTCATTTCTTAAAATATCGCCTTCATGCAAAGCAATATTTGTATAAAGTTTTAACTTTTGTTGAACTAGTTTAGCATCTAAAATTTCTTTATTCTCTAAATCAGTCATCCTTTCTACTTCAATAATTTTATTAAAGTTTTCGCTAGGAGATAAAATTTCTAATTTATCGCCTACTTTAAACCTATTTCTCATTTCTACTACTGCATATTTTTCTTCTTGGTTATACTCTAGAACTTTTGCAATAAATTTATGAGTGCCTTTGCTTTGGCTATCGTTATAGTTAACCGTTCTATCGTTTTCTCCTAAAAGGTATGCTGTAGTAAACTCTCTATGAGCCGTTTTCTTTAATTCCGTTTGGAAAGTTTGGTCGTTTTTATATTCTTTGCCGTTAGCATAATAACTATCTATTGCACGCCTATATGCGTTAATTACAGTTGCTAGGTAATATTCGCTTTTCATTCTACCTTCAACCTTAAAAGAAACAACTCCAGCATTATCTAATTCAGCAATATAATCTAATAAATTTAAATCCTTACTGTTTAGAATATAAGTGCCACGTTCGTCTTCTTCTATTTCAACGTAATCTCCATTAGAGCCTTTTTCCCTAATTTCATAATTCCATCTACACGCTTGAACGCACTCGCCCCTATTACTACTTCTGCCCGTTCTATAGTCTGAAAGCAAGCATCTACCACTATAAGAAATACACATTGCGCCATGTATAAAGGTTTCTAGTTCTATATTTGGCACTTTATTATGTATTTCATCTATTTCTTTAAGCGAAAGTTCCCTTGCCAAAATAACCCTTGTAAGCCCTTGGTTCTGCCAAAACTCTACCGTTTTATAGTTTAGCGTATTTGCCTGTGTGGAAAGGTTTATTTTTAGGTTTGGCGCAACAGTCCTTGCTAAATATATTAACCCTGTGTCGCTAACAATAGCACCATCAACATTAGCCTTTTCTAAAAATTTAAAGTATTCTTCAGCAATTTCTATATCGGTATTTTTACCAAAAATATTTACAGTAACGTAAACCTTTTTGTTTATTGCATGCGCAAAATTTACGGCTTCTATAATTTCTTCATTTGTAAAGTTACCTGCTAATGCCCTTAGGCTCATGCTTTTGCCACCAATATAAACGGCATCAGCACCATAATAAAATGCTGTTTTTAGTTTACTCATATCGCCTGCTGGCGACAATAATTCAATTTTACTCATACTAGTTTTTCAGTTATACTTACTCCGTCTTCAATATCGTACACAATAGTTTTTAACGCTTTATCGTTAGAAATTAAATTCAAAAACCTTTCCATGCTATGTTTTGTTGTATTATATCTTTTTGGTGTTTTAACCTTTCCGTCTACGTAGCCCCTAAATAAAACGTTATCTGCAAATAAAATTCCACCTTTATTTAATACACTTAACAAGTGTGGCGCATATTCGTAGTAGTGCCCTTTAGGTCCGTCTAAAAAAATAAAATCGTAAGGCCCTGTTAATATAGGGATTATTTCAGATGCGTCGCCTAAAAATATTTTAGCCCTATCTTCAACGTTAAATTCTAAATAATTGTGTTTTGCTGTTTTAACGCACTCTTCATCAATTTCAATACCGGAAAGTGTTGAGTTTTTGCTTGTTAAAAGCATTGCAATACCAGAAAGCCCACCATTAACACCAATTTCTAATATAGATTTTGGTTGCTTTTCTTTAATTATTTTTAGTAACATTTCAAAAGATTTTTCTCTTAAAATTGGTTTACCTTCTAAAAAGGCTTGTTTTCTTAATTTATAAATCCTTTCCATTATACTTCCAAAACAATAGGCAAAATCATAGGGTGTTTTTTAGTTGCCTTAAAAATATAGTTTTTAATACTTCTTTTAATAATATTATTGAAATCTTCTTCGTTACCAACAGTTCTTAAGTCTATGCCTTTTAAGGTGTTTATAACGTTTTGTTTTGCCTCATCAATAAATTCGTTGCTAGCAACAAAACCTTTTGCAACAATTTCAACTGAAACCAACCTTTTACTTAAACCTTCTAAGCCAACGGCAACTACAATAAGCCCATCTTCTGAAAGATGAATTCTATCTTTAAGAACTAAACTATCTAAATCGCCTATGCCAAGCCCGTCTACAAACCTAGAGCCGGCTTGAAACTTTTCGCCAAACTTCATAGAGTTTGCAGTAAGTTCAACCGTATCGCCAATTTCGGCAATTAAAGTATTTTTTGTACCTAAACTTTCGGCAAGTTTTGCGTGTTTTTTTAAGTGCCTATATTCGCCGTGAACGGGTATAAAAAACTTTGGTTTAACTAAAGAGTGCAAAATTCTTAGTTCGTTTTTACAAGCATGGCCTGAAACGTGAATTGGTTCTAAACTTTCGTAAACTACTTCAGCCCCTAGCCTATAAAGGTTGTTTATAACGTTATAAATCATTCTTTCGTTACCAGGAATTACGGAAGCACTAATAACAACCGTATCGTTTTCGCCAACAACTACCTTATTAAATTCACCACTAGCCATTCGGGTTAGCGCACTCATTGGCTCGCCTTGTGTGCCTGTAGAAACAATTACTATTTCTTCATCTTTATAGTTTTTAACTTTTTCTATATCTACAATTAAACCTTTTGGTATTTCAAGTTCGCCAATTTTGGCAGATGCCTCGGAAATATTTACCATACTTCTACCAGAAAAAGCAACTTTTCTTTTATACTTAACTGCTAGGTCTAAAATTTGTTGAAGCCTATGAACGTTACTAGCAAAGGTGGCTATAATTAGCCTTCTTTTAAGGTTGTCGCCAAACAAATGGTCTAACGTATCTTTAACAACCTTTTCGCTCATAGTAGAGCCTTCTATTTCTATATTTGTAGAATCTGCCATAAGAAGTAAAACACCTTCTTCGCCAATTTCTGCAATTCTACTTAAATTCATTGTTTCGCCGTTTACAGGGGTGTAATCTATTTTAAAATCTCCAGAATGGAACACTACGCCAACAGGAGTTCTAATAGATAGGGCTACTGCACCTGCAATAGAATGGTTTACGTTAATAAATTCAATAATAAACGAACCTAATTTAATAACAGTTTCGGGCTTAATACAATTTAAATTAACCTCGTTAACTTTATGCTCTTTAATTTTATTTTCTACTAGTGTTAAGGTTAATTTTGTGCCAAAAACGGGTGCATTAATTTCTTGTAATAAAAAAGGCAAACCACCAATATGGTCTTCGTGCCCGTGAGTTATTATAATACCCTTTATTTTAGATTTATTTTCTTCTATATAAGTTGTATCTGGAATAACTAAATCTATACCAGGCATATTGCCTTCTGGGAAAGTTACGCCGGCATCTATAATAATAATATCTTTGCCGTATTCAAGTGCCGTCATATTTTTTCCAATTTCACCAACGCCACCTAAAAAGCGAACTTTTAATACCTTACTTTCTTTTTTATTTTTTTCGTTTGTATTATTAAATTTTTTTTCTTTTATTTTAGAAACCTTTTTTGTGTTTTTTGTTTTAATAATTTTTTTATCTTTTGAAGCAGTTGTAATAATTTTTTTTGCTTTCAATTTATTTCTCCTTAAAATTAAGCCACATATTTTCGTTAATATTATACACTTATTTTTATAAAAAGTAAACTGATATATAAAAACTAAAAAGAATTTAGTTATTTAAGGTTAATTTACTTGCAAAAATTTTAATTAAGCATTAAAATATTATTGAATAATTATATTGCTTACTTAAAGGAGATTTTTATGAGAGTATTTAACTTTGCAGCAGGCCCATCAACCCTACCACTTCCTGTACTAGAAAAGGCACAAAAAGAATTATTGAACTTTAATAATTCCGGTATGAGTGTAATTGAAATGAGCCACCGTGGTAAAGTTTTTATGGAAGTAAACTCAAAGGCTCAATCGCTACTTCGTGAATTAATGAATATTCCAGAAAACTATTCAATTTTATTCGTTCAAGGTGGTGCAACAAACCAATTTTCTGCAGTTCCACTAAACCTTTTACAAAAAGGCAAAGCAGACTATATTTTAACAGGCAACTTCGCACAAAAAGCATATGAAGAAGGTTGTAAATATGGTGATATGGCAGTTGCTGCGTCTTCTAAAGAAGCAAACTATACCTATATTCCAGATATGAATAAGGTAACCTTCCGTGATGATATAGATTACGTTCATTTTACATACAACAATACAATATTTGGTTCACGTTTTACCGAACTACCTAAAACTGATGCAACCCTAGTTTCAGACTTAAGTTCTTGTATTTTGAGCGAAGAAATAGACGTTTCTAAATTCGGTTTACTATATGCCGGTGCACAAAAGAACATTGCCCCTGCCGGTTTAACTATAGTTATAGTTAGAAAAGATTTATTGGGTAACGCACACGAAAAATGCCCTGTTATGCTTAACTATGCTATCCAAGATAAAAACGATAGTATGTATAACACCCCACCTTGCTTCCCTATTTATATGTCTATGCTTGTTTTTGAGTGGTTAAAAGAACTTGGTGGTGTTAAAGTAATGCAACAAATTAACGAAGAAAAAGCAAAAATGCTTTATGATTTTATAGATAATTCAACTTTCTACAAAAACAACGTAAATAAAAAAGACCGTTCTTTAATGAACGTACCTTTCTTAACACCAACCGACGAATTAAACGATAAATTCGTTAAAGAAGCAACAGCAAACGGGCTAGTTTCATTAAAAGGCCATAGAATTGTTGGTGGTATGAGGGCTTCTATTTACAACGCAATGCCAATTGAAGGTGTAAAAGCACTTGTAGAATTTATGAAGAAGTTTGAAATGGAGAATAAATAATGAAAAATATATTAACGTTAAATTCAATTAGTTCTGTTATTAACAACGTTTTTGATGCAACTTATAAAATTGAAAACGATATAAAAAACCCTGTTGGCATACTATTACGTAGTTTCAAAATGCACGACTATGCTATTCCAGAAAGCGTTATTGCAGTTGCAAGAGCAGGTGCAGGCGTAAATAATATACCAACTGATGAATATGCCGAAAAAGGTATTGTTGTGTTCAACACACCTGGTGCAAATGCAAATGCAGTTAAAGAACTTGTAATTACTGCCCTACTTTTAGGTTCTAGAAAAATTGTAGATGCTATTGACTGGACAAAAACCTTAAAAGGTAAAGGTGAAGAAGTTGGTAAACTTGTAGAAAAAGGCAAATCTAACTTTGTTGGCGCTGAAATTTTAGGTAAAAAACTTGGCGTAATTGGTTTAGGTGCAATTGGTGGCTTGGTTGCTAATGCTGGTGTAAGCCTTGGTTTAGACGTATATGGTTACGACCCTTTCCTTTCTGTTAACGGCGCGTTAAAACTTTCTAGAGCCGTTAACGTTGTGAAAAATTTAGATGATTTAGTTAAAGAATGCGACTATATTACTATTCACGTTCCATATATTCCTGCAGAAAACAAAAACTTTATAAATTCTGGCTTAATACGAAAAATGAAAGACGGCGTTGTAATTATTAACTGCGCTAGAGGCGAAATAGTAGACAATGCCGATATTATTAAGGCTGTTGAAAGCAAAAAAGTTGGTAGATACATTGTAGACTTCCCTGCAGATGAATTAATTGGTGTAGAAAATATTATTTGTATACCACACTTAGGTGCATCTACCCCAGAGGCAGAAGATAATTGCGCTGTAATGGCTTCTAAACAACTTATTGAATACATAGAAAATGGTAACATAATTAATAGCGTTAACTACCCTAACTGCGAAATGCCAAGGGTTACAAAAAACAGAATAGTTGTATTACACAAAAACATTTCTGGTATACTAAATGAAATTACAGGTGCTGTTGGAAGAGAAGGCATTAACATTGAAGGCCTAACTAACAAAAGCAAAGGCAACTATGCTGTAACTATTATGGACGTAACTGCTAGCGTTTCTAATAAAGCAATAGACCATATTACAAACGTAGATGGCATAATAAAAATAAGAGTTATATAATAATAAAAAGCATAAATAAAGCCCGTATTTAATACGGGCTTTTAATTAATTTTAAATTTATATATTAAACAATATCTTCTTCGTAATATGCTTCTAACTTAATAGAACTTGTAATTTTAACGTCAAAATTAAACCTTTCTCCGTTATACAACCAATACTTAAAAGTATAGCCACTTTTTGTAGGGGCAACAGGTTCAGTTAAAAAAGTATTATTTTTTACGTATATATTTTCTAACTTAGTTCCACCTTTTGTATCAAGTTCAATTTCGTGGTAGCCTGTGAATTGGCTTAAACGGAAACCTTGAACTACAGAATTACTTTCTACACCCATAACCATATAAAAATACTTATTTTCAGTAAAGTCTTCTGTGCCAAGTTCATTATCTATTTTCCTAACTGTGTTTTGCACACGGAAAGAAAATTTATTTTCGGCAACCTTAGTAGCAGTAATATTATAGAATAAGTGATTCCAAATAGGTGTAATCGTGTTACTTGCCATACTAACCTTTATATGTGGATATGAGGTTGAATTTGTTAAATTAACTGCACAAAACGAAAATTTAACGTATGCATATTGATTCCAACTAGTAGTATCTATTTTAATAAACTTTAGAGATGAAACGTTCGCCTCAAAATCTAGGCCAATAGTATAATCTTGCCCAGAAATTTTAACGTTATTATCGTAATACATACTATCTAAATATGCCGAAACGCAATCGTCAATGTTTTTTATAAAAATAGAATTATTACCATATTTTGCAGTAAAGGTAATATCATTAAATAATTTTTCAGGAATAATTTCCTTTTTGCCTTCAACGTACCAATCTTGGAACTCTAAATTAGTGTTTTCTTGTAGAGTTGGAGTTGGAATTGTATTAATAATAGTTAAAGGAGTTGAATAAGGCAATATTTCTGAATAAATACACTCGCCATTATCGTTTAAATAGGTAACGTTAAGCAATACTTTGTTAATATATTCGTCTTGTAAAAGCGCTTTTCTTTCTTCTGAACATTGCACCTTTTTATTAATTGTTTCATTATAAGCAAGTTGTACGGGAGTATTTACAATTTCAGAGGCAATAGGTTTAGAATATAAATTATAATTCTTTTCATAATAAATATCATTTGCAAGAATATATTTATAAACGTTTGAATTTACTTCCTTGTACCTTATAAATGAAAAAGCAGTAAATTTTCTATTAAGATTATTTACTTGGTCAGCATCTGAACCATTATTAATATCAACTAACGTACCATAAAAACCTACAACAGCCTTTTCATATTCTTCTAATTGGGCTAATTTAGTAGATTCAAAAACAACTATTCTCTTTAAGCCTTTAGACTCTAATTCTAAATTTTTTTCGCCCCAATAAAAAGCCTTTTCTTCTTCTTTTCCAAACAAGGATTCAAAGGTTAACGGGGTTTCATTAAGGTAATCTTCAGGCAAAATACTTAAACCAAAATATATTTCAGAATACTGGTCCTTTTGCTTAAGCAATTCATCATATTGGTCCTTTCTCATTGCAAAAGCATACCTTATGCCAATTTCTTCTTTAGAATCTCCTTGTCGTATACTACTATAATAAGACATACAAACCTTTGCACTTGTAATAGAAAATTCGTATGCAAATGCAGTTGTATAAATAAACATAGTAGAACACAAAATTAAAAGACTAAAAAGCATTGTTATTGCTATGTTTTTAATAAGTTTAGTAAATTTCATTTAGCAAAATATCCTTTACCCAACAATACTCTTCTAAGAAGAAGAGTATTGTAAGTAATTTTTGTTAAGTTTTAATAGCCACCGCCACCACTAGATGTTCTTGGAACACCAAATACATCTGATACATAGAAACTATGGTCAATAACTTGGTTATTTAGAAGTGTAATTGGGAACGTACCACCTAATACTTCGTTTTGAGCCCTTAAAACATTATTGTAATATAAGTTATAAGTGCCGTTTGCATTAATTGTTAGTTTAACTTCTACCCAACTTCCTCTTCTACCATATAATTGGTAACCAAAGTGACCAACTTGGTCTTTAACATTCCAAATACTTGCGCTTTCGTTAGCAGTAGAGAACCAAGCTGAATATTCCCACGCGTCGTGAGAAATTCTAAAGGTAATAGTTGTATAGTTACTCCAGTTAGAACTATTTAGGTAAATAACTTTAGATTCTTTTGCTAAAATATCTACTTTTAACGAAGCAGTAGATGCACCATAAACTATATCTGAATTAATAGAGAATGCATTAAACCCGCCTTTACCTGTAACCTTAGTTAAACCTGTTCCATCTGAGAAGTTAACCAAAGCATCTGCTTTTAACCATTTAGCCTTAAACTTAGTATCTTTGCTAATTGTAGTATTAGCAAAATCAAACACAGTAAATCCACCAGATTTAATCCAACCCGCTAAAATATAACCAGGTTTAACAGATACAGGAATTTTAGAAGTAGCAAGTTTTAATCCTTTACCAACTTCAATATCATTAACTTCAGAACCGCCTTGAGCATCAAAGGTTAATTTAACGTTTACAACCCATTTAGCTTTAAATGTTGTAGCTTCATTAATTTCAGTATTTGCATTATCAAACACATTTTCAGAAACAACACCATCTTTTACTAAATACCAGCCAATAAATGTGTGGCCAGGCATAGATGTTGTAGGCATAGTTTTAATTTTTAAGCCTTCACCAACTTGCATATCGTCAACTAAAGCGCCACCATCAGCATCAAAAGTACAAGTAACCGTATCTACCCATTGAGCAACAAATACCATACCTTCTTCAATAACTCTTGTAGAGAAGTTAAATAATTCTTCTTCGCCAAGTAATACCCAACCTTTTAATGCTTTATTTTCCTTAGTAGGCGCAGGAACTTTTGTAACGCCATCGGCTGTTAAAGTTCTACCTACTTCTGTGAGAATTGGTTCAACTTCCGTGCCACCATCTGAATCAAATACAACGTAGTATGCTTTTGCCCACTTAGCCACAAAAGACATATTACCTTTAACTGTTAAGCCAGCAGAAGAAACTGTTGTAGAACCTGCTTTGCACCAGCCTTTTAAGATGTAACCTTCCTTATAAGAATCTGGGAATGATTTAATAAGTCCGCCATCTTTAACGTAAGAATCTTGAACTTCAGAACCACCATTAGCATCAAAAGTAAGTGTCCAAACGTCATCTGGTAAATCAAACTGTACTAAACCATTTTTTAATACTGGTTTATCATTTTCAATTTGCCAAACGTCTGAGCCCATGCTATCAACTAGGTTGTTAGATAAGAACCTTTGTTCTGACCCTACCATAAAGAAACCATCAACAATATTGTAAGTACCATAAGTTGTTGTAGCAAAATCATCTGGAACAACGTATACGTTAGTCATGTTTAACGTACCTGAACCGTGAACAACTTTAAAGTCGCTTGAAGAATCATCACGGTTAACGTCTATATAAATGTTTTTAGCAGTAGCATTATTAGAAGTCTTCATTAAGTAGCCACTCTTAGAGCCACTCCAAGTTGTATAGTTAGTACCATTGTAGTCAATAGCAACTCTACCTTCAATTAAGCCATCAAAAACAATGTTTTCAACTCTACCAGAAACAGTACTCATTAATGCAGAAGCACCACACATTTGTTCCCAGAATTTTTTAACAGTTAGGTTATGAACTTCTAGGTTAATAATTTCACCCGAAACTTTACCAAATACTTGCTTACCTGTAATACTTTCCCAATCGTTAGGCACAAGCGTAATGTTGTTTAACGCATAACCATTACCATTAAATAAACCATTAATAGCAATACCGCCTGTTACTGAGGTTTTAGTAAAATCTATATCGTTCATTAATAACGCATAGTCGTTAGGTTGAATTCCTAAGAAGTCGTTTTTAGAATATATAAGTTTATTGTAAACTAATACATCTATATATTTATAACCATAATCGTTATAGTTAATTAAAACTTGTGTTCTGCCACCCTTTTTAGGAGTAATAACACCTTCAGGACTTATTTCTACAATACTTTCATCAACAGAAGAATATTTGAAATTGCTTTCATTATATTCATGTTTATCAGATTGTTCTAAGAAATTAGCAATAGGGTTAATTTCATATTCACCAAAGCCGGTATATAAGGTTAGCGAATCTTTTTGTTCTATTGCAACCTTTAATATAACGCTAACATCACAAGTGAATGTATATTCGTTATCGCCATCGGTGTGAACTGCAGTAATAATAACAGGTTCGCCATTTGCATTAATATCTAAGGCTTTAACAACACCTTCGCTAGAAACTGAAACAATTTCTGGGTTACTAGAAGTCCAAACAGTCGTACCGCCTTCTACAATATTTTCACCTAAGTTTTTAGTGATTTTAAGTTTATATTCGTCGTTACGATATAAAACTAAATTTGTAGTATTGATAGATGCTTGTTCAGCAGGGGTTTTATTTTCAATAACATTAACGTTACATCTTAAGAAACCACCTTCGTAATAGCAAACAATAGATGTATTACCAATATATTTTGCAGTAACTACACCTTCTTCAGAAACAGAACAAATTCTTTCGTCTAAAGAACTCCATAAATACTCACCTTCATAGTTGTTAACAACAAGTTGGTGAGTTTCATCAACCAAAAGTTCAAGACTTGTTTCAGAAAGCCCAACTTTTGGTTTACTGCTACAACCTATACTAGAGAACAAAACTAAAGAAACCGAAGAGATAATAGCAAGAATAATAACTAATGTCTTACGCATAAATCTTTGACCTCCATTCATCTAAATAAGTTGAAATGTTAATAACGAATTCACCAAGGTTATCCATACCAAATTTATCGTTAACGTATTCAAGCATTTCAAACCTTTCTTTTGCTTGTTCTTTATTGAAAACGTCTATATAGTTTCTAAAATACAAGTAAGTAATGGTTGCCCTATTTCTTTCAATTCTATCACGATATAAAATCTTTTCATATTCGTCATATTTTTTACTAGACATAACTGCATCTACAGCATCTTGATAGAAACTATCTAAATAGTTAAGTGTGCCTAATGGCCAATATTGTGGAGCATCAGCAATAAAGTAAACTGAAGAAGAGAAACCTTTTTCGTTTTGAATATATTCATACCAGTTATTGTGTGCAATTAAATATTGGTACATTGCTTGGCCACCTTCGCCATAATAACGAATCATAAATTCGTATGCCAAATCCATTGTTTCGTACTTATAAGGGTCCCATAACAATTTAGAATAAAGATATGTTCTTAATTCGTCAAACGCAGGAGATGGTGTAGAACCATTACATTGGTCGTTAAATGCATATACACCAAGTTTAATATAATATTGAATTTGTGCTTTATAAGCAGTTATGTTACCATGGTTAACCCAGAATAAACGGCAGTTACCACCATAAATCCAAATATCAAACTTAGGTTGGCTGTCTACGAATAAAACCTTCCATTTATTTATTTCGTTTACTTGAACAACGTTAGGTGTTGCTGTAGGGTCATCCATAGCATAACCGAAGTCAGCACCAATTGGAGCCCAGTGTACACCACAAACGTCGTCTAAATAAACTTCTTCGCAGAATGGAACAACGTTACCTTCTGCATCTGTTTTAGTAGGTGCTTGAAGAGTTACACCATAAGCACCAATAAGGTGGCTTACCTTTCTACCTGGTTGATTTTCATCTATCCATTCTTGAACTCTTGCAGCAATTTTCTTCATGTAAACAATATTTAGGCCAGTAAAGTTACCATATTCAGCCATACCTTGTACACACTTAGAACAAGGGCAAGTTACGTAGTTATCTGCAGCACCCCAAGTAAAAATATCGCCCACATTATTATATTTTAACTTGTCTATAGCATATTGAACGTGATAATCTAATAGTTCATCGTTACTATAGCAAATACTCTTTTTATCTGGTGTAAACCAAGAATCACATTCAGGTTTACCAACTAAACTTTGAACTGATTCCCAGAACGTATGAGAGTGGGTTAAATATAAAACAGATGACGTAGAGTTAATAGGTTGCATACGAAGCCTGTGCATGTTTTCTTGGCTTGCTCTTACGCATTGGAACCCTGGTTGTCTTCTATCTATAGCAGGAATATCGGTTAAATTATATTCAATTAAAGGAACTTCAGAAACATTCTTATCTAGGTCATAAAGACCATCGGCATAATATTCATAGCCTAAAAGGTCTGTAAGTAAGGTGTAAACACCATAAAACGTACCATAGGTTATGTTTTGCATTCTACCTGAAATGTAAAGGTTATTATCTATGGTTTTCATAACGTAACCAGAAAGTTGACATTCGTCATCATCTATAACAATTTCAGGATTTTCGCCAGAAAGTTTTTCTTTAATTTGTGCTGTTCTACCTAAGAAAATGTAGTTTGATTCTTCTGTTTCGTCAATTTCGTTATCGTAAATTATATCAAATTGATAACCTGTTGCTTCAGAGAAGAAATAGTTAAGTTCATCACCTGCAAAAACTTCTTCAGCAGTTGGGGCTTCAGGAAGAACTACTTTATAGTTACTTTTACCCATTTTATATAAGGTAGAAATAACTGTACCTTGAATTTCCGTACGACCACCACCTGTTTCTTCAGAAGGTGCACAAGCAACAGCAGTAAATGAACATATAATAGCTAATAATATTGTTAATATTTTTTTCATATAAGCACCCCCTATTCTACAATAATCTTATGGTCTACATAAGACATAACGTAGTCGCTATTGAAAGCAAATAGTCTAATTATATAAGTACCTGCTTTTCTAAAGGTATAAGAAACTTCTTCCATATGGAAGTCTCCGTTATCATCAATAACGTAATAGAACGCTTCGTAATTATTGCTAATAACTTGAGGTAGTTCTATTGTATCGCCAACTTTTGCAGTTGAAGGTAAGTTAAACCTATGGCTTAACTTAAATTGAGCGGCAGTTGTACACGTATATCTTCTTATTTCAGTTGCCTTATTGTTAGGGTTATTAGTATCTGCAATAGCGTAAGAAACTGTATAAGAAGAATCTTTACCAACAAAAGTGTATAAAACAGATGCATCTGCATCTTCTAGCCTAACACCATTAGTTGCAGTAACAAAGTTACCATTAGAATCGGTTACAGATACTTTCATAGAACCAATTTCACCTAAAACGTCCCAAGCAACAATTGGATAAAGTGTTAATTTTTGGTTCTTTTCAAACATACCACCTACTCTTTCATCAAGACTAAATTGTGGTTTAGCACTATCGTTTCCAAGTTGATTTAATTTTTGGTTATTAACGTTAGAAAGCCTTAGTTCAATATCGTTTTTAACTGTACCAAAATTAAATTTAAAACCAAAGGTTTCGTTAGCAAAGCCTGTGAAATCTGAACCATCTCTATAAGTTTTAACAATAGCAATATCTTCATTACCAGAGTGCATTAATGCTTTTGTTGCCTCACTATAAGCAAGGTAGAAAGTATATCTTTCACCTGAAGTAGCAATTTCGTAAACTGCATCTATAGTATCGTTAATTTTTGCAACACCATCTGCATACATTTTTAAGCTAACTTCACCAATACCGTCAAATAATACTAATTCAATAAAGTCTACGTTATCAAAAATAGTATTGAAAGTTTGGAATTGAATTTCAAATTTCTTTGAAGATAAGTTTTTAACAAATGAAACCGTTGAATTAGAGGTTGAAGTAGCAAACGTAATACCATATACGTTTTTAGAAACTTCTACACCATTAGATACAACGAAATATTTTTCCATTTTTAAGCTACCTTGTTTACCAACGTTTACAACAGGAACTTCGTAAGGATAGCTTTTTGATGCACTACCTTGGGTATAAGTATAAGTAAGAGTTAACATACCACCATCAACACCAACAACAGGTTTAATTTTACCATTTGTAATTTGCAAATTAGAACCATTTAAACTTGCTGAAATAGTTGGTTTAACGTCTACGTACTTATTACCTGAAAGGAATTTAGCATTAGCAGTTGGAAGTTCTGCTTCAAAGCCACTAATAAATGCGGTTGGCATGAAAATATCGTCTACTAAGAAAGGAGTAGAGTAATTTTCAACGGTTAAATTATAGGTTTGCGTACTTACGTAACCTAAATAGTCTTTTGCACTATAGTATACGGTGTAATCGCCAGGTTCTATAATTCTATTCTTTTCTTTAGCAAGTGGAATTTTAGTTTCAGAACCATCTTTTTTAGCATAAATCTCTATATTACTTATGCCAGAACCACCGGTTATAGCATAATCTTTTAACGAGAAAATTTCGTATACTTTTTTTACATCTGCAGTATTATCTATTTGAACTGCAAAATCTTCTAATTCATCTCTAACTTCTACAACAACAGACGTTTCACTTGTGTTGCCATATAAGTCGGTTACCTCGTAGAATAAAGTATATTCACCAGCAACTGCAGGGGTAAAGGTATAGTCATCGTTAATAGTTACAGAAGTACCACCAATACCATTTACCGTATTGTACCTAACTTCCCTTTTAACGCTTTGAATTTGAAGGTTATCGTATGCAATTAGGTCAAACATTTTATAAGGAACACCAACTTTACCTATAGGGTTAGAATTTGTGTCTGAAGCATAATCGTCAACTGCAATATAAGGGTCTGCAACGTCTAAAATATTGTCTGGTTGAGTAAAATCTATACCACCAATAGTCCTAATACAATATTTAGGTTGACCTACTGCACCGGTTATAGAAACACCAATTTTAACGTAGTCTGATTTAAAGCCATCCCAAACGTTACCATAGTATTCTGGATTATCAAAATCAGTAACCATAGCAAAAGCACCTGTAGATTCATAGGTATATGCTGCCTTTTCAATATCGTCATAATAAAGTCTTAAAACAGGTGGATTATGTTTATCTATTTTAGTGCCTTCTTTATCTTTATCGGCAGGGTCGTTTTTATCTGGTAAACCCCAGAAAGAGTGAGTAACCTTGTTACCACCATATGCTTGAATATAGCTAGGTCTACCATTTTCTAAGCCCATGAATATTTGGTTAGGTGCTTTACCCCTTGCATATGAAAGTGAACCCATATCGCCAAGGTGAGTAAATTGGAAAATAACTTCATTATTTTCGTCTGCAGTATCTATTAGATGAATATTAAGCGCTTGAAAATCTTTTGTACCATAAGACGTTGGTACTGCAAGTAATTCAATTAATGGATTGCCTAGTTTTGAAAAAGACCTTATGTTAATTGGGTCTTTTAAGAAAACTTTACCAGATGCGTTAGAATTAACTTGTAAACCATAGGTTGATGGATAGTAGCCTGCGTAGCCTAAGTAAGACGTAGCATTTTTTTCTTCCACCATTAAACTTTTTTCAGCAAGAACGTTAAAAGAATAGTCTTTAGTGTAAGTTTTATTGTTAATTCTTGCAGAATACCTAATGGTATACTTACCTACTTGGCCTAAATAAACGATGTCATTACTATAGGCAAGACCATCTGGGAAAATTATAATACTAGAAGTAGTATACTCTTCTTCACCATAACGAGCTTTTATGTCTTCAATTTCAAAAATATTGCCAACTTTATGTTGCGCTGTTAGGTCAGGTGCATCAAAAAGAACACCGTCATCTGCAAATGCACCAGACACAGCAAATGCTGTTAACGCACATAACGCTAACATTAAACATAAAATTTTAAGTAATTTCCTTCTCATAAAAATTGCTCCTAATTTTTTGCGTATAGCACAACCAATAGCGAAGGTAATTTAATTTTATCGCTATTGGTATGCCATTATTATATATAATGTTTATATATTATTAAAATTTTAAGAATTAGTAGTTGTAACTAATTGTAGGAAGACCAATTTGTAAGTGTTGATACAAGCCGTTGAAATAATCTACAGCAGTTATAGTTTTGTAAGTTGTTGTATCTCTAAACGTAACAAATGGATTATCTTGCGTACCTTTATTCATTCTTGTGTGGAATGGTTCCCAATATAAATCAAAGAAGTCAAAGTTAGCATAGTAGAATTTAGATTGAGCGTTACCTTGAACTACTTTTGTTGTTGGTGCATTTCTAATAGTTTGAACTGCATTTGCAACGTAAGAAATTTCGCTTTCTACAACGTCGTAGTTAACAGCCTTTGTCATACCGGTATATTTAGTAAATGCATTTAAAGCTTCATCTGTATAGCAGTATTGGAAGAATAAATTTGCAATTTCTCTTTGAGGGCCTTCAGTGTTGTTGTTAACAATTGCAAACGCTCTGTCTATAGTCCAAAGAACGTTACCTTTTGTTTCAGCAGATTTTCTAGGAACAGGGAAGAAAGCTTGTCTTCTCTTCATAAAGCCCCAGTCTTCACCATATTGTGTTTCCATAGAGTTAAGCGTAGACTTAACTTCATTCCAAGACCAAGTAGATTCAAAGTACATAGCAATTGGGTCGCCGTATTTTCTTGAATACAAGAAAGTATCGCCTGCAACTTTTGCACTCATACCATTAACAGATGAAGGATAGAAATTTGACCTAAGAATTTTTTCAGCAAATTCTAATGCGTAGTATTTACCTTTTTGTTTTTGAAGTTGCGCAACTTGTTGACCAATACCGTTTGCTGATTTTTGGCTAGGGTCTAATGTTACAGAACCATATTCAAGAATTTCGCCATCTGCAGAAATACTAGCAATTAAGTCGTTATCTGTACCTTCATGGGTTAAGTTTAACATAAAGTCATCGTAACCTTCTTCGGTAGCCCAAATTGTAGTTAGAGTTTTTAATTGATAGTCGTTAGAACCTGGAGCCCAAATAAATGGAGTCATACCACCAATGTTTTGGATGTAGAAACATAAACAATAGAAATCTTGGAAAGTTACAGGAAGACCATCGTCCCATGTTCCTTTAATGCCGTCTTCACCAGCACTTCTTGGTGCTGTGCCGTCAGCATATTCTTCTTGTGTATATGGGTCTCCATTTGGGCCCATACCAACGAATTGGTTAATTAAGTTATTTAAGTTATCTTCATCTTCCATGTAAGATTCGTTAAATACGTCTATACCTTCTGTATTATAGCCTTCTTTAAAGAAGAAACCATTTTCTTCAAATAGGTCTACGTCGTAACGAGGTAGCCAGAATGCTTCCCAATAGTTAAGACCTTTAACGATAGGGTCTCCATCAGCATCTACTTCGCCTAAAGAATAACTATATAATACGTCTTCTTCAATTTTATCTATTATTCTCTTATCTTCGCCAAATTTAGCAGAAAGGTTTTCTGTTAATAAGTCGTAAACGTTAGCACAACCATCGTTAAATATCATGTTATTATATGGTCTGCCACCTTCTAAGAATAATACGTCGTAATCAGATGAATCTAAAGAATCAAACGTACTTGTACCAGCCATACCTGAAGAAACAGGATATACTAATACTTGAGCGCCCATTTTGCCATCTTCAAAAGATTTTGTTTTAATGTACTCTTCTTCTTCAAACATTGCAGCAATTTCGTCCGCCCATTCGTAACCCAAAGCGTTATTACCTAAAACGATTTGAATTTGTGTTTTATTCTTGTCTACAGGTTTGGTAGATTGTGGGCCACGTTCGCCACAACCAACAGAGCCAAGAATAGGTGCACTTGCTAAGCATAATGTTAAAAACATAATACATAGTTTTTTAAGTGTTTTCATTTTCTTCTTCTCCTTATATTTTGAAAAAAATTTATTTTATTAGTTAACCTTTTTTAACTAAAAGTTCCAAGTAGAAAAAATAAGCAATTTTGAGCCTGTTTTTCGTCATTTTGTAGGAATTTTTTTAAGCCTTTTAAAAAAATGAAAAAACTTGCCCTTATTTTCATATAATATTGCAACTAAATTATAACTGAAAATTAAATTTATGTCAACATTTTTTATGTGGTTTTTTTAGTAATTTATTACATTTTTTAATGTTTTAAAATTGAAAAGAAAGCAAAAATTAAAAAATAAAAAAAACCGTATTTTTACGGCTTTTTTAAGTGCTTTTAATTATTTTTTTTGTATATTTGCCAAAAGTGCAAAACCTTTACTTTTAATAGTTGTTTTTTTAGCGTGCTTTTTGTTATTTTTTTTGTATATTTGCCAAAAGTGCAAAACCTTTACTTTTAATAGTTGTTTTTTTAGCGTGCTTTTTGTTAGTTAATAAGTTATATAAAGGCTTTTCTAAACGTATTTCTACGTTCCTTTCGCCACAATTTACTGCAACTATTACACCTTTATTAAATTTATTAACCCTACTAAATACGTATAAGCCGTTTTTTGAGTACAACTCTTTTAACTCGCCATTAAGAAAAATATTATATTTCTTTCTAATACTGCCAAGTTTTTTATACCAATTTAATATTTTTTTATCTTCATTGCCCCAAGGTAACGTTTTTCTGTTTAACGGGTCGGTATAGCCTTGCATACCAACTTCATCTCCATAATAAATAGATGGCACTCCACAAAGAGTATATTGAAGTAGGGTTGCTATTTTTAACCTATTAAAAACTTCTTCTCTTATATTTAAGGGGATTTCTAACTCACTTAACTCTTTTTTTGTTTTTCCATTTACGTTTATGCCAGAGAGTGCAGAAAAAATTCTAAAAGTATCGTGAGTAGACAACATATTCATTAAACAATCTAGCACCATTTTTGGGTAATGGTCTATTTGTTCTTTTATAGTATAGGAAAGTTGTTTTTCATCTCCCGTTAAAACAAAGTTTATTATTGCATTTTTAAGTGGGTAATTCATAACGGAATCTAATTCCCTACCCTGAAAATACTTTCTTCTAACGCCATAGGCTATTTTATTAGAAGCATCTTCCCACACTTCGCCTATTATAATTGCGTTCTTATTGGCAGACTTAATACTTTTTCTAATTTCTTTAACAAAATGCTCTGGTAATTCATCTACAACGTCTAACCTATAGCCCGCCACGCCTTTACTTAGCCATTTTTTTAACACGCCGTTTTTACCACATATATATTTTATAAAATGCTTGTTATTTTTATTTAGTGCCGGCAAAGTTGTTATTCCCCACCAAGATTGGTATTCAGTTGGGTAATTAGTAAACTTAAACCAACTTCTATATTTACTTTTTGGGTTTATATAAGCCCCGTCTTTACCATATCTACCATATTTATTAAAATAAACACTATCATCTCCCGTATGGTTAAACACCCCGTCTAAAATTATATTAATGCCTTTTTCGTTTGCTTTTTCTATTAGGTTTTCAAAATCTTTTTCCGTGCCTAGCAAACTATCTACTTGCATATAGTCGCCCGTATCGTAACGATGGTTAGAATACGCCTTAAAAATTGGGTTTAAATATATTGTTGTAACCCCAAGGCTTTTTAAGTAGTTTAATTTAGAAGCAATACCTAAAAAATCTCCACCAAAAAAATCGTTATTTATAATTTTACCATTTTCGTTTGGCTCAAAAACAGGTATATCATTCCAATTTTCGTGTAGCACCTTATAGTCTTCTATTTTTTTTTGCTTTTTAGCCCTACAAAACCTATCTGGAAAAATTTGGTAAATTAGCCCACCTTTAATAAAATTTGGAGTTTTATAACCCTTTTTATATGAAGTTAGTTGGAATAATTTTGGATTATTTGTTTCCTCGCCTAAATAATTTTCGTTTAGCCCTACCTTTATTCCGTTTTCTAAAATAAAGTAATAAAAATATAAACCCACGTTAAAAGAAAGGGCGGTTTCAAAATAACCGTCTTTTTCTTTCATTTCTATAAAATTTTCGTAATCTTCGCCGTCCTTTTTTATTACCATTTGGCAGATTTGCGAATTTGTTTTTACCCTAAAAGTAATTTCTTCCGTTTCGCAAACTGCACCTGTTGTACTTTTACAAAAAAGGTCTAATGGGTTATAATATACCATAAATTAAAATTGTTTTAAATTCCAAATGTTTTCTGCGTATTCTTTAATACTTCTATCGCAAGCAAATATACCTGCAGTAGCAATATTGTTTAGGCTCTTTTTAGCCCAAAGCATTTTATCTAAATAAACTTTATCTGCCTTTTGGTGAATATCTAAAAACGCACCAAAGTCTGCCATACACATATAAGGGTCTGCTACAGGGCTACCAACTAAAAGGTAATTAGCAATATCTTCAAAGGTTTGCCCATTAAAGCCTACCCTTAGGGCATCTATAACCTTACGAAGTTTTACGTTTTCGTTATAATATACGCTTGCATTATAGCCTTGTTTCCAAAGTATATCTACTTCTTTTGATGTTAAACCAAAAATAAATATGTTATCTTTGCCACAGGCTTGTTGCATTTCTACGTTAGCACCATCTAGCGTACCTATAGTTAAGGCACCATTTATCATAAATTTCATATTGCCCGTACCACTTGCTTCTTTACCTGCTTGAGAAATTTGTTCACTTATTTCAGTTGCAGGCATAAGTTTTTCTGCCATAGTAACGCAATAGTCTTCCATATATATAACGTTTAACTTTTTATTTATTTGAGGGTGCTTTTTAATATCTTCTGCAATGCAAGTAATAAGTTTAATTATTTGTTTTGCAAAATAATACCCTGGCGCTGCTTTCGCACCAAATATAAACGTTTTAGGGGTAACTTCTAAATTTGGGTTTTCTTTTAAGTCGTTATACAAAGAAATTACGTATAATGCGTTCATTAATTGACGTTTATATTCGTGCATACGTTTTGCTTGAACGTCAAATAAACTATTTTCATCTATTTTAACGCCTTGTTTCTTAAAGGCAAATTCACAAAATTGTTTTTTCTTAATAGCCTTAATTTCGTTTAGTTTTTCTAAAACTGCTTTATCGTTTTCAAACTTCTTAAAGTCTATAAGTTTACTTGCATCCATAATAAAGCCGTTACCAATGCAATCTTGCAAAAGTTCCGTTAGTTCTGGGTTAGATTGACATAGCCATCTTCTATGAGCAATACCATTTGTTACGTTAGTAAATTTTTCTGGGTAAACTTCGTAAAAATCTTTGAAAATACTTTCTTTAATAATATCGCTATGAAGTGCAGAAACACCATTTACTTTATGAGATGCAACTACGCTTAAATTAGCCATTTTTACCATATTATGAGAGAATATGCTCATTCTATCTATTCTATCCCAATCGCCAGGAAATTTATTCCACATTTCTGCGCAAAAGCGTTGGTTAATTTCTTTTAATATCATATAAATTCTTGGCAATCTTCTTTGAATTAAATCTTCGCTCCATTTTTCTAGCGCTTCGCTCATAACCGTATGGTTTGTGTATGCAACAGTTTTGGTAACTATATTCCAAGCATCATCCCAAGTAAAGCCGTTTTCATCCATTAAAATACGCATTAGTTCTGGTATGCATAAAGCAGGGTGCGTATCGTTAATGTGAATTGCTGCTTTTTCGGGTAAATTAGAAATAGTTCCGTACCTTTTTTTGTGGTCAGAAATAATATCTTGCAATGCTGCTGAAACAAGGAAATATTGTTGTTTTAGCCTTAAAGATTTACCTTCAAAATGGTTGTCTGATGGATATAGAACTTTAGAAATTAAAACGGCTTCATTATCTTCTTGCATACTTCTCATATAGTCGCCTTGAGAGAAGGTTTTCATATCAAATTTATTAACGTTTTGGGCTTTCCACAACCTTAAAATAGAAACTGCTTCGCTATCTTTACCAGAAATCATCATATCGTAAGCAACGGCCTCTACTTCTTTGGTATCGTAATGAGCAATTTCTAAGCCGTTTTCCGTCCATTTCTCTTCTATATGCCCGTCAAATTTAATTTTAAAAGTTTTATCTAGCCTTTGGGTTAACCATACTTCACCACCAGGTAGCCAAATATCTGGCAATTCCATTTGCCAACCATCTACTATTTTTTGTTTAAATAAACCGTATTCGTACCTAATTGAATAACCCATTGCAGGATAGTTTTGAGATGCTAAACCATCCATAAAACAAGCGGCAAGCCTACCTAAACCACCGTTACCTAAGCCAGCATCTGGTTCTAAAGAATATAGTTCTTCTAGGCTACAATTTATTTTATTTAATGCCTTGTCAAACGCCTCTTGAACACTTAGGTTATACGTGTTATTTTTTAAAGATTGCCCTAGTAAAAATTCCATACATAAGTAGTAAACTCTTTTACCACCTTTTTGGCGAAATCTATTGTTAAATTCACTTCTTTTTTCTAAAAGCATATCTCTAATGCACATTACTACTGCTTTATAAATTTGCTCTTTAGTTGCATCTTTTGTTGTTACGCCAAAATATTTAGAAAGTTTACTTTTTATTAATAAACTTGCTTCTTTTTCAGTTATATTAGCCATAAATTTTCTCCTAAATTTAATAAAAAAATTGTTTGTAATGCCCAATAAAAATGCCCTTATTTTTACA
>JAZOOP010000005.1:0-16958 GCA_045655065.1 Christensenellaceae bacterium
ATAATTCGCCAATTTCCATTTTTACTTTCTCCAATTATAATTACAACTTATTTTAACAAATTTTTTTAATAAAATCAAGTATAAATGCCTTTGAAAGCAAAAAAAGAACACTTACACAAGTGTTCTTTTTGTTATTTTATGTATTAAAGTTCTACCCAAACGTCTAAATTAGCCATAGATTCTATAACTTTTTCTCTTACAGCCATAATTTTAATAGTGTCGTTAACGTTGAAATCTACTTCGCCCGTTTCAAAGAAAATTAGTATTTTCTTTATTAAAATTTTGAAATAATCTGACTGAATTGGTGTTTCAATAACTTCACCGTTTATAGTTGTTCTTTTCATTGTGAACTTATTAGTAGGGTTATATTTCATTAAAGCACTTTTGCCGTTAACAAACTCTAAACTAACTTCATATTCGTTTTCGCCCGTTTTTATGGTTTTTACCCTTTTAACTTCCATACCCATACGAACACAAATCATTTCTAATTGATGAATAACGTATTCTTCTAACGCTCTACCACCGCCGGTGGTTGTAATAGCAACGTCTTTTTCGCCACCATAAATTTCAGTCGCGTAACGAAGCGCAGAAGTACTAAAAAACTTAGTGCCGTACTTTTCTCCTAATGCAAAAATTTCTTTGGCTTCTTCTTTGCTTGGAGCAAACGTTTTATCTACGTAAGTTCTTTTGCCACACTTAAATGCTTCTTTAGCATAAAGCAAATGTTTTTCTGGTGTAGATGGCGATAAAATTATTAAATAATCGCTTTTAGAACAAACTTCTTCTATGGTTTCGCATTTTTCTACGTTATATGCTTTACACCACTCTTCAGTAGTTCTGTTGTCCGTTAAAGATTTTTCTATTTCGCCCCACCCGTAGCAAACCTTATAGTCGTAGCCAAGTTCTTTACTAATTTCTTCTATCCAACCTGGGTATTGGTTTGCGTGCCACTCGCTAATATAATAATCTATAAAACCAATTTTTTTCATAATTTTACCTTTTTTATTTAGTTAAATAAGCCTTTTGCAATACTTTCGCAAGTACAGAATTCTACGTTTTTAGCCCATTTTAACAAACTTGCAGGAATTGCCGCTTGTGGTTCATCAAATAAAACGTGCTTAAATATGCCGTGTTGCCACTCTCTGTTTAGCGCAATATAAATTCTTCTTGATTCTAAAATTTGTTTCATACCAATAGTAATGCAATATTCTGGCATACCACGAAGGTCGCCCCTTTGGTAGCCGTATGCGTTAATAGTTCTAGTTTCCCTTGAAATAGAAAGAACGCGCGTTCCTAAGTTGCCAAATTCTTCTGCGCTCATATATTCTTCAGGTGGTTCGTTAAACGCCAAATGCCCGTTTATACCTAACCCACCTAAACATAAGTCTACGCCACCTAATTCTTCAATTAAAGCGTCGTATTCTTTTTCTTTGCCTACTTCTGGGAATAACCTTTGGCTTTCCGGCATAATTAAGTCTGCATCTACTCTAGAATAAAATTCGTTATTCATACGTTTATGGAAACTCATTTTATCGTTTCTGTCTAGTTCTTCTGTAGGAGAAACCATATATTCATCCATATTAAAAAACCAAACGTTTTTAAGCGAAACTTTTAGTTGGTTTACTAATTTTGCTAAAATTGGGTATTGTTCGGTAGGACCTACAGGAACTATCATAACAGTTTTTTTACCTTGTGCGTTGTTTTTCATAATTTCATCTAGCATAGTCATTGCCATATCAAAATAAACGTCCCACTCTTTGTCTACCGTTTTAAATTTAATATTTTCTACGTTGCGTACCATATTTTTCTCCTATTTAATATATTTTTTACCTTCAACGTAAACTTGTTCTACGTTGAATTTTTCATCCATAATTACAAGGTCTGCAATATAACCTTCTTTAATAGCGCCAATATTTTTTGCACCAATAAACTTTGCAGGGTTAATGGTTGCCATACGGAAAGCATCTACAATATTTATACCTGCTTCCATTAAGTTTTTAACCATTTTGTGAACAGGGGTAATACTACCTGCAAACCTACTGCCATCTTCTAAAACGGCAACGCCATCTGCAACCTTAAACCTATTAGCAGTTACGTCATCTAAAGTGCCCAAGGTGTAAAGCCTGCCGTCTATTGGCATACCTGCACAACGCAAACAATCGGAAACAACCATTAAGTTTTCTCTACCCTTACACTTATAAACAAGTTTAGAAAGTTCTGGTGGCATATGCCTATTATCGGCAATAATTTCTGCTGTTAAATTATCGTCTAAAAGCCCGTATTCCCTTAAACCAACGTTTCTTTTGCCGTCTTTAAACCTTAAGTCGCTCATAGCGCAATAAAGGTGTGTAAGGTGTTTTAAGCCATTGTTTATAGATGCCATAAATTCTGGGTAAATGCCGTCGTCGTGCCCACCACAAACTATAATGCCTTTTTCGGTTAAGGCTTTAGTCATAGAGCCGTCTTCATCTAGTTCTGGCGAAATAGTTACAGTTTTAACAATATCTGCATTATCTAAAATAAAACTGTAATCATCTTTTTTAGGGTTAAGAATAAATTCTTCTTTTTGCGCACCCTTGTTTTTAATAGAAAGATATGGACCTTCTAAATGAACGCCATAAACCTTAGCATACTTTTCGCCTTTAGCCTTATAATCTCTTGCAGTGTTAATAAAGTTTACTAAAGATTTTACTGGCGCCGTTACAGAAGTAGGTAAAACGGTTGTAGTGCCGTTATCTAATTGAAAACGCAAAATATCGTCAAATGCTTGTTCGGTTGCATCCATAAAGTCGCTACCATATCCACCATGGGTATGCACGTCTATAAACCCAGCGGAAATATACTTACCCGTGCAATCTATTCCATCTTCTAATAAATTGCCAACGGCAACAATTTTGTTGCCGTTAATTTTAATATCTACGCCTTCTAAAATGGCGTTTTCGGTAATTAAATTACCATTTTTTAATATGATTTCACTCATTTAATTTTTCTCTTTGAATACTTTTTTGTTTAAATAATCTACGGCTTTTTTAAGGTCGTTTAACTGCTTTTCGCCTTCTATTTCCCTTTCTATTACTATAGGTCCGTTAAAACCTACTTTTTCTAATTCCTTAAACACTCTTTTAAAGTCTACGTAGCCTTCACCTACAGCCGTTTCTTTACCTAATTCATAAGGATTGGTTGGTGGAACGCCATCTTTAATATGCATACTTTTTATATATTTGTTTAGGGTTGGAACGGCTTCTATTGGGTTGCCGTAACCATACATAATAATATTAGCAGTATCTAGGTTAACGAAAATATTATCTAGCCCAATTTCTTCTATTAAACGTAGCATAGTTATAGGACTTTCGCCACCCGTTTCTAATAAAACGTTAACGCCAATTTCTTTGCAATATAAAGCAAAGTTTTTAACGCATTTTTTCATATAAAGGTATTCTTTACTAAAAGGGTTATTAGCAACGAAACCTGCGTGAATCAACACGTCGGTAACGCCCATTTCTTTAGCAAAACTTGCTGCACTTTTAATATATTTTAACCTTGCTTTGCCGTATTTTTTGCTGTTTATGCCTGCATCTTTATAATCGCCGTAAATATCCCATTTAGTAAAATTGTCGTAAAAGCCTGCAAAAAGCGCAACTATTTTAACACCTACCTTTTCGGCTGCTTGTTTAATAACTAAAGCATCTTCGTTACAATAGTTTTTTGGTTTATATACTAATTGGCAATAACTAAAGCCCAACTCTTTTAGTTTTATAAAAGATTGCTCTGCCTCTTCAACGTTTTTTAAGCGAACAAAAGTTCCGTATTCTTTCATTTTTTCACCTTTATAGTTTTACAACAATGTTCTTTTCGGCAGATTCAAACGCTGCCATTAGAACTTGCATATCTTTCCTAATTTGTTCGTGAGTAACTATTTGCGTAGCCTTTCCTTTTAATACTTCAATAATATTTTCGTAGTATTCTTCCCAACGTGGTAATTCTTCTGGAATAGGTAGTGGTAATTCTTCTAAATCGTGTTCAGCCCTAGGCCACATTGTTGTAGATAGGCCGTTAGGAGTATATACACAACCTTCTTCCCAACAAATTTTTTGGTTTTTAGCACGAATAATTTTACCTTCTTTGCCAAACCATTTGTATATTATGGCAGAGCCGTCGCTACCTTCTAAATGCCACCTTGCTTCGCTAACGTAGCACCAAAGGTCTGCAATAACTTGGGCTCTAACACCACTAGCAAATTCTATTACTACACGGCAAACGTCGTCTACGTTAACCATACGAACTCTTTGTAGTTCTGCATATACTGAAACGGGTTTATCGTTTTCAAACAAGCATAACACTTGGTCTATCATATGAATACCCCAATCATAAAGTAAGCCACCACCCGTTTCGTATAAACTCTTCCAACTTGCATCTGAAAAACCTCTATTGCCATATAAACGAGAATTTAGGTAAAAGTTTTTACCTAGCAAGTTTTCTTTTACTATGTTTTTCATTATGGCAAAATCTGTATCAAATCTTCGGTTTTGATGAACAGTATAAAGTTTGCCCGTTTTATTAGAAACTGCAATTACTTCTTCTAATTCTTGTAAATTTAAGCAAGCAGGTTTTTCGCAAACTACGTTTTTACCACATTCCATTGCTGTTATACAATGATTTTTATGGAAAACGTTTGGTGTAGCAACTAAAACCAAATCTACGTCGCTATTAAAGAATTCTTCTTCCGTTTCGTAAACCTTAAAACCATCTTTTTTAGCAAGTTCTCTTCTTTGTTCGTTTATATCGTAAACTGCACCAATTTCTAACCCGTTAATTCTTTCCGTAACGTTTTTGCAGTGCCAAGAACCCATTGTTCCGTAGCCAATAACACCTAATTTATAAGCCATAATAATTCTCCGTTATCTCTTTATTTTTAAACTTTTAAACCTTTTCTAATTTCTTCAATAGTAACGTATCTCTTTTCTTCGTGAGATTTAACGCAAGCATCAATAACCATTTGAGCTCTTAAACCATCGTCTATAGTAGAAGTAAAGTTATCCGTTTTGCCGTTAGCCATATCTACGAAAGATTGAGATTGATATAATCTGCCGTGTACACCGTAACTTTCTGGTGTAGCAACCCTAACTTTGCCTTTCTTAATTGTTTCTTTATCGCCATAGCAAATTTCTAAGCCTTCGCCTACGTAGTTGCAGTAGCGAATATAACCTTTTTCTCCGTAGATAATAAATTCAACTAATTGACCTTCTGTTTTAGCACAACGAGAAAGTTCAATAGTAGCAGTAGCCCCACTCTTTAGGTCTGCCATAATGTTAGCATAGTCGTCGGTAGTAACGTCTGCCCATTCTTCGCTGTCTTCTCTTTGTCTTTGTTTAACAAAAATACCTTGGCTAGAATATAAACCAACTATATCTTCGTTCATCCAGTTAAGGAAGTCTATCATATGAGAACCTAAATCGCAAAGAACACCCGTTCCACCATATTCTTTTTGGAAACGCCATTCTAGTCTTCTTCCTTCGTACAAGCCACTTTCTTTAATACATTTAATATAGCAATGGAACACTCTACCAACTGCGCCACTATCTATAACGTCTTTTAGGAACCTTGTTGTAGGCATATGTCTCCAAGTAAAGCAAATAAATACAGGTAAACCTTTTTGTTCTGCTAATGCTTTAACTTCTGCAACTTCTTGGCTGTTAACGCCAACAGGTTTTTCAATAGATACTGCTAAACCTGCGTTTAACGCGTATTTTGCTTGTTCGCAGTGTAAACTGTTTGGTGTACAAATATCTACCATTTCACAAAGGCCACTATCTATTAATTCTTTATAATCTTTAAATAAGCAATCGTCTGTTAAATTAAAGTCGTTTTTTGCTCTTTCTAATGCAGAATCTTTTACGTCGCAAACGGCAACTATTTCAATATCGTCTTTATTCATTTGAGAATAAGAACTTCTGTGGTTTGCACCGGCAACCCAACCATAGCCAATTATACCAACTCTCTTTTTCATAAAAAATACCTCGTTTTTTATTTTTTTATTATTTTATAATAACATTATACTTTTAATTAAAAATAATTTCAATAGTTCTAATAAAAAATTATTTACAAATATTATTCCAAAAAGATATTCATTTTTACGATTTTTTAAAAAAAAGTAAAAAATCGTTAGATTTTTTGTTTTGAAATTTAATTATTATTATGATATAATTGAGTTATGAAATACGATTTTGTTATTAACCATAACTTTGTTAGAAACCCATTAGAACTAGAAAAATTAAACCTTTTACAGCTTGGCAGAGTATTTTGTAACGAAACTTTTTATTGCGACAACCACTACCACGTTAATTGGTACGAACTAACCATTGTTACCGATGGCGAAGGGGTTATTTACGCTAACGACAACCCTACGAAAATTAAAAAGGGTGATATTTATTTTTCTACCACCTTTGAAAACCATAAAATAGAAACTTCTAAAGAAAAACCCTTAAAATACGACTTTTTCTCTTTCTACCCTACCGATAAAAAGTTGGCAGAGCAACTGCAAAAATTTGCAAATTCAAACAACAACCTTACTTCTAGAGTATTTTCTAGCGAAAGAATTACCTTTTTGGTTAGCACGGCTTTGCGTGAGTTAACGAGAGAAAAAGATGAGTTTACCTTAAGCACAATCAACGCAATTTGCTTGCAAATTTTAGTATATTTAATAAGGGCGTTGAACAAGGTTAAAACAGAAAGCACCAACCCAAGCGACAAGCAAGTTTTGTGCTTTCAAATTATGGAATATATTACGAGCAATATATACAATATAGAAAGAATAAGCGAAATTTCTAATAATTTTGGGTATTCTTATAATCACTTATCTTACTTGTTTAAGAAAACTACAGGTAACACTATTATAGAATTTTATAACCAAACAAGGCTAAACGTTAGTAAAGCCTTAATACAAGAAGAAAACCTTTCTTTAAGCAAAATTGCTAAAAAACTTAACTTTTCTACCGTTTATTCGTTTAGTAATTCCTTTAAAAAACACTTTGGTGTTTCGCCACTAACTTACAAAAAAAGTTTATTAAATTAAAGAAAAAAGGATGTATTTAACATCCTTTTTTCTTTTTATGTGTATTTGCTTTTGCTTAGAGTTTGGAACAGAGCCTTTAATTATTTAATAAATTCTAAAACTTCTTCTAAGGTTGGTAAAGCGTCTCTCATACCAACTTTGGTGCATTTTATTGCAGAAGTGCCAGATGCTATTTTTAAGCAAGTGAATAAATCGTACCCCATAATAAAAGCAGAAATAAACGCGCCGTGGAAAGTATCGCCTGCGCCGTTAGAATCTACGCAGTTAACTTTATAACTTGGGTAATTTTTAATTTCGCCGTTTTCTATATATAACCCACCCTTAACACCTTGCGTTACGGCTAAAATTTTTGGGTTATATTTTTGTTCTAATACTTTTATTGCCTTTTTAGTGCTTTCTTCTTTTGTTAGTCCTAAAGCAAATTCTTCTGAAGGAATTAAAATATCTACGTAAGGTAAAAGTTCTTCTATGCCTTCGTATAAGCCACCGGCATCTAAACTAACTAAAACACCCTTTTCTTTAGCATATTTTGCACAAGCGATAGCGCTCTTAATATAGTTGCCGTCTAGGTGCAAAATGGTTGCGTCGTCTATAAAAGAAAAATCTATATCGGTAGGGTCGTCTTGCACGCTACCCCTTTCAAAAACGCAAGTTCTACTACCACTTGTCTTTGATAAAATAACGTAAGATGTAAACGCCGTTGTGTTATCTTTTCTAGTAGCGCCAGAAGTATCTACGCCGTATTTATTAAAATCTTCAACAATAAAGTCGCCGTCTATATCGTTAGAAAGTGCGCCTAAAACTTGGGCTTTTAACCCCATTTTAGAGGCCACAACCAATGCGTTAGCAACAGGCCCACCACCAGTTTTTTTAACGGCAGTTGCCCTATATTTATGGTCTTCTACAGGATATGTAGGCACTTCTATAAGCGTATCTAATACGCAAGCACCCAAGCCTACAACTTTTTTCATGCTTTGTTATTTGCTCCTAATAATTGAATTTTAGAAACAGCAAACTTTTTAACTGCTTCAATAGGTTCTTTCATAAATAAATCTACGGCAAAAATCTTTCTATCTACTGCAAAAACTGCATCTAAGAAAGAATAGCAAAGGTCTGTACCAAAGTTAATTTTGTTAATACCTGCTTTAATTGCCATTTTAATTTGGTCGTCTGGAATACCGCTACCGCCGTGTAATACTAGTGGAATTTTAACCGCTTCTTTAATTTCTTTAATTCTTTCTATTGCTAATACTGGGGCTTTAGGATATCTGCCGTGTGCAGTACCTACTGCTATTGCTAACGCAGAAACCCCCGTGCTATCTACGAAAGTTTTTGCTTCTTCTACTGTTGTATAGTCGGTTGGTACGCCGTCTATTGCCCTACCAATATGCCCTATTTCGCCTTCTACACCAATGTTAAGTGCAGAAAGAAGTTCTACTACCTTTGCAGTTTTTTCTATATTTTCTTCCATTTCTAAAGTAGAAAAGTCTACCATAACGCCCGTTGCTCCGTTTTTAACTGCAATTGCAGCAGGTTCAAAGCCTGCGCCGTGGTCTAGGTGCATACAAACAGGAACTGTTGCTTTTTCGGCAGCCTTTAGAATAACAGGGGCTAAATAATCTGCTACGCCACTACTTGCAAGCCTTGAATAGAATTGCATAATTACAGGTGATTTTTGTTCTTCTGCTGCTTGAATTACACCCATAACGTTTTCCATATTATAAACGTTGAACGCTGGTACAGCATAACCATTTTCGCTTGCATCTTTTAAAATTGTTTTTAAGTCTACTAACATAATTTTCTCCTTTTTATTATAAAGTGCATACTATGCCGTAATCGGCATAGTCAAATATTCTTGCTTGTTTGTCGTTATTTATGGCAATAATAGTGGTTGCACCCTCTATTGCACAGGTGTGTTGCACTGCGCCGGAAATTCCAAACGCAACGTAAATTTTTGGAGCTACTATTCTACCCGTTAACCCAACTTGCCTTTCGTAAGGCATTTTGTTCATATCTACAACGCTTCTTGTACAACAAATTTCTGCGTTATATTTTTTTGCTAATTTTTCTATTTTCTCAATATAATTTAGCCCACCTTTGCCAACGCTAAACACAACGTTATTTGCTTGCTTAGTAGTTCTAACGGTGGCTAAGGTATATTTACTTTCGCAAACTATATCGGCAGTAATGCTACCGGAAAGGGCTGGCCTTGTCATTATAAATTTGCCATTTTCTACCCTTAACTTAATGCAGTCTGCACACAATCCTGCGTTTAATATTACGGCTATTTTAGATGCTAAAATTTTGCTTTCTTCGTCGTCGCTAAACAACACTATTTTAGCATTTAATTCTTCTATTTCTTTAGCAATTTCTTCTGCCGTTTTATTGTTTACTTTAATTTCTATTGCCTTCAAAGCAATAGCGCTTGCTTTTTTATTTAAATTCCCAATGAAATAAACTTCTTTAAGTTTTTCGCCAAAATATTCTTCTTCTTGCCTTTCTTTATTTAAGTTTTCTTCTATTAACTTTTCTAAATTAGAAAATTCTGTAAACTTACAAAATCTTCTACCTACGTTGCTTTCAAAACTTCTTACAACCCTTGTTGGAGAGCCTTTTTGCCCACACTCGTTTTCTGGTATTTTTAGAACGGAATTATCTATAATTTGCACTTCTTTAAGTTTAGAAAATATAGATGGAAAGCGAAGTTCATAACCCCTTTCAAAAGTTATAATAGATTTTTCTGTTAGGTTGGTTTCGCCCGTTCTTGTTTTAACAACGCCGTTTTCTATTTTTATAGCACGGGTAATTAAATTAAGGTTTAGCCTTTGTGCTAATTGAACGGGAACTTGGGCAGTATCGCCATCTATACTTTGCCTACCACAAAAAACAAAATCTGGGTTGATTCTTTCTATTGCCGTTGCAAGCACTTTAGAAGTTGCCAAAGTATCTGCCCCGGCATACGCTTTATCTGTAATAAAAATGCCGTTAGCACCAAGCCTAGTTAGTGCCTTAAAAGGTTCTAAATGGGCTGGTGGCGACATTGTTAAAATGGTTACGTTATTACTTAACCTTAACGCACATTCTAAACTAGATGCATCAAAAGGGTTTAGTTCCCCTTTGAAGAATTTTAATAAAACTAAAATTTTTTTATTGTTCATTAGAAAGTTTAACTAAAAATTGACTAATTTTTTTATATTTTTTGAATAGTTTTTTATATTTTAAAGTATTTTCTTTTATTGGTTTAACTTCGCCGGTAATTTCGTTACAAGTTTTAACTGCATCGTTAAAATCTTTAAAGAAACCGCAAGCAATACCTGCGCACATTGCAGAGCCAAACGAAGAGTCGTTATACTTGGTGGTAACTAAAGTAATGCCAAGCATATCGGCAACAATTTGTCTCCAAATTGGGCTTTTTGCTCCACCACCAATAGCGAAGGCTTTTTTGCCTGTTTTAATTCCTTTTTTCTTTAAGTATTCAATACAATCTAACAAAGAAAAAGCAACCCCTTCCATAATACTTCTAGCAAAATGCGATTTAGTGTGAAGAGCACTTACACCCATAAAACTACCCCTTAATTTTGGGTTAGCGTGTGGAGTTAGTTCCCCCATTAAGTAAGGGTGGTACATTAAACCGTCTGAACCAAGCGGAATTTCTTCTGCCATTTTGTTAAATACGGCATAAGATTCGCCAAAAGTATCTCTAAACCAACGAAGTGAAGATGCACACGCTTTGGTTGCGCTACCTGGGTAGTAAAGCCCCTCTTTTAGATGAGAGTAATTTATAATATTGGTATCTGCAACGAAGTTATCGCTAACGATACAAATTCTGCCTGCCGTAGCAAGTTTTAAGGTCATATTGCCCTTTTCTACGCCACCAGACGCAAAAACTTCCATAACCGTGTCGGTAGCACCACAAATAACAGGTATGCCTGTAGGCAAGCCACTATCTAAACTTGCTTTTTCGTTTACTTTACCAACGATATCTAAAGGGTTAACTATTTTTGGCATATTTTCTTTTGTTAAGCCAACTAAAGAAAGTAATTCTTCATCCCAAACCAATTTTTCAAAGTCAAAAAGCATACTGCCTTGTGCTTCAATAAAATCGGTAACGAAATCGCCCGTGAAAAGCCCCCTGACAAAATCTTTAGCAAAGGTTACTTTTTTAACTTTTGCATAAATTTCTGGGAAAGAATTTTTAACAAACATTATTTCTGGTAAAGACCAAATAGTATCTACCCTATGTTTAGAAATATTAAATATTTTTTCGCCGTAGTTTTCGGCTAAAAATTGTTTTTCTTTTATGCACCTTGTATCCGTCCAATAAACTGCGTTGCAAACGGGGTTAGAATTTTCATCCATTAAAACTGCCGTGTGAGTTGCAGCATCAAAACAAAGGCACATAATTTCGTTAGCATTTATGCCTTTTATTACGTTTTTAATGTTTTGGCAAGCAGCATTATACCAATCAAACGGGTTTTGTTCTGCCTTGCCGTTTTCACCGTATATAGTTGGATATTCCGTGGTAGAAACAGCAATAACCTTACCAGATTTATCTAGTAAGGTTGCTTTACTTGCACCGCCACCAAAATCTACGCCTAAACAGTACATGTGTACCCCCAAAGTATAGTTTTTTGCGTTAAAAATTGTTATTTAACAATCCATTTATGTTCTTCTTCCGTAGTGCAAAAAATGCCACGGTTTTTACCAGCCATTATCCATAAACAATAGTTTTTATAGCCTGGAGCAACTGTAAATGGGTGGTAGCCTTTTGGAACTTCTACCATATCACCCGTTTTTACTTTGTAAACTTCATCTATGTCGCCGTCTTTAGAATAAACTGCTTGGAAACCAAAGCCTTGAGGCTTATCAAATTCAAAGTAGTAAATTTCATCTAAGAAACCTTCGGTTGGCATATTATCTACGTCGTGCTTATGTGGTGGGAAACTTGCCCAACTGCCATCTTCTACCCAAAATTCGCCAATATATAATAGGTTGGCTTCTACCGTTTCTGGTAAGTTGAAAGCAGCAGTTCTGCAGAACGCGCCTTTACCTAAATCTTTAGTTTTAATTTCTTCTTTTTTAACGTGTGCAGGCTTAAAGTGTTTTTCTGCAGGTGCTTTTGCTACTGCAATTTTAACGTCGCCACCAACACCGGTAACAGTAAATTCAGTATCTTTACCAATATAAACGGCTTCGGCTGGGCCATCAAAAACGTTTGCCCTATTACCTACTTCGTTAAAAGCAAAGCCTTTGCCAACTACTTTGCACTTTCCGTAAAGAATTATTAAAGCAAATTCTTTACCACTTTCGCTAACGGTATAACTTTGCCCGTTAGCAAGTTTCAAAAAGTCTAATTCAGTATAGGTTAGAGGGCTATTTCTATCGGTAATAACCCTTTCATAACCATATTGTTCTTTATATGATTTTTTTAAGTTCATAATAATCCCCTTAAAATTAAATGTTTTCTAATAACATTTCTTCTATAGATAGCACTTTATAACCTTCTGGTGCAGTTGCTTTAAGCATTACGTATTCTGCAGGGTTAGAAGTAACTATTACCTTGCAATCCATATTTTTAGCGTTAGTCCAACGGTCTAAAGCCACTTGAGTAATAACCTTTGGCATATATTCGTTCATAATTAGGTTGCCTGCAAGGTTTGCTTCTTTTTTAATTAATAGCATTTCTTTGTTTTCGCCAACGAAAGAAATAATTTTTCTGCCGGTGGTAGTATCGTCTAAATCACGCGCGTAAGCATAGTTGTCTTGTAAAGAATATTCTTTTTTACCCTTTTTAACTTTTAGAGCGCCACTTTCTAATAATTCTAACACAAATTGGTTAAAACCTACAACTTCTGCACTTACTTCAACACCCCATTCTTTATATTCGTGCTTAATTAATTTTAAATCAACAGGGTCGTAAACGATAACCTTTTTGTAGCCGTTAAGCGCTTGGGCTTGAGCCTTTGCAATATTAAGTGTTTCTTGGGTTTTACCCGTTAAGAAATATAATTCGTTACCGCTATCTTGATTTTTATTTAATGCAACCTTAACACCTGCTTTTTCTAAAAGTTTAACTGCGTTTTTAACGCTTTCTGGAGAGTTATATAATGCGTCTTGGCCAACTAAAAGGGCAATATCGCTTTTAGTTTCAAATAAAGCGTCTAAACAACTGCAATAAGTTTTGCCGTAAACGTTACCTGTTGCTTGATATTTTTCTAATAATTCTACAACGTAACTTGGTGTTACACCAGAAAGAATAATTTCAGTTTTTAATTCTTGAATAAATACTTTTGGGTCCCAACCGGTCATACAGTTGTTGGTGCAAGCACCACAAAGAGTACATTCGTAAATATTATCTGCAATTTCTTTTAGTTCAGTTGAGCCACGCACTACCATAGATGCACCTAAAGACCTTGCACGTGCAGTATTTCTTTCTAAACCCGTAGCATTACCTATTGGGCAAATATGACGGCACATCCAACAAAACCTACAACTATCTATAATCTTTTTTGCTTTTTCTGTAATCTTCATAACCGTTACCCCCCTATTAAAAACCTAACTTAAATGGATTTAAAATTCCGTTAGGGTCTAAAGATTTTTTAATGCCTTCAAATACTTGCATTGCAGGGCCGTATTGTTCTTTCATAAGTCTGCCAAGTTTTAAGCCTACGCCGTGATGGTCGTTTACTACACCGCCGTTAGCGATAGCCGTTCTAACACCTAAATTCCAAATAGCATTATGTAATCTCATTGCTTCTACAGGGTCTTTTGGAACGTCTTTTTCATCTATGATGAAACGGTCGTAAATCATACTACCCCATTCGTACCAGTGAGAGAAGTGCGCAATGAATTTTGCTTGTGGGAAGTTTGTTTCAATAGCCTTTTTCATTGCCCAATAAATTTTTTCAATTTTATCGTATGGAGCAATAGTATCCATAGTGCCGAACATTTGTGGTAAATCCATCATATGACCTGGGTAGAAGAAAGTAATTTTTTCTTTCCACCATTTTTCGCCATATTCGCTACCTAAGTCTTCTGCGCCGTATTTATTGAAAATATCTAATAGTATTTTTTCTTCTACTTCAACTAATTCTTTAACGCCTTCGTAAGCGATATTCATAAACGCACCTGGTTTAGATACACCTACAATTTTCTTAATTAAACTTGCTGTTTCTGCTTCGTCGTATAATCTCATAACAGACGGCTTAAACTTTTGTAAAAGTTCACGACTTGCTTTAAATGCAGAAGACATATCTTTGAATAAAAAGCCCCTAAACTTTCTAACTTCCGGTTGTTCGTAAATACGAATTTGTGCTTTGGTAATAATACCCAAAGTACCTTCGCTACCAATGAAAATTTGGTTAAGGTCTGGGCCAGCAGCGTGCTTTGGTGCAGACGAAGTATTAATAATATCGCCGTTAGGTAAAACAACTTCCATTTGTAATACCATATCGTCTATTTTGCCGTATTTTGTAGAAACAACACCTATACCACGGTGAGCCAAGAAACCACCAACAGTTGAACAAGTTAATGAAGATGGGTAGTGCATTGTTGCATAGCCCTTTTCGTTTGCAGCCCATTCAATATGCTTATAAATAGCGCCTGCGCCACATTCAATATACATACCTTCGGTGTTAACTTGGTAAATTTCGTTCATACGCTTGGTATCTAATAAAATACCACCGCATAGTGGAATAGCGCCACCTTGTGTGCCAGCACCACCACCCCAAGTGGTAACTGGTAGTTTATAATAGTTAGCAATTTTTAATACTTTAGAAGTTTCGGTTGCGTTTTTAGGTGAAACAATAAAGTCTGCTTCAGGCATTCTTCTGCCCCTATCAGCCCACATTCTTGAAAGCCAAAAATAGTCTACGCTGTGCGTAACTTTATCAATTTCTCTAACAGAACAATTTTCTCTGCCAACGGCATCTTCTAATTCCGTTAAAATTTGAGTTTGTAAAAAGTCGTTCATACTTACTCCTGTAAAAATGTATTTTTTTATTTGATTATAACATTATATAATTTCCGTTTCAAGCATTTTATAATATTTTATAGGTTTTATTGAAAAATATTTTTGCAAAATTTCATTGTTTTTAAGTGTTTTATGAAATTTTTTTTCATTTTTTATTGACTTTTATATTTGTTGTTGATACAATAAATTAAACAAAAAATATTGCAAAAAGGGTGTAAAGTATGGGAAAAACGCTATTAAACATTCAAGTTTTATACGATAAAATGGGCAAAGCCGAAAAAAAAGCAGCAAACTTTTTACTTGAAAATTCGGCAAAAATCCCTACTCTTTCTATAAACCAATTAGCAAACCTTTCGGGTTGTGGCGAGGCAACAATAACAAGGTTTGCCAAAAGGCTTGGTTTTGAAGGCTTTCCGCAATTAAAAATTGCCTTAGCAAAAGACGTTAAAGTTCCAGAGCCTTTTCAAAAAATTACTGCTGAAGATTCTGCCTATACCATATTTTCTAAGGTGTGTAACGACATTTATTCTTCACTAGAAAAAACAAGAACGAGTTTAAACAAACAAACCTTAAACGACTTTTGCGAAGTGCTTTTAAGGGTAAAAAGAATTTATATTTTTGGGCTTGGCAACTCTGCAAGTATTTCCTTAGATGCTTCGCATAAACTTTCTAGGTTAGGGCTACAAGCCGTTGCCGTTAACGACAACCATATGCAAGCAATAATAGCATCTCATACCAATAAAGATTGTTTGGTTTGGGGTGTTTCGCATAGTGGTAAATCTAAAGATATTGTTCAAGCCCTACAAATAGCAAAATCTAACGGCGCTATTACTGCTTGTTTAACAGATAAAGGTAAGTCGCCAATCTTTAAAGTTAGCGACTACGTTTTAACCACCCTTTCAGACGAAACTAACTACCGTATTTTAGGCTTAAGTAGTAGAATTGCAGGGCTTGCTATTATAGATACGGTGTATTCTTATTTAGCCTGCCACATAGAAAACGGTAAACTTATTATGAGCGATACTGAAAAAGCCTTAGTAGATAAAAAAATTTAATTTTAGTAAAACTAAAAACGGCAAACAAAAGTTTGCCGTTTTTTAAGTTCGTTTAATTTTAGTTTTCGCCGTTATAGTTACAAACTATTGGGCAGTTAGAAGGGTTAAAGTTACTGTCCCAACCACTTGGTATGCTTGCTCCTTCGTATTTAATTATTAAATTACCACAATATTCAAACGCACTAGCACCTATTGTTGTTACGCTGTTTGGTATTTCTATTTCTTCTAAAGATGTACAATATTTAAATGCACTAACACCTATATTTGTTACGTTATTACTTATTGTTACGTTTGCTAAGTTAGTACAACCATAGAATACGCCGTTAGAAATAGTGGTAACGCTACCCGCTATTGTTACGCTTGTTAAAGACGTTAAATTAGCAAATGCAGAAAGACCTAAACTTTCGCCACTATTAATTACCACTTCTTTTAAGTTGCTATTTTTTACGTATGGTATTGCAAAAGTTGAAATTGTTGCTTTTTCTATTGGGCAATTTTCAAACGCATTATCTGCAATGCTTGTTACTCCACTACCTATAGTTACGTTTGTTAACGAAGTGCAATACTTAAACGCACTAGTACCTATGCTTGCTACGTTATTACCTATTATCACGTTTACTAAGTTAGTACAACCGTAGAATACGCCATTTTCTATAGTAGTTACACTATCGCCTATAGTTACGCTTTGTAGCGTAGTGCAGTTAGCAAATGCAGAAAGACCTATACTTTCGCCACCGTTAATTACCACTTCTTTTAAGTTGGTTTTTTCTATATAAGGAATTGCAATTGTTGGTATGTTTGCATATTCTATTGGGCAACCTGCAAACGCATCATCACCTATACTTGTTACTCCACTACC
>JAZOOP010000006.1:0-1563 GCA_045655065.1 Christensenellaceae bacterium
CTTTTAACAGGAACGTTGCCAAAGTCGTCAGTACGTCCTACAAGATAATCTATTGACACGTCGAATAAGTTCGCTATGGCTTCAAGTTGAAGTGCTGAAGGTATGCTTTTTCTATTGATATAAGAAGAAATCGTTGAACGGGGCAAATTGGTCTTTTGAGCCACGTCACTAAGCGTATAACCATTTTCGTTAATCAACTCTTTAAACCGGTCTAAAAACTTCATTTAACATTTATTCCCCCTTACGTTAAACGTTAACTTTAGCAACGGCTTTAATTTGAATTAAAACGGTTTCACGTTGCACAACGTCTAATTTATTAAAAGCAGAAATAAGTTCTTGTTCTTGCGTAGAAAGGTTGCTTTTAACAGGAACGTTGCCGAAGTCGTCTTCTCTGCCTACAAGGTAGTCTATAGAACAGCCAAAAAAGTCTGCTAGTTTAACCACCTGACTATAAGAAGGTTCATTTTCGTTGTTTTCCCAACGGCCTATATTTCGTTGGGATGTTCCAATAACTTCTGCGAGTTTTTTCTGGGAAATATGCTTTTCTTCTCTTAATTCCTTTATTCTCATATTACACCTCAAAAAAATTTTATGACAAATTTGTCTTAAATGCTTGACAAAGACAAAATTGTCGTTTATTATTGTTTGCGTAAAGACATATTTGTCTTTATTAAACCTTGTCTAATAATTTAATTTGGCATTTAACGGCACTTAATTGAAAAAGACTTAAGACAAGGTGGTTAATTTCTTTTTAAGTGCCGTTTTTGCACTATTAAACGCTATTAAAAGTCGTAAAGGGCGTTTATAAAAAATTTGTTATTCCTGGCTAAAAACTCTAAAAAATAATTTTTGTGAAAAGAAAAAAATAAATTAAAAAACCTTTTGTTATAATCAAAGACCTTTTGGTAAAGCAGGGCGAGAGTTCCTGCGCCAGGAACAACAAACAACGTTAAATCTTATGAAGAAAAAAGTAAAAAAGAAATTTAAACTAACCAACACTTGTGTTAAGTGTGGAATCTACGTGCCGGAAGGCAGACAAATTTGTAAAGACTGCGAAAAGGGGCTTGCCCCTTGTAAGATAAAAAACTAAAGGAAGGAAAAAACACATGGCAACGATAATTATTCAAGGAAGTAAAGAAGAACGTGAAAAAGCACTGTCTGCACTAAAAAATCAATTTAGTGTGGTTAATAAGAAAGCAAGTGTTCCAAGTGAAAAGGGTTTAACTACTATTGTAGACTGCTTTAACGAAGTTCTTTTTAATGATAAATACACCGGTGAAGACGTGATGCAAGCGCTAACGTGCTGTTCTAGCGCAGAAAGAAATTGTAGTAATTGCCCTTATAGAAAAGAACAAGACTGCAAAGCGCAGTTACAAATGGACGGTGCAGTTTACGTGCAAAAACTTTTTGAAGAAGCAACTAAAAAAGGGGGCAACGTATGACTGAAGAACAAAAAAGGGCAATAACGTTGGCGTTACGTTGTTATGCCGGGAATAAAAAATATACAACGTTAAGCCAGGAAGAAGAACAAGGTATTGCTAAATTTATAACGTCGTTTTTTGA
>JAZOOP010000007.1:0-13004 GCA_045655065.1 Christensenellaceae bacterium
CCCAAACTCCAGTTACCCATCATTTCAAAAAAGGTGAAGTGAGTAGCGTCGCCAACAGAATCAATGTCTACCGTACGAACGCAACCTTGAACGTTGCAAAGTCTTGTGCCTTGTGGGTGCTTTTTACCAAGAAGATACGGCATAAGTGGTTGCATGCCTGCAACGTTAAACATAACGCCGGTAGTGCCGTCGCCAATAAGCGAAACAGCACCAATATTTACGTGGCCTTTGCTTTCATAAAATTTTATCCATTTATCTCTTAATTCTTTAGATGTAAACATAATTAATACCTATATTATTTCTTTTCTAGAGTGTAGCCTTCTTTGCTATCTTTAACAAGGTAGCCAAGTTCGGCTAATTTATTTCTTAATTCATCGCTTTTAGCCCAGTCTTTATTTTGCCTTGCAACAAACCTTTCTTCTGCAATAGCCATAACTTCTGCAGGAATTTCTACTTTTTCTACTTTGCTATATTGTTTAACGAATTCTTTTGCGTTCGCCTTAAATAAGCCAAGTAAAGAATAGGTGTTTTTAATTTGGTTAATATCTGCACCAGCCGTGCTATCGTTAGCGTTTATTTTTGCCTTAATGCTCTTAAAGTAGCCGTAAAGGTTGCTTATGGCAAGGGCGGTGTTAAAATCGTCGTCCATAGCCAAGTTAAAATCGTTATCTATATTTTGGTTTTCGCCCTTAATTTCAAATTTTTCTTCGGCAAGGGCTATTAAAGAATAAAAATCTACCAAATGTTTTTCTGCGTCTGGGAAAAGGTTGTCGGTAACGTTAATATCACCCCTATAATTCGTTTGAAGTAGGGCAAGTTTAATAGTTTCTGGCGAATATTTATCTAAAAGGTCTTTTAAGAATAAACTGTTGCCTAAAGATTTACTCATTTTTTGCCCGTTAACCTTAATTAAGCCGTTATGAATCCAAAACTTAGCAAATTGTTTGCCGGTTAATGCTTCCGTTTGGGCAATTTCGTTTTCGTGGTGAGGGAAAATTAAATCTCTGCCACCGCCGTGAATATCTATTTGGTCGCCAAAAGCCTTTCTGTTCATAGTAGAACATTCTATGTGCCAACCAGGTCTGCCTTTGCCCCAAGGAGAATCCCAATAAGGTTCGCCTTCTTTTGCAGATTTCCATAACGCAAAGTCTAACGGGTTTTTCTTATTTTCTTCGTTATCTATTCTAACGCCGTTCATAGCGTCTTCTAAATTTCTATGAGAAAGGTTGCCGTAAGAAGCAAAACTTTCTACGCTAAAATACACGTCGCCTTTTTCGGTGGCGTAAGCGTGGCCTTTTTCTATTAGGGTAGAAACGAAAGCAATAATATCTTCTATGCAAGTAGTAGCCTTTAACCAAACGTTAGGTTCGTCTACTTGTAGCCTTTGCATTTGTTCGTCTATATTTTCTATCATTTTTAGGGCAAATTCATCGGCAGGAATACCCGTTTCGTTAGATTTAGCAATAATTTTATCGTCTACGTCGGTATAATTTCTTGCGTAAGTTACTTCATAACCTTTCTTTTCTAAATATTTTCTAATAATATCGTAAATAAGCGCTTGATAGGCATGGCCTATGTGTGCTTCGCCAGAAACGGTTATACCGCAAGCATACATTTTTACTTTTCCTTCAACTAAAGGTATAAATTCTTGTTTTTTACCTGCTAAGGTGTTATAAATTCTCATAAAAACCTACTTTTCTAATTTATTAATTTTTTCTTCTAATTGGAACAATTTTTCTCTTAAATGGCAAATTTCTTCTTGTATAGGGTCGCTTTTTTCTTGTTGTAAATCGTTAAGTTTTTCGCCGTTAATTCTAACAACTCTACCCGGTACGCCAACTACGGTTGCGTATGGTGGAACTTCTTTTAACACAACAGCGCCTGCACCAATTTTAGCGTATTCACCAACGGTAAAGCCACCTAAAACCTTTGCTCCAGCACTAATTATAGCACCTTTTTTAATAGTAGGGTGGCGCCTGCCTTTTTCTTTACCCGTACCACCTAAGGTAACGCCTTGGTAAATTACAACGCCTTCTTCAATTTCCGCCGTTTCGCCAATAACAACGCCAACGCCGTGGTCAATAAATACGCCGGGTGCTATTTTTGCAGCAGGGTGAATTTCTATGCCCGTAAGCCACTTAGCAAATTGGCTAGTTGCCCTTGCTAAAAGCCTTAATTTTATTCTATATAGAAAATTAGCCCACCTATGCCAAGATAAAGCCTTTACTCCCGAATAAGTTAGCCAAATTTCAAACTTATTTCTAGCAGCAGGGTCGTTTTGCTTAGCGGCGTTAATATCTGCTCTTAATTTCTTAAACATTTCTTTTCCTTATTTTAGTATACCTTAATACCTTTTGCTTCAATTTCCATTTTTAATTCGGTAGGGAACTTGCTATCTACCACCAAACAGTTTATGCTATTTAAGGTTGCAAAGGTGTAAGGTGTGTTTTTATTTACTTTAGAACTATCTACAAGCATAATAACTTTGTTAGCCCTATTAATAACTTGTTTTTTTACTTCTGCTTCCGATTGGCTACCACAGGTAAATTCGCCTGTTTCAGTAATAAATCCCGTAGCCGTCATAACAGCGGTGGCAATGTTTATTTGGTTAATAAAATCTGTACAAGTTTTACCTACCGTAATAAAATTGCTTTTTTTAATATCTCCACCAAGTATTGCAACGGTTGGCTTATCTTTTCTTAAAATTGTTTCGGCAATATTCAAGGCGTTAGTTAAAACGTAAAACTTATCGTCTGGCAAAGCCCTTGCAAAATATGTTGTGGTAGAGCCTCCGTCAATAAAAATGCAACTTTTCTTTTCTACTAAATCTATTGCCTTGTCTGCAATTTCTAGTTTTTCTGTTGCGTTATAAACAATTTGTTCAGTAAAATCTTTTTCTTTAGCCTTTAGAACGCTATCTACCGATATTGCCCCACCAGAAACTCTAATTAGAGCGTTTAGTTCTTCTAACCTAACTAAATCACGGCGTAAGGTCATAGAAGAAACGTTGCTAAAAACAGATTCTAGTTCATGAAAAGAAACTTTACCAACTTTATCTACGTATTCTTTAATTAAACGTAATCTTTCTTTCATGGTCTCCTCCTAAGTAAGCAAGTAATTTAATATATTTTAACAAACTTTAACAAAATAATCAATAAATAAAAAGGGTATTTACCACATAAATGTAAATTTTTTTCACAAGCAAAGAAAAAATAAATAAAGTATTTAGTAAAGTTATTAAAATAAATTGATTTTTTTATAAAAAAAGTATACAATAATATGTGATTTTGGTAAACGACAAAAATTTTGGAGAAAAACGATGTTAGATTTAAAAAGAATTCAAGAAAACAAAGAAAAAATTGAAGAACTTCTTTTAAGAAAAGGCTACAAAGCAGATTTTGATACTATTTTAAAATTAGACGAAGAAAGAAGGGCTATTATTTCTAAAATAGAACAACTTAAGGCAGAAAGAAACAAAGTTTCTGCACAAATTCCTGCACTTAAAAAAGCAGGTCAACCCGTAGAGCAAATTTTTGCAGATATGCGTGCTTTAGGCGAAAAAATTGCCGAAGGCGACAAACAAACTGCAGAATTAGAAGAAAAAGTTTTCTCTTTACTATCTTCTATACCAAATATTCCAGATGAAGATTTACTTGCTGGCGAAAAAGAAAACAACCAAGTTATTAGAGAGGTTGGTAAAAAACCAGAATTTAATTTCAAAATGCAAAACCACGTAGATTTATGTACCAAACTTGGCATTATAGACTATGCTAGGGGCACTAAACTTTCTGGCGGTGGTTTTTGGATTTATAGAAAAGACGGCGCAAGGTTAGAATGGGCGCTACTTAACTTCTTTATTTCAGAACACTTAAAAGATGGCTACGAATTTATTTTACCACCACACCAACTAGGCTATAATTGTGGTTTTGGTGCAGGTCAATTCCCAAAATTTAGCGACGAAGTTTATTGGCTAGACTGCGATGAAGACAGAAAGAAAAATAGGTTTATTCTTCCAACGGCAGAAACGGCTTTAGTAAATATGTACGCTAACGAAATTATAGATGAAAGTAAACTACCAATGAAATTTTTTGCATATACTCCTTGCTATCGTAAAGAAGCAGGTTCTTATAGGGCAGAAGAACGTGGTATGATTAGAGGCCACCAATTTAACAAAGTAGAAATGGTGCAATATGCTCACCCAGAAAAATCTATGGAAGCGTTTAACGAATTAGTAGATAAGGCTGCATCTTTAATAGAAAAATTAGGTTTACATTTTAGGGTTAGCAAACTTGCCGCAGGAGATTGTTCTGCATCTATGGCAAGAACTTACGACATTGAAGTTTGGATTCCAAGTATGGGCATTTACAAAGAAGTAAGTTCCGTAAGTAACGCTAACGACTACCAAGCAAGAAGAAACAACACTAAGTATAGAGATAGCGTTACCGGTAAACCTGCTTTCGTTCATACCTTAAACGGCTCTGGCTTAGCAACTAGTAGGGTGTTCCCAGCATTAATAGAACAATATCAAAATGAAGACGGCTCTATTACAATTCCAGAAGTATTAAGGCCATTTATGGGCGGTCAAACAATAATAAAATAAATAAAAAACTTTTAACCCATTTCTTAGCAAATGGGTTAAATTATATAGGTAAAAAATGAACGCATCTAAAAAATGTTTACAATGCCTTTACGAAAAACAAAGTAAAAAAGCATTAAATAAAGAAAAAAATGCAGATTTGTTTTTAGAAGGCTTAAAAGAAATTTTGTTTGGCGAAAACAACCAAACTTCTACTGCCGTTTTGCTTTATAGAATAGATAAATTGCACGAAAAATGCTTTGGCTACGTAGATAAAATGACCGAACTAAAAAGTAAATACAACCATTTTATTATGCAACAAGAGCCACTTATTAATGGAGTGTTAGAAAGTTCTGTAGATAAGTTAGAAAAGGCAATTTTATTTGCTTGCGTTGGGAATTATATAGATTTTGGTGCAAATAAAAACGTAACCGAAGAAGAGTTAAAAGGGCTAATTCTAGGCGTGAAAGACAAAAACTGCAACCAAAACGAACTAAAACTTTTTAAGAAAGAACTACAAAACGCAAAAAGTTTGGTGTACTTAGCCGATAACTGCGGTGAAATAGTTTTTGATAAAATTTTGGTTAAAACTATTTTAGAACTTTACCCTAATTTAGATATAACTTTTATGGTTAGGGGTGGCGAAGTTCTTAACGACGTAACTATGGTAGATGCAGTAGAAGTTGGCATAACCAAAATTGTAAAAGTTATTTCTAATGGTGCACCCGTTGCAGGCACTCCGTTAGATATGATTAGCCAAGAAGCAAAGACTATAATTAATAGTGCCGATATAATAGTTTCTAAAGGTCAAGGTAACTTTGAATCGTTACTAGGCGAAGGGTTAAACCCTTACTACTTATTTATGTGTAAGTGCGAAATGTTTGTAGAAAGGTTTAATTTAAAAAGGCTAGAGTGCGTTTTTAGCAAAGAAAGTAGGTTAAAAGTAAATTAACCTCAAAATTTAATTTTTTGTTAAATTAAACAAAAGAGTGTTAAAAATTAACAAAAACTATAATAAATGTGGTGTTTTTGTTAAAATTTTTCATAAAAACCAATTAAAATTGCTTTACAAATATTGTTGAATAATGTATAGTATAATTGTCTTGAGGCACAAAGTCCTTGGGGCAAAAAAATTAGTTCATCATTTTCCCCCTTATCATATATTATTCAAAGAGCAGTAAACTTGGTTTATTGCTTTTTGAATTTTATAGACAAAGATTTATACTTAGGAGTTGTTATGAGTAAAGGAAAACTAGCAGAAGAATATTTTTTAGGTGGCTATAATTGTGCTGTATCTGTAGCACTTGCTTTTAAAGAAGAATTGCAATTAGAAGAAGAAAAAATTAAAAGGTTATCCATTGCTTTTGGTGGTGGCCTATCAAGGCAAAGGTTAACTTGCGGGGCAATTTCCGCAATGGCAATGGTTTTAGGGTACGTGTTATCTAACGGCGAAAGTAGGGCAGATATTTACCCAATAATACAACAGGCTTGCAAAGAATTTAAAGAAGAAGTAGGTTCGCTTATTTGCGAAGATTTATTAAGTGGAAAGATAGAAGTAGATACTAAGCCTATTCCAGAAGAAAGAACAAAAGAATATTATAAAAAACGCCCTTGCCAAGAAATTTGTTATATTGTAGCCGAATTAACCGAAAAGTATTTGAAGAAATATAATTAAGCAATTAAAGGCAGATTTTTGCTAAAAAAGAATAAAATTATAATAAAAAAGAAATAAAATACTTTAATAGTGGCTAAAGTTTATTGACAATATTAAAAAGTATTAGTAAAATATAAGGTGTAATTTTAGGTTTGGAGAAAAAAATGAAACGTATTACTAAAATATTTGTTAATTTAATAGCAATCTTAATGCTAATGGTTTCTTGTTTGGGGCTAGTTGCTTGCGAAGATATTAAAACTTTAGTTATAACCGTAGAAGTTTACGATATGGAAGAAAAAGTAATGGAAGAACGCACTCTTACCGTTTCTTTATATAGGCACTTAGCACCAGATACGGTAGATTCAATTGTTAAACTTGTTAACGACGGGTATTATAACTCTACCGAAGATGGCGAAATGTTCTTTTATACTATGGGCACTCACAAACAAATTATGTTAGGTAATTTCTTGTATAAAGACGGTGAAGTAGAATTTAACCAAGCAATGCCTAATATACACGGCGAATTTGAAGCAAACGGCGTAGTTGGTTCAGATTTGAGCAATAAAGAAGGTGCAATTGGTTTATGGCGTACTTGGTCAACAAGTGGCAGTTACAACGTAAACGATGGCTTGGCAAACTCAGGTAGCGCAACTTGGTTTATGCCAACCGAAAGCCTAACTAAATACGACGGGTATTTCTGTGTGTTTGCTAAATTCAATTTTGAAAGTGGTTCAGAAAACAACGCAGTATGGCAAGATATTAAAGCAATGTTTAATAGTGGCATAACTTACTACGATAAGTATGAAGTTTACTACACCGGCGAATACGACGAAACAAAAGAAAATTGTGGGTTAACTGCTAACGTTATTGAATACGACAATTTTGATGAAGATAATATTCAAAATTTATTTAAGGCAGAAGGCAATAACGAAAACGCACCAGAAATGTATAATCACTACACCATAAAAGTTCCAATAACGAACAAAGAAACAGGTGGTGCAAAACAACTTGGTGCAAAAATAGTTAAAATGGAAATTGCTTAATAAAAAGTTTAATTAAAAGGCTAAAAGTAAAATTTTAGTCTTTTTTTTGTAAAAAAGTGCAAAAAAACGTAGCAAATCGTTTGCTAAAAAACAATATATATGTTAAAATAAAAAAACAAAAAAATTCACACTCGTAAAGCTTAGAACTTTCGTGTTTTTCGTAAATCTCATCTAACGGAAATGTTGTTCGTAAAAAAGGCTTGCGGGGAGGAATAACGGAGGAAATTTTTATGTCAGTTATCACAATGAAACAACTCCTTGAAACAGGGGTACACTTTGGTCACCAAACAAAACGTTGGAATCCAAAAATGAAGAAGTACATCTATGGCGAAAGAAACGGTATTCATATTATTGACCTAGAACAAACGGTTGAAATTATTGAAAAACAAGTTTATCCTTTCATCGTAGAACAAGCAAAACAAGGCAAAAGCATTTTGTTTGTAGGTACAAAAAAACAAGCTCAAGAAGCAGTTAAAGAAGAAGCAGAAAGGTGTGGACAATTCTACATCAACTATAGATGGCTTGGTGGTACGTTAACCAACTTCAAAACCATTAGAAGCAGAGTAGAAAGGTTAAACAAACTTAACAATATGGAAAAGATGGGTGAATTTGACCTACTTCCTAAAAAAGAAGTTATTGGCTTAAAGGCTGAAAGAGATAAGTTAGAACAAAACCTTGGCGGTATTAAGGAAATGAGAACTCTTCCTGGCGTTATGTTTATCGTAGACCCAGACCAAGAAGATATTGCAGTTATGGAAGCAAGAAAACTTCATATTCCAATCGTTGCTATTACCGACACTAACTGCGACCCAGATTTAGTAGATTACGTTATCCCTGGTAACGACGACGCTATTAGAGCAATTAAACTAATTGCAGGCGCTATTGCAGATGCTGTTATTGAAGCAAACCAAGGCGAAGAACAAGCAGTTGAAACTGAAGAAGTTGTAGCAGAAGAAGTTGCTAAAATTGAAGAATAATTAAAAAAATTATAAGGAGAAAACTTATGTTCACTAATAAAGATATAATGGAACTCCGTAAAAAAACAGGTGCTGGTGTTGCAGACTGCAAAAAGGCACTAGAAAACACAAACGGAGATATGGATAAGGCTGTAGACTTTTTAAGAGAAAAAGGTATTGCTACTGCTGCTAAAAAAGCATCTAGAATTGCTGCAGAAGGTGTTGTTGCATCTAAAGTAGTTGGTAACGTTGGCGCATTAGTAGAAGTTAACTGCGAAACAGACTTCGTTGCTAAAGGCGATATGTATTTAGAATTCGTTAACGGCGTTGCAGATTACGTAATTAATAACGAAGTTAACTCTATTGAAGAATTAGTTAGCGCTAAACAAGAAGAAACAATTAACGCTACTGCAAAAATCGGCGAAAAAATTTCTATTAGAAGGTTCGTTAAATATACAGCAGAAAACGGCTTAGTAGAAGCATATATCCACATGGGTGGTAAAGTTGGCGTTCTAGTTGAATTAGATGGTTGCACGTGCGACAAGGCTAAAGAATTAGCACACGATATCGCACTTCAAATTGCTGCTGCAAAACCACTTTACGTATGTTCTTGCGAAGTTCCTACAGAAGTTCTTGAACACGAAAAAGAAATTCTTAAGGCACAAGCACTTAACGAAGGCAAACCTGCTGCTATCGTAGACAGAATGGTTGAAGGTAGAGTTAAAAAATATTACGAAGAAGCTTGCTTATTAAACCAAGCATTCGTTAAAGACCCTTCTATAACAATTGAAAAACTTGTTAAAAAATATGGCGACGAAATGGGTGCAACCTTAACGATTAAACGTTTCACTCGTTTTGAAATGGGCGAAGGCTTAGAAAAGAGAAACGACGACTTTGCTGCAGAAGTTGCTGCTCAAATGGGTAAATAATTTTAATTAAAATATTAAGCCTGCAAACTGCAGGCTTTTATTTTTTTGTTTATTGACAAGTTTTGGTTAATATGTTAAAATAACCAAGTTGTTAAGATTTTTTATACTACGTATAAAAGGAGAGAAAAATGGAAGTTGGCAAAAAGAAAAATGGTTTTGCTAGTGGTATAGGTTTTATACTTGCTGCCGCAGGCTCTGCCGTAGGGCTTGGTAACCTTTGGGGGTTTCCTTATAAAACGGGGGCAAATGGTGGTGCAGCCTTTGTATTCGTGTATATTATTTGTGTATTATTAATGGGTTCAATAGTGCTTGTTGCCGAAATGTACCTTGGCAAAAGGGCACAAGCAAACCCTGTAACAGCATATAAAAAAGCAAACAAAAACCTTGGCTTTGTGGGCGTTTTGGTTATTTTAATACCTTTTTTCATTATTTGTTACTATAGTGTACTAGGGGGTTGGACTTTTAAGTTTGCAGTTAACTCTTTTCAACCTATTAAAGAAGCGGCAAACAACGGGGTAGGCTTTTTCGGTGCGTTTGTGGGTAATGCTTTTGAACCTATTTTTTATACCCTTGTATTTTTGTTAATTGCAGGCGTAATAATTATGGCTGGAGTTAAAGGTGGTATAGAAAAGGCTTCTAAAGTGCTTATGCCAGCGTTATTTATTTTGTTGGTGCTAATAGCAATTTATTGTTTATGTTTGGGCTCAGGAGTTGCAGAAGGGCTTAACTTCTATTTAAATCCAGATTTTTCTAAACTTGGCTTTGATGGCGTTTTAGCGGCAATGGGGCAAGCCTTTTATTCTTTATCGTTAGGCATGGGTATTATGGTTTCTTACGGCTCTTACACGGGCAAAGAAATTAAAATTGGTAAATCTGTTATTATGATATCTATTTTTGATACGGTTGTTGCCCTAATAGGTGGTTTAGCAATATTCTCTGCGGTTGGAGCATTAGAACCAGACTTGTTAATTCCAGATGCTGCTGGCAATGCAAACCCAATGTTGGCTGGCCCAACCCTTATGTTTACAGTTTTACCTAAAATTTTTGGTGAAATGGGAGATTTTGGGCAAGTTGTTTCTTTCTTCTTCTTTGCAATGGTTGTAATTGCAGCGTTAACTTCGGTAATTTCTTTATTAGAGGTTGCTACACAATTCGTAATTCAAAAATTTAAGGTAGAAAGAAAAAAGGCAACTATTATTTTAGGTATAGCATGTTTTTTAATTTCCATTCCAATAGCGTGGTCGGTAGGTGGAGCGTTTAACGGGGCAATAACCTTGTTCGGTTTTGACTTACTAACTTTCTTAGATGAAATGACAAACACTGTTTTAATGCCTGTGGGTGCCTTATTCTCTTGCATAGCAATAGGTTGGTTTGTTGGCGAATACAAAACGTTTAAGCAACGTATAAGTCCATTGCACACCTATAGAGAATTAAGTAAAGATGGCCTAAATATTGGTGGTTTTGGAAAAGTATTTGCGTTTATGGTTAAGTTTGTTGCACCACTATTAATATTGTTTATAGAAATATTTGGCGTAATTGGTAAAGTTAACGAAAATGGTTCAAACTATTGGTGGATAATAATATTCTCTGCAATATTAATTATAGCGTCTATCGTTGTATACTTTGTATTCTTTAAAAAGGTAGATACCGGTTGTAACGACGACGAAATGTTTATTAATAACGAAAACTAAAAAATAAAAAAGAAAGCCCTTGCGAATTTCGCAAGGGCTTAAATATTTTAAATTAATTAAACCATTTGTTGTTTATTTTTTTAGTTGCTAGTAATATTGGGTAGCCAAAAGCATAAACGGAAATAATTTGCCCAAGTAGCACAAATGCAACCTGAACTATGTAAATAAATTCCCCCGTGCCATAGGCGAAATACCAAATTACAGGTAACAAAAATGCGTTAAGCATTATTGGGAAAAGCCCTCCAATAAAAAACTTTAGCCAAAAGTTTTTTATTACTCTGCCAATTAAAAAAGTAAAAGCACCTGCAATTAAGGTAATTAAACTGCCAAAAATACAGTCTAAAATAACGCAACCGGTTATTAAATTTGTAAAAAAGCAACCTATAAAAACGCCAATAATTGCCTCTGGAAAAATTAGTGGTAAAAGGGTTAGTCCCTCGCTTATTCGTATTTGAATAACCCCGCTTGCAAGGGGAAAAACTACAAGCGAAAGAACTATATAAAGCCCTGCAAATATTCCACATTTAGTTATAATTTTTGTTGTAGAATTCATAAAAAAAACCCTTTTCTCTAAAAAACGTAAGAAAAAAGGGTAAATATAAATATTCTTTTTTCTCGGTTGTTTTTTAGAAGTGTTGTCCGAAAACCTTCTTATATTTTTATTATACACTTTTTTTAAAATAAAAGCAAGCGTTTTAACTAGTAAAGCAAATTTTCAACTCCGTTAAACTTTTCTTTGCAATGCTTAATATCTTCTTCTGTTGCAGAGTGCACCCTATAATAACCACACTCGGTTAATAGCATAAAAGTTTTAAACTGGTCGTGAAAAGTTTTTAGCATGCAGTCTTTTACAATAGTTAAAAAGCCTTTGCTAGTGCCTTCGGTTAGCACTTCGGCATAAACTTTGGCTAAATTTTTTTCTAAAACTAGCATATCTACAATGGTATCTTTTTCGTTTAGAGTTACTTCAGATTTATAGTCCATATTTATATTTCTCCTTATAATAAATTGTAAAGGTCGTTGAACCTAGCGTGGTGATTATCTGCAATTTTTTTAAATTCTTCGGCAAGTTTCATATCGGTAACTGTTCTTGCATAAAGCCTTGCTTTTTTAGTAGCGCATTCTTCTAGAACCAATAGGTCGTGAAGAAGTGTTAGTTCTTTTTTAGTAAGCATATTTTTCATAAAAAAATTCCTCCAAAAATTTTAATTATATTTTTGCCACAGCACTAAAAAAATATACCTAAAAATAAAAAAAGGTTGCAAATTTGCAACCTTTTTAGTATTTATTTATTTTTTTACACAATAACGTTTACGGTAATTTTTGCACTTTCTTCAGCAGAAATTCTAATGGTTACAGAATACTTTCCGCAAGCCTTAATGTTGTTTTCTAGAAGAATTTTTTTCTTGTCTATATCAAAGCCCAAATCGTACAATTTATCGGCAATTTCTTTGTTGGTTATGCTACCAAAAAACTTACCACCAGCGCCACTTTTAGCAGTAATGGTAATCTCTTGTCCGTTAATTTTATCTTTTAATTCTTTGTTTCTTTTAAGCATTTCGCTATGGTGGAAAGCCACGGCTTCTTTTTTAGTTTTATTGTCGTTAATAGCAACGGCATCTGCAATTTTAGCAAGACCTTGTTTAATTAAAAAATTCCTGCCATACCCGTCTTTAACGTCTATAATTTCGCCCGCTTTTCCGCTACCTTTTACGTCTTTTAATAATACAACTTTCATAAAATTTCCTCGCTAAAAACATTGTAACTAAATTAGCAAAAAAAGTCAACCCCAAAAAGAATATTTTTAATTTTTAGGTGCATAATAATTGTAAAGGAGAGCGTATGAAAAATTATTCTATTAAGTGTGACGTAACTAAGTGCCAACACAATGCAGACGGCTGTAATTGTAATTTAGATACAATTAAAGTTACTTGCTGTTGTGGCGAACAATGCACTTGTTGTGGTAGCTATGCAGAAAAATAACTTTAAGGTTAAAGTTATTAAAAGGTAAAACAAAGGGCAACCCGTTGGTTGCCCTTTGTTTTTGCTTAATAAAACGAATATTTTTTTAAAAATTAGGGTTTATTCTAAAATAATAGGCGTTTGAAATTTAAACTTTAGTTGACAAACCTATATGTATATATTATAATAATTA
>JAZOOP010000008.1:0-10538 GCA_045655065.1 Christensenellaceae bacterium
CCACTTGGTTTTTCTGCTATTTCGCAATAAATATTTTTAATATTATAACAATAAGTAAACGCATATTGACTTAACGTTTTTAGGGTGCTAGGAATATAAATTTCTTCTAAGCCCATACCATTTGCAAATGCATGAGAGCCTATGCTTTCCATACATTGTGGTATTCTAATTGAAGTTAATTCGGCGTAGTTATAAAATGCATAACTAGTTATTTTAGTTGCAGTTGTAAAGTTGGCTTCAGTAACAAGTTCTTCGTTAATATAAAGTTTTGCGCCTACGTATAAAGGGTTAGCAGAAGTGTCGCCAAATCCTAAATGAGCCCAATTATCTATACTACCTAAATAATTAACTTTTTGTAGGTTAGAACATTGCTTAAACGCACTTGCGCCCAAACTCTTTACGCTTGTAGGAATGGTTATTTCTTGTAGCGAAGTTGCTACTTGCAAAGAACTATCTCCTATTACTTTGCAGTTACTATTAATAGCAACGTTAGTAATTTTTTTATCTGCAACGTCTACCAAGCATAAATATTTATTATCTTCATTACCTAAATATTTTAAGCCGTTTTCAGTTGTAAACGCTAAAGCCTTGCAACCATAAAAGGCATTAACGCCTATTTTATTTATACTATTAGGTATTTCTATATTCGTTAGGCTTTTGCATAAATAAAAAACAGATTCGCTCATATTTATTATTTTGCTTGGCAATTCAACGACTTTTAAGTTAGGACAAAAAGCAAAGGCAGAACCGTTAAGGTAAGCAAAACCACTACCCTCTTCCCAAGAAACTTTCTCTAACTTATCGCAACGATAAAAGGCTTGGCTACCCATACTTACTAAACTTTTTGGAAGAACGACCTCGGTTAAATTACTACAACCGAAAAAGCCGTTAGATTCTATTCTAACTAAGTTAATACCTTCTTCAAAAACCAAGGTTTTAAGCCCCGTGCAGTTTTTAAAAGCACTATCGTTTAATTGGGTTAAACTTTTAGGAATTACTACTGATTCTAGCGAAGAACAACCTTCAAAGGCACTACCACCAATACTTTCTAGTTGACATCCTTCTTCAAAAACTAGCGTTTTTAAGTTAACACAACCAGCAAACGCGCCATATTCTATCTTCTTTACGCTTTTAGGAACTACGTAAGAAGTTAAAGTTTGGTCGTTATAAAAAGCGTGTTCTTTAATAGTTTCAAAAGTTGCCTCATTACAACCTATTAATGCTAGACTAGATGTAAATGCAATTAACACTGCAATTAAAATTATAAATATTTTTTTCATTTTTACCAACAAATTTATTAAATTTAATCTTCTACTCTAATAACGCTATCTACACTATAAACGGTTTTTAAGTCTTTCACTTTTGCTAGCGCTTTATTAACGCTACTTTCGTTACATTCGTGTGTTGTTACAATTATAGTTGCCTTGCCATCTATGCAAGCAGTTTGCTTAACTTCTAAAATACTAATGTTGCATTTTGCAAATACGCCAGCAAAAGTAGATAATACGCCTGGTTCATCTGCAACAGTAAGCCTAATGAAATACTTAGAACTAAAGTCTGAAACGAACTTTGTTTGTTTGTTGCCGTTTAATGAGTTATCAAAAGAAGCGTAAAAATAATCTTCGTGTTTAGCGGCGTAAATTACGTCTGAAACTATTGCGCTACCTGTAGGTAAAGCACCTGCGCCCCTACCATATAGCATAATTTCACCAACAGCATCGCCCACTAAATGAACTGCATTAAAACTATCGTTAACACTTGCAAGTGGGTTGGAATTTGCAACAAAAGTTGGGTGTACCCTAACTTCTATGCCGTTTTTAGTGTTTTTACCAATACCTAAAAGTTTTAATGTGTAGCCTAATTCTTTACCAAAAGCAATATCTTCTTTAGTTACGTTTACAATACCTTCTCTGTAAACGTTTTCTATGCATATTTTCTTATTGAACGCTAGGCTTGAAAGAATTGAAAGTTTATAAGTTGCGTCAAAACCTTCTACGTCTGCAGTAGGGTTAAATTCAGCATAGCCTAACCTTTGTGCTTCTTTTAACGCTTCTTCGTAAGAAGAACCTTCGTTAGCCATTTTTGTTAAAATATAGTTGGTTGTGCCGTTAATAATACCCTTAATAGATTGAATTTTGTTACCTTGCATACCATCTATTAAAGTTCTAATAATAGGAACACCACCTACGCAACTTGCTTCAAAAAACAAACCTGCTTTGTTCTTTTTTGCTTCGGTTTCTAGTTCTGGCCAGAATTTTGCAAATAGTTCTTTATTAGAAGTCACAACCGTTTTACCACTCTTTAACGCTTTTAGCACGAAAGTTTTTGCAGGTTCTACACCACCAATAACTTCTACAACTATATCTACGTTAGGGTTAGAAACAACTTCTTCTATTGATTTAGCAACTTGGCATTCTTCTAAACCAAGAGAAACTGCACGTTCTACGTTTTTTTCTAATGCGCATTCTACGGTTATATCTAAATCTTGAGTTTTCTTAAAGTATTCTTTATTATCTACTAAAATTTGGTAAGTGCCACCACCTACAACGCCTAATCCTAAAATTGCTACGCCTACTTTTTTCATTTCATTCTCCTTAATTTACTTGTTTAATTCGTATATAATTCTTAACCCGTCTAGAGTTAACGTTCTGTCTACTTTATCTATTGACTTAACACCTTTTGCAATTATAGCACCTAAACCACCCGTTGCTATTACCTTAATTTCTTCTGTGTTAAGTTCTTTTTTAATATTGTCTATAATGTTGTTTACTAAGCCTGCAAACCCAAAGAATATACCTGCTTGCATACAACTTTTTGTATTTTTACCTATTACGGTTTTAGGCACGTCTAATTCAATCATAGGGAGTTGCGCCGTGTTAGAAACTAACCCTTCTAACGAAGTTTTTATACCCGGTGCTATTACTACGCCTAAAAGTTCGCCTTTAGCAGAAATAATATCAAAGGTAGTGGCAGTTCCAAAGTCTATAACAACTAAAGGGCCACCATATTTAGTAAACGCCGAAACGCTATTTACAATTATATCTGCACCAACTTCTTTAGGATTATCTGCCTTAACGTTAAGCCCCGTTTTTACACCCGGCCCTACCATAAGTGGATTAACGTTAAAGAAGTATTCGCACATATGGCAAATGGTATAGTTAAGAGAAGGTATTACAGAAGAAATTATAACTCCTTCTATATCCGTTTTCATTACACCCTTATCTTGCAAAAGGTTTACTAGTACAGAGCCATATTCGTCTGCCGTACGAGAAAGCCTAGAAGATACCCTAAAACTTACTACTAATTCTTTTTGGTTATAAACACCATATTTAATGTTGGTGTTTCCAATATCTATACAAAGTAACATAATTTTACCTATATTTTTAACGCAACTACTACCCTATGAATTATTGGGGTAAATATTGCGGTAACAACAATTTCTAGCACAAAATTTAGCCAAATAATGCCAAATACAAAAGTAAACACTAAACCTGCAGATGAGTTTGTTAAACCTAAAAAACTTGCAACGCTTTCTTTCATAATAACCATACCAAGCATATATATGAAAGTGTTTATTATTGGCAGTATTACGGAAGATAGGGTTACGGCTAACGTTTTGTTTTTATTTTCTAACAATTTAAAAATTAGCCCTGCAACAGCACCTGCAACCGTAGTTTTGCCTATGCAAATAAGTGTTAAAATAACGGGGTTGGTTTGAAACAAAAACGCAGTAGATGGTTCTTGCCCCATAATTGCCGTAGTTATAAAAACTACTAATCCACTACTAAACCCAACAATTAAACCACCTAACCAACCTAGCATAATTGATGCAAAGGCTATTGGTATTAAACTGAAGTTAATAGTTACCCCAAACATAGGAATTGCACTTGCAAATAGTTGCAAAATAACTACTAACGCAACCAAAATTCCTAAAAGCGCAACGTTTCTTGAAGAAAAAAATTTTTCTCTATTCATAATAATGCCTCCAATCAGGTTCCGTTGGATACCCGTTGAAAAAATAAAATACTTTTAGTCAAATTTATAAAAAAACGTATTTTTTATATAATATCTGCTATTATGTACTATTTTAACACAATTTAACAAAGTTAGCAATTAAATTAAGCCCTAGTTAGTAACATTTTTAGCCACATAAATACTATACTGAAAGTAGAAAACACTTCGCCAACTAAAAAATTCTACATAGGCGAAGAGATGAAAAAACTTGGAGGTACATTTATGAACTGTTTTGATTTTTGTGGCAACAACACTTGCCTTTGGATTTTAATAATCTTATTAATTATTTGTCTTTGCAAAAGCGGTTGCTTAAACGGCTTATTCAATAGTTGCTACTGTTTGCCTGTGGCTTTATTCCTTATTTGCTGTTGTTGTAAAAATGGCGGTCATTTCTTTGGCAACAACGGTTGTGGCTGTAAATAAGTTATAATGAAAAAATAAATATTAAATGCGAGGCTCATAAAGTAGCCCCGCATTTTTATTTTTACTAGTTTTTTAATTATTCTAAACCTTTTGCCTTTCTTTTTAGCCTTGTTTCAGTATCTAAAGTCTTTTTCCTAAGCCTTAGGTTTTTAGGAGTAATTTCTAACATTTCATCGTCGTTAATAAATTCCATTGCTTCTTCTAGGCTCATAATTTTAGGGGTTTCTAAACGCAAAGCGTCGTCGCTACCAGAGGCTCTAGTATTAGTTAAGTGCTTTTTCTTGCATACGTTAACGGAAATATCTTCGGCTTTTGGAGAAACGCCAACTATCATACCTTCGTAAACGTTAGTGCCTGCACCAATGAAGAGTTGCCCCCTACCTTGTGCGTTGAATAGCCCGTAAGTTACTGCTTCGCCCGTTTCAAAGGCTACTAAAGAACCGGTAGTTCTTCTTTCAATTTCCCCTTTATATTCTTCATAGCCGTAAAAAATTGTGTTAAACACACCTTCGCCACGAGTATCTGTTAAAAACTGGCTTTTATACCCAAACAAGCCCCTTGCAGGAACTTTAAATTCTAGCCTAATTCTACTGCCAACGTTTTCCATTTGCAATAATTCGCCCTTTCTAACGCCCATACTAGAAAATACAGTACCCGTTTTATCTTCAGGAACGTCTACGACAAGCCTTTCCATAGGTTCTAATAAAACGCCGTTTTCTTCTTTGTACATAACTTTAGGAGCGCCAACTTGGAATTCGTAGCCTGCTCTACGCATTGTTTCTATTAAAATAGAAAGGTGCATTTCACCACGACCACAAACCCTATAAGAGTCGGCAGAGTCTGTTTCTTCTACCCTTAAAGAAACGTCTTTTAACATTTCTTTAAACAACCTGTCTCTTAAATGCCTTGTGGTTACGAATTTACCTTCTTTTCCAGCAAAAGGGCTATCGTTTACAGAAAAGTTCATTTCTACCGTTGGTTCGCTTATTTTTACGAAAGGAACGGGTTCAACTAGTTGTGGAGAACAAACCGTATCGCCAATAGAAATGTTTTCTAAACCACTTATACAAACTATATCGCCAGCCTTAGCATCTTCAACGGCAACTCTGTTTAGACCTTCTATTTGATATATACTAACTAATTTGCCGTTAGTTTGTTTGCCCGCTATGTTATAATTGCAAACTGCAACGTTATCGTTAACTTTTACGTTGCCCCTTTCTATTCTACCTATGCCAATTCTACCAACGTATTCGTTATAATCTATTGAAGAAACAAGCATTTGGAAAGGGCCTTCTTCATCTACTTCTTGTGGTTCAAAATAGTTAACTATTGCCTCAAAAAGTGGGGTTAAATCTTTACCTTCTATGCTTAAATCGTTAGTAGCAGTACCATTTCTGCCAGAGCAGAAAATAATTGGGCTTTCTAGTTGTTCTTCTGTAGCGTTCAGGTCAAATAAAAGTTCTAAAATTTCATCTTGAACTTCACTTAGCCTTGCATCTGGCCTATCTATTTTATTTACCACAACTATAAGTTTATGGTTAAGTTCTAGCGCTTTTTGCATTACGAAACGGGTTTGAGGCATAGGGCCTTCACAAGCATCTACTAATACCAAAACGCCGTTTACCATTTTTAAAACACGTTCAACTTCCCCACCGAAATCTGCGTGGCCTGGGGTATCTACAACGTTTATTTTTACGTTGTTATAAAATGCAGATGTATTTTTTGCAAGTATAGTTATGCCTCTTTCACGTTCTAAATCGCCAGAGTCCATAACCCTATCTGAAACCACTTGGTTATCTCTAAAAATGCCACCTTGCTTTAACATTTCGTTTACCAAGGTTGTTTTGCCATGGTCTACGTGTGCTATAATTGCTACGTTTCTTACGTCTAATCTCTTCAAAATTGTGCCCTTCTTAATAAGTATTTAATATAGTATTTTTAGTAAGGCTACTAAAGTTTTTGCATCTTTAATTTCGCCTTTTTCTATTTTTTCTTTTAGTTCTTCTTTAGAATACCAAGCGCTTGTTAAAAACTCGTCTTCATCTAAATGAACTGCTGTTTTTTCAAAATCTGTGGCTTTATAAATGTAAATAATTTCGTTAGTGTAGCCTGGAGATGGGTATACTTCAAAAAGTTTTTCTACCTTTTTGCATTTTATTCCACCTTCTTCTTCCAACTCTCTAATAGCCGTTTCCGCTGGGTTTTCGCCTGGGTTTAACTTGCCTGCAGGTAGTTCTAAAAGTTCTTTTTCGTAAGGATACCTATATTGCTTAACCAATAAAATTTTGCCGTTATTTTCGCAAACGATACAACTGCCACCACTATGTTCTACAACTTCCCTTATGCCCGCTTTACCGTTTGGCAACAAAACGTCGTCTTTTCTAATGTTTAAAATTTTACCCTTAAAAACGTAATTTTTATTTATAGTTTTTTCTTTAAATTGCATTTAATAAATCCTTTAACAAGTTTTCTACTTTACGTATTCTTTTAAAGAATAATATTTTATGTGCCTTGCAAGCATATATATACCCTGCTAATGCGTAGTTTATTGCATCTTTATCAGTTGATTCTATTACCGAACCAAGCATATTAACTATTAAAGTTAGCCTTTCTTTTTCGGCAGGTTTTAACTTGCTCTTTTTAATTTTTTGAGCATCTTTTAGCAGAATAGCCCTTAATTTTTTTAAACTTTCGCCGTAGGTTTTTTTGCTTAACTCTTCATCTTCTTTTCTTTGTTTTTCTTCGTTAGCCTTTTCTATAGCCTTTTTTTCTTCGGCTTCGTTTAAGGCTTCAATAGGGTCTTGAAGTTTGCCGTCTAGCACGCTTTCCATTAAAAGTTTAACGGTGTTTACAAAAGGTTTAACCATTTGATTTATAAACGCACTATAACTAGCGTAGGTGCTACCATCTTCATAGAAAAACCTATTAAGGAATTCTGAAAGCACTAAAACGTGGCTATCTATATCCATTAAAACACTAAACACGAAGGCAACTAAATCTTTACTTTTTTCAGGTAAAATAAATTCCCCCCTGTCGCCAGCCATGAAACCACTTTTTACTAAATATTTTTTCTTTGCTTGTTCGTAATCAAAATCAGTTAGGCAGTTTCTAAACAAGGCAAGCAAGGTATTTGATGACGCAATAGATTTTAACAAGTTTACTATTTTAATATCTGCTATTATATACTTGCTATTAATAAAATCTTCACCTTTTTCAATAAATAAATTTAATTCATCTCTTATGCTCATAAAAACCACCCTAAATTGCATTTTGCAACCTTAAATAATTTTCTTATATTATAACATATAAAACACGTAGAATAAACTTTTTTTAAGTAATTTTATCAAAAAAAACGACAAACTTCTTTACAAATTTTAAATTTATGTTATAATAACCAAGTAAATAATAGTGGCAAGGTAGCATAAAAATTAAAAAAGGAAGGAAATAATGCAAGTTAAAGGCGATTCCATTTTAAACAAATTAATACTTTTATTCGTTTTTGATAAAATGGAAGTTCCTCTTTCGGAAAACACGGTGTTAGATATGTGTTGTTCTTCTAACAACTGGCTCGCTTATATGGACTGCCAACCTATTTTAAACCAACTTTTAGAAAACGGCTGGCTATATAACATTAGCACTACGGGTGAACCACTTTACACCATTACTCCAGACGGAAGAATTTGTTTAGCAAACTTCTTTATTAAAATACCTGCCTCTACCCGTGAAGAAATATCTTTATTTATTAAAAACAACAGAACAAGGTATAGAAAAAAACAAGAATGCGTTGCCGATTACTATATGAATAAAGACGGAACTTATACCGTTTACTTAAAAATTATAGAACCCGTTCAACCTGTTTTAGAATTAAAATTGGTTGTTCCTAATAGGCAAACGGCTAAAGATATTTATAAAAAATGGGGCGAAAAAGCCACAAACGTTTACAGAAACATTTACGAGAATATTGTTGACTAGGAGATAAAAATTTAATATGAACATTTACATTACAAAAGGCACTTGCAGTAGACAGATTTTATTTGAAGTAGCACCAGACGGCATTTTGAAAAATGTGAAATTTATTAACGGTTGTAGTGGTAATTTACAAGCCATATCTAAACTTGTTACGGGTAAACATATAGATTATATTATATCTACCCTAAAAGGTATTAAATGCCGTGGAAACACCTCTTGTGCAGACCAACTTGCAACGGCACTATTAGAATATAAAGAAAAACATAATTTGTAAAAGTAAAGCACGCTAATTTTTAGCGTGCTTTTTTTGTTTTATTTATTAGGTTTTTCTAAAATTACGGTAAAAGGGCCGTCGTTTACTTGGGTTATTTTCATATCTGCACCAAAAACCCCTAGTTTAACAGGCAAGCCTGCTTGTTTTAAGCCGTTAGCAACGTATAAATAAAGTTCGTTGGCTTGTTCTGGGGCTTGGGCATTTATAAAACTTGGTCTGTTGCCGTGCGAAGTATCTGCATACAAAGTAAATTGCGAAACTAATAAAATTTCGCCGTTAGTATCTATTATAGATTTATTTATTTTTCCGTTTTCATCCTCGCAAATGCGTAGTGGTGGAATTTTTTTAATAAAATAGTTAGCGTCTTCTATTGTATCGCCCTTGCCTACGCCTAAAAATATAACGTAACCTTTGCCTATTTTAGAAATTAATTTCCCTTCTACTTCTAGTTTTGCACTTAAAACTCTTTGAACAACTGCTTTCATTTTTATTCTCCTTATAACATAATAACACAACAATTTATAATTGACAAGAGAATTGATATTTTGTATAATTTAAGTATGGAAATATTCGGTTTGGAAAAATTATCTTTAGTAGATTACGACGGAAAGGTTGCTTGCACCGTTTTTACAGGGGCTTGCAATTTTAATTGTGGTTTTTGCCATAATGCTCCGTTAGTTAAAGAGTTTAAAAATCTACCTAAAATAAACGAAGAAGAAGTTTTTGAATATTTAAATAAACGAAAAGGCATTATAGAAGGTGTTTGCGTAAGTGGTGGCGAACCTACTTTGCAAAAAGACTTGCCTATGTTTTTAGAACGCTTAAAAAACCTTGGTTTAAGCGTTAAATTAGATACCAACGGAACAAACCCTACCCTAATTAAAAGCATTGCTAAAAACGGGCTTGCAGACTATTTTGCTATGGATATTAAAAACAACAAAGAAGACTATGCTGAAATTATTGGCGTTAAAGGGTTTAATACTAAAAAAATTGAAGAAAGCGTAGAGTTCTTTTTAAGTGGCGAAGTAGATTTTGAATTTAGAACAACTTTAATTAAAGAATATCATAAAGAAAATAATATTGAAAAAATTGGCGCTTGGATTAAAGGGACTAAAAAATATTTTTTACAAAAGTTTAAGGCAAGCGAAAATTGTATTAGCCAAAACCTAAACGGCATAGAAGAAGAAAAGGCAAAAGAATTTATTGAAATTTTGCAAAAATATAATATTAACGCAAAACTTCGTGGGTATTAAAATTAAATAAACAAAAGTAAAATTATAAAAACGGCTTATTTTAAGCCGTTTTTTTGGTTTAGGAAAACAAAAAAATTATTGGTTTTCTTTAGCAGTATTTATAGAAGAAATTAACATTTTTCTAATAACACCACAATCGTGCATAAGATTTTTTACACCTTCATTAGACAACAGGTTAGATTTGCAAAAAAGTTCTAACCAATATTCAGTTTCATAACATTCTTTTAATGCAATTTGTAATTTGGCAATAAAGTCTGCCCTACCATGAGCATATTTTGCTTCTCTTACATTAGCGCCAACAGAAGTTGCACTACGCTCTAGTTGATTAATCAAAGAGTTATGTCCTTTTATTTCTTCAGTAATATTTAAAATGGAAATTGAAAAAGCCATCGTTAAATCTACAAGTTTATTTTGTGCCATAATATTCACCTAATGAAATTATAACATAACTTAAAAAGAAAATCAATAATAAAACAATCTATAGTAATGAAACCCAAAGCACACTTGGATGAAATCTTAAGCTTTGGCTTAAGATGAAATTAAATCCGTCTTTCTTATCCCGACGAAGTCGGTTTTCATCACGTAGTGATTTCATCCCACAGGGG
>JAZOOP010000009.1:0-7751 GCA_045655065.1 Christensenellaceae bacterium
TTTACCTTCTTGCGTACGCATTTGAAGTTTTTGCATATCTGAATCGCCTTCGCTTGGGTAAAAAACTATAATTTTAATGCCATCTTGGTCTTTAAAACCTTCTAATGCAGCCTTACCCGTATCGCCACTAGTTGCAACTAAAATTAAAATTTCTTCTTTAATTCCCGTAATGTCGGCACCTTTTCTTAATAGATATGGCAATATGGTTAAAGCAATATCTTTAAAAGCAAGTGTTGGGCCGTGGAATAATTCTAAAATAAATAAGTTTTCATCTAATTTAACAACAGGTGCTGCATCGTTATTTTCAAATTTTGAATATGCTTTTTTACAAGCAGATAATAATTCATCTTTATCGTATTCTTCTAAAAATTGACTTAAAATATAAGATGCTCTTTCAGCATAATCTAATTCAAGTAAATCAACCAATTTTTCTTTTAAATTAGGAAATTTTTCTGGTACAAAAAGCCCACCATCGTTTGCTAGGCCCTTAACTATTGCTTCTGCTGAACAGTTAACGACATCGTTTCCCCTAGTACTAATAAACTTCATTTTTTATCTCCAAATACAACATAAAACTTAATAAAAGCCGGAAATATTCTTCCGACTTTTATTGTACACTATTTTTATATAAAAAAGCAACTATTAAACGTGCTTTAATACAAACTCTGGTAAATCTTCTTTAGAAGAACTACAAGTTAATACGAATTTAACTGCAAAATCTTTTTCTAGTTTTTCCATTGCAGTAAACACGTCTTCTAATTCACATAATTCAGCGCCTGTAATTCTAGAAATGCCGTCTATGTATATATATTCGTTGTCGCCGTTAGCAGCAACAATACCTTTTAAAAAGCCTCTTAACCCGTCTTTACCCTTTATAGCAAATTGTGTTACGTCTAAAAACCTTATTTGGTATTTTAGGTCGTACATATATCTGTTGGTGTCAGTAATAAAAACAACGTGACCTTTTGCAGTATCTAAAGTGGTGTTAGCGCTTTCTATAATAGCCTTTGTTTTGCCCGTACCTTTTGGCCCATAAAATATTTTCATTGCAAAAAAACCTCCTCGCTTTTGCTTAATTATATTTTACATTATATTATGCTAAATTTCAATAGGTTTTTAAAAATATTTTTTATTTTTAGTCTTTTAGTTGGCTAATAAAACTTTCTAGTCTGTTAATACCTTCTGCAATATCTTCTTTAGATATAGAATAAGAAAGCCTAATACATTTATCTTCGCCAAACGCAACGCCTGGAATAACTGCAACCCCGCATTGCAACGCTAAATCTGCAAAAGAAAGTGAACCCGTAATTTTAGTGCCATTAAATTCTTTGCCGTAAAGCGAAGAAACGTCTATAAACACGTAAAAAGCACCTTTTGGTTGAAGTGGTTTAATAGAAGAAATTTTACTTAACCTTTCGTACATATATTTTCTTCTATCATCAAAAACTTTTTGCATTTCTTCAATGAATTTAACACCTTCTTCATCTTCTAAAGCAGTTACAGATGCATATTGAGAAATAGAACAAGGGTTACTAGTTGTATGGCTTTGCATACTAGAAATAGCCTTTGCAATAGCAATAGGTGCAGCAAGGTAACCTATACGCCAACCCGTCATTGCATAAGATTTACTTACACCATTAACAACAATAGTGTGTTCCTTCATATAGTCGCTTAGAGTTGCAATAGAAACGTGAACTTCGTTTTCGTAAATTAATTTTTCGTAAATTTCATCTGAAATAACAAATATACCCTTTTCTTCGCAAACCTTTGCAATTGCAACTAATTCTTCTTTAGAATAAACTGCACCGGTTGGGTTATTAGGCGAGTTAAGAATTAAACACTTGGTTTTTTCTGTAATAGCCTTTTCTAATTCTTCTGCAGTAATTTTATAGTCGTTTTCTGCTAAACAATTAACGAATACGCATTTACCACCTGCAAGATTAACTAATTCTGGATACGTTAACCAATACGGAGATGGAATAATTACTTCTTCGCCTTCATTAATAATTGCACAAATTGCGTGGTAAAGTGAACTTTTTGCACCCGAAGAAACCACTATTTGATTAACGTCGTAAACCAAGCCGTTATCTACTGCAAATTTATTAACAATGGCTTTTTTAAGTTCTACCATACCAGATGCAGGCGTATACTTTGTAAAGCCAATATCTAATGCTTTTTTTGCTGAATTAATTATGTATTCTGGAGTATTAAAGTCTGGCTCACCAGCACCAAACCCAATAACAGAAATACCATCTGCTTTCATTTTTTTCGCCTTAGCCGTAATTTCAAGCGTTAATGATGGCGAAATTTCGCTTACCTTTTTTGAAACTATCATATTTATACTCTCCTTAATTTTCGTCGTAACCCTTTGCAAGTTTAGTTTCTCTATCGTAAATTGCAAGTGCTTCAACCATTTCTTCTATATCACCCATAATAAAGTTATCTAAAGAATAAAGGGTTAAGCCTATTCTATGGTCAGAAACTCTACCTTGTGGGAAATTATAAGTTCTAATTCTTTCAGAACGGTCGCCCGTACCTACTTGGCTACGCCTATTTTCCGAATACTCTTTTTCGTATTGAGATTGGTAATAATCGTACAACCTACTTTTTAATACACGCATTGCTTTTTCTCTGTTTTTTGTTTGAGAACGTTCGTCTTGACACAACACCACAATGCCTGTTGGAAGGTGTGTTAACCTTATGCAAGATTCCGTTTTATTTACGTGTTGACCACCTGCACCACTACTGCGAAGTGTATCTACTTTTAAATCTTTTTCATCTATATTTACTTCAACGTCTTCAACTTCTGGTAAAACTGCTACGGTAACGGTTGAGGTATGAACTCTACCTTGAGATTCCGTTTCAGGAACACGTTGAACCCTATGCACACCACTTTCGTATTTTAGTTTAGAGTATGCAGACTTACCAGAAATAGAGAATATAACTTCTTTAACACCACCACGTTCTGTAGAGTTGTTTTCAATTTCTTCTGTTTTCCACCTATTTTTTTCGGCATATTTAACGTACATTCTATAAAGTTCATAAGCAAATAAACTTGCTTCTTCACCACCTGCACCAGCCCTAATTTCCATAATAACGTTCTTTTCGTCATTAGGGTCTTTTGGTAGAAGTAAAATTCTTAATTCACCCGAAATACTTTCAATTTTATCTTTACATTCTAAAAACTCTTCTTGTAAAAGAGCCTTCATTTCTGGGTCTGTTTCTACTTGTAGTTCGTTTGAAATAGCATCTCTTTCGGCAGTTATTTTTTTATATTCTAAATATTTTTCTACCGTTTCAGTCATGTCAGCAAGTTCTTTGGTGTAAGCCTTCCACTCATCCATTCTTGCAATAACGTCTGGGTCAGAAACTAATTCGTTTAATTTTTCAAAACGTTCTACCATTTTATCTAATTTTTTAAACATTAAAGCACCGCCTTAACAATTCTTTCTATATTTTCGTAGTCTTTAATAATTTCTACACTACTATACCCAATTAGCATAGATTTTATTTCTTCTGCTTGCCCAAGTCCACATTCTAGCAATAAAACACCGTTTTCGGTTAAATAATTTTTGGCATTATAACAAATAATTCTATAAAAATCGTACCCGTCGTTACCGCCATCTAACGCCAAATTAGGTTCAAACCCTTTAACTTCTTTTTGAAGACTTTTAATATCTTCCGTTTTAATATATGGTGGGTTAGAAATTATTACGTTAAATTTTTTTGTTTCATCTTTAGAAATTTCATTAAACAAATCGCTTTCAATAAACTCTATTTCAGCATTGTTTAGTTTAGCGTTTTCTTTTGCTAAATCTAGAGCCTCTTTACTAATATCTATAGCGCAAACACTAGCATTACTTTCTTTTTTAACCGCAATGGCAATAGCGCCACTACCCGTGCATAAATCTAACACAGTTGAGTTCTCATTAATATGTTTAAGTGCGTTTTCTACCAAAAGTTCCGTTTCCGGCCTAGGAATAAGCACTCTTTCATCTACTTTAATAGTATACCCGTAAAATTCCGTATCGCCAATACAATACCACAAAGGTCTACCCGTAATTCTTTCTTCTACTATTTTATTAATTTTTTCTACTAAACTAGGATTTACTATATCTTCTTTATTTAATTCGTCTCTTTTGCAGTTTATAGTTAAACTTACAATCCACTCTGCTTCAGCGTATTCTTCTATGCCGTGCTTATTTAGTTTTTCAGCAACTTCTTTTACCAAAAGGTTTCTTTTCTTTGCAACAACAAATTCAACTTCTTTAACATTAGGGTTAGAATCTAGTTCTAAAACTGCGTTAAAGGCTGTAATTGCAACTTCTAACATATTATCTTCTGGCTCTTTGGTTGTAATTCTTTGTAGCAACATACCTGGCCATTTGAATATAATAAAAAATTTAGAATTTGTTTTTGCCAATGCTTTTAGTATTTCATAAGAAAAGCCTGCCACCAAAGGAAGAACTGCAACTTTACATAAAACCCTTACTATTCCTTGCAAAGACGTACCAACTAAAGATTCAAAACAAGCAAAAGCAATAATGCTAGTAAGTAGAACTAAAACTATAAAGGAAGTTCCACACCTGTCGTGTATTCTAGTGCAAGATTTTGCGTTTTCTACTGTTAAAGGTAAACCTTTTTCGTAACAAGAAATGGTTTTATGCTCTGCCCCGTGATACATAAAAGTTCTTCTAATATCTTTCAGTATAGAACATAACAAAATGTAACAAATAAAAACTAGTAATTTTAAGCCACCTTCAATAAAGTTTTTTGCCCAAACGCCAAACTCAATGTTAATTAAGTATTCAAGTGTAGACCTTAGGAATTGTGGTAGCCACATAAATAAAAACACTGCTAAGCCTAAGCCTAAAACTAACCCAAGAACTGTAACTATAGTAACTAAATTAATTTTTAGTTTTTCTGAAAGCCATTTTTCAAACTTAGAAGGTTCCCCCTCGCCATAAACTTCGGCAGAACGCATTAAAATTGCAGAGCCTTCTATTAAAGACGTTAAAAATGCAACAATACCCCTAATAATAGGCAAGCGGAAAAAAACGCTTTTAGAAGAAACGGGTTTAGTTCTTTTTGTTTCTAACCTAATAACGCCATCTGCATCTCTTACGGCAATTGCCATAGAAGTTGGGCTTTTCATCATAACCCCTTCTAAAACTGCCTGCCCACCAATAGAAGTTTTAGTACTACATTTCTTTGCCATAATAAACCTAAAAAAAAGGCTTTAAGATTAATTTAACACCTTAAAGCCTAATACAGCCAATTACTTAGATTTGCTATATCTCTTATTGAACTTATCAACACGGCCGCCGGTATCTACCAACTTTTGTTTGCCAGTAAAAAATGGATGGCATTTGCTACAAATGTCAACATTAATAGTATCAGCTTTTTTAGTTGAGCCGGTTGTAAAAGTTTCGCCACAAGCGCAAACAACTTTTACTTGATGATAATCTGGATGAATTGCTTCTTTCATTTCACACCTCAAAACGTAATTTACCTTGACATTATAATATAATTTACAAATATAGTCAACTATATACAATAGAATTTTTGCAGTTTTTACAAAAAAAGTTTAAATTATTTCTTAGCATTAAAACACTTGCAATTTTTACTTGAATATTATATAATAAAAGAAATTTGTTGCAAATTAATATAAAAAGTTACAAATTTTTGTAAAATTTTTTGGAGAAAATATGAAGGGTTGGAAATTAACAAAACCTTTAACACTTACCGAACAAGAACTAACTGTTAAAGAAAATAATGGTCAAACTAAAGTTAAAGTAACAAAGGCACTTTTAACTTTATCTGACGTGCTAAATTTCAGTAATGAAGATTGTAGCAATATGGTTTTGGGCAGTTATGGTATTGGTATTATTAGCGAAGTTAACGCAAACTTATTCGGTTTAGAAAAAGGTAGCCACGTTTATATAGAACCTAACCACCCTTGCGAAGAATGTTTTAACTGCAAAAACGAAGAAGTTAACAAATGTTCTAATATGCAAGTTGCCGGTGAAGATTATAATGGTTTTTTAAGCGATTTCGTTAGTGCTAACCAAAATAGTTTATATTTGCTACCTAATAGCGTTTCCGATTTTTCGGCTTTATTTATTGGCCATATTTCCCTAGCAATTTCAGTTATAGATAAACTTGGTATTCAAAAGGGAGACTACGTTTCTATAATAGGCGCAAACAACTTTGCAAATATTTTAACACAACTTTTAATATATTACCAAGCAGTTCCAATTATTGCAACTATGAACGAAGAAGATTATACAATTGCAAAAGATTCTGGCATATATTACGTATTAGGCCCAGAAGATTCTTGGCAAAAAGAAGTTTCTTCTATAACCGGCGGTAGAATGACTAAATACGTTGTTTACGTTTCAGACTGCAATATACCAACCAACAAAGCATTTACCCTAGCCTCTTATAATGCAAGCATTGCTTTTACAGGCACTTCCTATAGAAACCTAGCACTTTCCACTGCACAAGCAATGAAAAAGCAACTAGATATTCACTTTATAAACTCAGGCTATGGCAACACGGCAACAAGTATTAACCTAATAGCAAATAAGGCGTTAGATTTATCGCATTTAAAACTAGATAGTACTACTTACGATAACGTGCCAAATACTTTACACAGCATGCTTAAAAACCTAGAAGAAAACGATAAAATTTACGAAACTATAGTAGATTTGTTATAAAAAATTTAAGTTAAATAAAAAAAAGACCAATTTTGGTCTTTTTTCTTTTTAAGTTTCTTTGGTTTTTTTACATAAGAACAACTTTAAAATTTTTCTAATTATCATTGGTGGTTTTACGCAACATATTTTCATAAACACCCCTAAAAAATAGAATAGTATATTATACGTTGCAAAAACCAATTATGCCACAATTAATTTTCTCTTAAATATTTAATTACGGCGCTTCTATCTGCTTCATTATAAATTGTACTACCAGCAACTATTACGTTAGCACCGGCATCTTTAACAATTTTTACGTTTTCTTTTGTTATACCGCCATCTATTTCTAGGTCAATATCTTTTCCTGTACTATTAATTAATGCCCTTGCTTCACTAATTTTTGGAACAACACTTTCAATAAATTTTTGCCCCCCAAAGCCTGGGAACACGCTCATAAGTAAAAGAATATCGCATTCTTCAATAACGTTTTTAATGGCACTAACAGGCGTATCTGGGTTAATTACTGCGCCACACTTTACACCTAAAGACTTAATTGCTTTAAGTGTATCTTTTAGCCTATCTCCACACGCTTCGTAATGAACGGTAATAAAATCTGAACCGGCATCAGCAAAGTTTTCTATATATTTCCAAGGATTAACTATCATTAAATGAGAGTCAAACGTAGCGCTTGAATATTTTCTAATTTCTTTAATGAATTTTGGACCAAAAGACATATTTTTAACAAAACTTCCGTCCATAACGTCTAAGTGGATATAGTCCGCCCCCGCTTCTGTAATTAATTTAACTTCTTCCCCTGCTCTAGAAAAATCGGCAGAAAGAAATGATGGTGCAATTTTAATCATAATTATCTTTTCTCCTTAAAAGTTCTTTATAAATTTCTATATATCTATTATACCTTTCTTTAGAAAGTTTTCCTTCTTCAACGGCTTGTTTAACGGCACAATTAGGCTCTACTATATGCTTACAACCCCTAAATTTACAATTAGGTGCATAATCTAAATATTCTTCGTAATAATCTTGTATATCCCTATG
>JAZOOP010000010.1:0-2893 GCA_045655065.1 Christensenellaceae bacterium
TTTTTCTAATAATTCTACTAAAGCAGTTGCTCCTGTTGTAACTTCGCCCGTTGTAAATAATGTTGGTGTAACCCAGGCAGTAACAATAGATTGAAATGAAATAAATATAAAAATTCTACCGGCTATTGCTGGGTTAACAAGGTTTTTGCCTGTGCCACCAAAAAGCATTTTAACAACAATTATTGCAAAGAAACTACCAAAAATAGGTGAATACCAAGGATAATTTGTTCCAAGTGTCATTCCAATTAAAAGCCCGGTTACGCAAGAAGTGAAGTCAAAATCTTTACAAATTTGCTTAAAACTTTTACCTATGCAAAGTAGGTAAATAAATTCGGCAAAGACAGCACTTAATACTGAAATTGCAAGCAGTAGTAGTGCATATAAACCAAAGTATATAACACCCATTATGCAAGCAGGTAATAATGAAATGCAAACGTTTAGCATTATCCATTTTGTTCCGTGTGGCGCTTTAATATGTGGAGAAGAAGAATATTTTAATAATTTATCGTTAACCATTTTGTTTCATCTCCTTAATTTTTGCTTTTGCAAATTGAATGCTTTGAACTAAAGTGCGCCTAGCAGGGCAGTTAAACGAGCAAGAACCACATTCTATACAATTCATAGCCCCGTACTTTTCGGCGCTTTTATAATCGCCCATTAAAGTAAATGCTTCTATATACATAGGCATAAGTCTCATAGGGCAGTTGTTTGCACACCTAGCACAATTTATACAGTTTGTAGGTTGAGAAGTGTTTGCTTCTTCATTAGAAAGTAGTAAAATACCAGAATCTGTTTTTCTAGTAAATTGGTTTAGGCTAATAAGCGCTCTACCCATCATAGGGCCACCCGCAATAACTTTAACTAGGTTGTCTTTAACCCCACCACAAAATTCTACTATTTCTTCAAAACTAGTGCCCAAAGGAACTTTTAAGTTTTTAGGTTCTACTACTCCGTTACCACTAACGGTTAAAACGCCTTCGGTTAAAGGTTTGTTTAGGTCTATTGCTTCATAACAAGCAATCATAGTTTTAATGTTTTGAACGCAAACACCAACGTCAAATGGCATTTTACCTATTGGAACTTTTCTTCCCGTTGTGCAATATATTAAATGTTTTTCGCTACCCATAGGGTATTGTTTTTTTAATACTGCAACATCTACGTCGTTAAACCTTTTGAACGCATGAATTGCTTCAGGTTTGTTTGCTTCAATACCAATTATTATATTTGTAATGCCTAATGCCTTTGCAACGTAGGTAATACCTTTATAAATATCGTCGGTACGTTCTAACATAAGCCTATTGTCGCAGTTTAGGTAAGGTTCGCATTCAGCGCCGTTAATAACTAACACGTCTAATTTGTTTTTTGGTGTTAATTTTACGGCAGTAGGGAAGCCTGCACCACCTAAACCAACTATACCTGCTAAACGAATACGTTCAATTAAACTTGCAGGTTCAAAATCTTTTACGTTATCAAATAAAATTTCTTCATTAGAAAAATCGTTTTCAATAACTACGTGTTGTTGTTTTTGCCCCATAGCATTAACAATATCTTCTATAGCAACAACAGTACCACAAACTGAAGAATATACGTTTGCCGAAACTACACCATTTTCTTTGCCTATAAGTTGACCTTTTTTAACGTAATTTCCAACTTCTACACAAGGTATTGCAGGTGCGCCAATGTGTTGAGATAAAGATAAGTAAACCTTTTTTGGAGCAGGGAATTGTTCAATTGGCTTATTTTTAGTAAGGTCTTTCATATCAGGGATATGAACCCCGTACTTATAATTTTTCGCCTTTCTAATACTCAAGAATCTTTTCCTCCATCATATATTTGTAATTTTTTAATTAAATTAATAGGTATAATTTTTATAATAAAATAAACGGCTAATCCAACTATAAAACCTGCCAAAACACCAAGTAGGGCAAGGTAAGGTGAGTAAATTATATATTCTATATTAGTTGTTACTATGCAAAAAGTAAGGTTTTGCAATAAAATATTAATTGTTGCACCTACTATGCTAGTTGCTATTATGCTAACTTTTTTTGTAAAGTAAATAAGTAGTATTTCTATGCTTAATGAAACAACCCCTGCTGGTAAACTATATATTACGGCTGAAATGTTTCCAGAAAATAAACTTCCAAGTATAATTTTTACAATTAAAATTATATATCCATACTGAAAGCCTAATATTAGTACGGCAAAGAGAATAAATATATTAGAAATACCCATTCTTGCCCCAGGAATTATTAGTGGTGGAAATAGCCCCTCTATTAAAAAAGCAATGATAGAAAAGGCAGATAGAACGCTTGCTAACGTAATTTTTTTCAAATAAACGTTCATATTTACCCCACAACAATTCCGTCGTCAACAGAATTTATAAAACTAATTTTTAAATTTCTAGGTGCACAAATAATTACGCCTTTTCCGTTTGATGCAGTTGGGGTGTTTGCGCATTCTTTTGAAGTAGAGCAGTTGCTTTCGCTAACTTTAAAGGTTTTATTTTCCTTGTCTATTTCAACAACGTTGTAGCCGGTTTTATTGCTATCTTCGTAAATTTTTATTGTTAGTATAGAAGTATTTTTTTCCGTTTCTATTAGGCTAAAAAAACTTTCGTCAATAGTTAATTTTTCCGTTTCAAAATAATAGGTGCAAACAATTTTATTGTTCTTTTCAATTTTAACTCCGTTTGTGTTGTTTGGGGTAGGAATTATAACAAAAACAACAAATAAACTAAGCACTAAAACTGCTAAAGTTAAGTAAAAAATTATATCTTTTACCATAAATGGTTTTAACTCTTTTGTCTTTGTATATATGTTTTTACCCAAAATTTCACCCATTATGTAAATTATATAAAATTCTTGGAAAAAAGTCAATATAAGAATAATAGTAT
>JAZOOP010000011.1:0-10928 GCA_045655065.1 Christensenellaceae bacterium
GGCAACAACGGTAATGCTGGTTGGGTTTGTTAACATTGGGTTAATGACTTTGGTGCAAGCCACCAACGTTATTATGGGTGCAAACATAGGTACAACGGTTACTGCTCACATCGTTTCACTTTCTGGGGTAGGCGCAATAGATATTGGTGCAATCGCTGCTATGATTGGTTGTATTGGTATTTTAATGGCAATGCTTATAAAGAACGAAAAAGTAGAAAACATTGGCAATATTTTAGCAGGTTTAGGTTTAATTTTCGTTGGGTTAGAATTTATTTCTACTTATGCAAAAGCAATAATGTTTGTTGGGGGAGATAAAACTCAACCACACGTTTGGGTACAAGCAATATTCCAAGGCGACCACTTCCCACTATTATTAATTTTAATCGGTATTGTTTTAACGGCTTTAGTACATAGTTCTTCAACCATAACTTCTTTAATGGTAGTACTTGCTTCAATAGAAGTTTTAAGTTTTGAAAACGCATTGTTTTTAGCATTAGGCTCTAACATTGGTACGTGTATAACTTCTATATTATCTTCAGCAGGTACGCAAGTAAACGCAAAAAGAACGGCAATCGTTCACTTGCTATTTAACACTTTTGGGTGCATATTATTTATTGCTCCGTTATGGATTTGGAAAACGGAAGTAGGTAATTTATTTGCTTCAATTTCATCTGACGTTGGTCAACAAATAGCAATATTCCACACGTTATTTAACGTTATAACTACTGCAATATTGTTGCCGTTTAGCCCAGCCGTTGTTAAACTTGCTTGCATGCTTATTCCAGAAAAGAAAGCCGAAAATGAAGAAAAGTTCAAGTTCGCGTTTATAGACGAAAGGTTATTAAGCACTCCACCAGTTGCAGTTGGCAACACTAAAAACGAAATTATTCGTATGAGTGAATTTGCTAAAGAAAACGTTAGTTTAGCAGTTGAAATGTTAACTAGTGAAATAGATAACACCGAAAAATTGCGTGCTAATGAAGAACTTATTAACCATTTTAATAAAGAAATTTCTAGTTATTTAACAAAACTTTTAGGTAAAGAATTAAGCGAAGAAGACGATAAGAAGGTTGGTTCTTATTACCACGTTGTTTCAGATATAGAACGTATTGGCGACTATGCTGAAAACATTATGGAATACGCACATAAATTGCGTAAAGAAGAATTAGCACTTTCTGAAGAAGCAAAACAAGAATTAAAAGAACTAGTAAATATTTTCAATAGCCTATACGAAAGTTCAATTTTAGCATTTGAAAGCAGAAGTTTAGAAAAACTTGCCGACGTAGATAAGTACGAAGATGAAATAGATAACGTTTCTAAAGAGTTAGAAAACAAGCATATAGAAAGGTTAAAAGAAGGTTTATGTACGGCAGAAATAGGTTCTGTTTATTTGCAAACCATTTCTCATTTAGAAAGAATTGCAGACCATATTACTAACGTTGCCTTTAGCATTAGGCATTATAGCCACAACTAAACTTTAAAATTAAATTTAATCCACCGTTTTTAATTGACAATCGGTGGATTTATTTATATAATAAATAAGAAAATATTAAAATAGGGTAGTTTAGGCTTACAAAAAATAAGGTCAATGCCCATAGGAGAATTAATTATGAACAAAAAATCTATTAAAGACGTAAACGTTGCCGGCAAGAAATGTCTTGTTAGGGTAGACTTCAACGTTCCAATGAAAAACGGCGTAATTACAGATGAAACTCGTATTAACGGCGCACTTCCTACAATTAAGTATTTAATTGAACAAGGCGCAAAAGTTATTTTATGTTCACATATGGGTAAGCCACACAACATTTTTACCGAAGGTTTTGGCTTAACTAAAAAAGAAAAGAAGGCAGTAGAAGCATTGCCTATAGAAGAACAAGCAAAAGCAAAAGAAGAATTTTTACAAAAAGCATTAAAAGATAAAGAAAAATTCACCTTAAAACCTGTTGCTATTAAATTGGCAGAAAAACTTGGCCAAGAAGTTAAGTTTGCAGAAGACGTTGTTGGCCCTTGTGCAGACGAACTAGTTGCTAACATAAAAAACGGCGAAGTTATTTTATTAGAAAATACTCGTTTTGAACAAGGCGAAGAAAAAAGAGACGAAGCACTTTGCAAAAAACTTGCATCTTATTGCGAAGTATACGTTAACGATGCGTTTGGTACAGCACACCGTTCACACGCAACTACCGCTGCTATTGCAGAATACGGCTTCGTTAAAGAAGCAGTTTGTGGTTTCTTAATTGAAAAAGAACTTTCTGTTATGGCAGATTCTTTAGAAAACCCAGTTCGTCCTTTCGTAGCAATTTTAGGTGGTGCAAAGGTTGCCGACAAGTTAAAAGTTATTTCTAACCTATTAGAAAAATGCGATACGCTTATTATCGGTGGTGGTATGGCATACACTTTCTTAAAAGCAAAAGGTTATGAAGTTGGCACATCACTTGTAGATACTGAACAATTAGATTATTGTAAAGATATGATGGCTAAAGCAGAAGAATTAGGCAAAAAATTCTATCTTCCTGTAGACGCAGTTATCGCTAAAGAATTCCCTAACCCAATAGATGCCGAAGTTGAAACTGAAGTTTGCTCTGTAGAAAATATCCCAGCAGACAAAATGGGCTTAGATATTGGTCCTAAAACCATTGAACTTTACGAAGAAGCAGTTAAGAGTGCAAAAACGGTTATTTGGAACGGACCTATGGGCGTATTTGAAAACCCTTGCTTTGCAAACGGCACAATTTCAGTAGCAAAAGCATTAGCAGAAACAACTGCAACAACCATTATTGGTGGTGGCGACTCTGCTGCAGCAGTTACAACCTTTGGTTTAGCCGATAAAATGACTCATATTTCAACCGGTGGTGGTGCATCTTTAGAATTATTTGAAGGCAAAAAACTACCTGGTATTGAATGCTTAAACGACAAATAATTAAAATATTATAAATTTTACTTGGAGAATAAAAATGAGAAAACCTATTATTGCAGGCAACTGGAAAATGAACAAAACGGTTAAAGAAGCCGTTGAACTTATTAACGAATTAAAACCATTAGTAGCAAAATCTAAACCAGAAGTTGTAGTTTGTGTACCTTATACAGATTTATGGGCTGTTAAAGAAGCAATTGCAGGCTCTAAAATTAAATTAGGCGCAGAAAACGTTGCTTGGGCAGATAACGGTGCTTTTACTGGTGAAATTTCTGCAGATATGCTTTTAGAAATTGGTGTTGAATACGTTATTATTGGGCATAGTGAAAGAAGACAATATTTTGGTGAAACAGACCAAAGTGTTAACGCACGTGCTAAACAAGCGTTAAAGAAAGGCTTAAAACCAATTATTTGCGTTGGCGAAACTCTAACTGAAAGAGAAAAGAATAAAACTAAAAAAGTGTTAAAGAAACAAGTTGTAGAAGGTTTTAAAGATTTTACTGCAGAAGATTTTGCAAATATAGTTATTGCTTACGAACCTGTTTGGGCTATTGGTACAGGCAAAACTGCAACTGCAGAAGATGCTAATAAAACCATTGGATACATTAGAAGTTTAGTTAAGAAAATTTGGGGGAACGAAGTTGCTAAAGCATTACGTATTCAATACGGTGGCAGTATGAAACCTACCAATGCAAAAGAACTAATGGCTATGAGGAATATAGACGGTGGTTTAATTGGTGGTGCTGCTCTAAAGGCAACCGATTTTGCTGGTATCGTTAACTACAAAAACAACTAATTAAATATAATATCAAAAGACGCAAAATTTAATTTGCGTCTTTTATAAAGAAATAAAATTTTTAAGGAAAATATATGAAAAAACCAAATTGTATAATTATTATGGATGGCTACGGCGTAAACAACCAAAAATGCACAAGGTGCGTTAGCGCAATCGTTAAAGCAGGTAGCCCAAACATTAACAAATATAAAGAAGAATATCCTTATACCTTAATTGGCGCAAGTGGTATGGACGTTGGTTTACCAGAAGGTCAAATGGGAAACTCTGAAGTAGGGCACTTAAACATTGGTGCTGGTAGAATAGTTTACCAAGACCTAACTAAAATTACCAAAGCCATTATGGACGGAGATTTTTTCACCAACGAAGCATTATTAAAAGCAACTAAAAATGCCGTTGAAAACAACAAAAACCTACACCTTTACGGGCTTTTATCTACAGGTGGCGTGCACTCTACTATTTCACACTTGTTCGCCTTATTAAAAATGGCAAAAGAACAAGGGGTTAAAAATACTTTCGTTCATTGCTTTATGGACGGTAGAGATACAGCACCAACATCAGGGCTAGAATTCGTTAAGGAATTACAAACCGAAATAGATAGAATTGGTTATGGTAAAATAGCATCTGTTTGTGGTAGATACTACGTTATGGACAGAGATAATAACTGGGATAGAGTAGAAAAAGCCTACGATATGTTAACCCTAGGCGTTGGCGAAAAGGCAGAAAGTGGTGTAAAAGCCGTAGAAAATAGTTATGCTAACGGCGTTACAGACGAGTTTATGCTACCAACCAACGTTACAGAAAATGGTAAACCTGTTGGCTTAATAGAAAAGGGCGATTCAGTTATTTTCTTTAACTTTCGTCCAGATAGAGCAAGGCAAATTACAAGGGCAGTTTCTCAACAAGAATTTAACTTCTTTGAAAGAAAAACGGGTTTCTTAAGCCCAGTTTACACAGGCTTTGCCGTTTACGATAGTAGTTTTACTGGAGTTAACGTAGCCTTCCCACCAGAAGAAATAACAAACACTTTGCCACAATATTTATCTAAATTAGGTTTAGAACAACTTCATATTGCCGAAACGGAAAAATATGCGCACGTAACTTTCTTCTTTAACGCAAAATTAGAAAAAGAAGTTGAAGGTGAAACTAGAATTGTTATTCCATCTCCAAAGGTAGCAACCTACGACTTAAAACCTGAAATGAGCGCCCCTGAAGTAGCCGAAAGGGCAATTAAAGAACTAGACACCGGTAAATACGACGTTATGATATTAAACTTCGCTAACTGCGATATGGTAGGGCACACGGGCGTATTTGATGCCGCAGTAGATGCCGTTAACACGGTAGATAATTGCGTTAAACAAGTAGTAGATAAAATTCTTTCTATGGGTGGCAATGCAATAGTTACTGCAGACCACGGCAATGCAGATAAAATGCTAGAAGAAGACGGCTCTCCATTTACTGCACACACCACTAACAAGGTTCCTTTCATAGTAATTGGCGAAAAGTTTAAGGGCTTAGAACTTTACGAAGACGGAAAACTTTGCGACGTAGCGCCAACTCTTTTAGATATGATGGGGCTAGAACAACCTAAGGAAATGACGGGTAAATCTTTAATTAAAAAATAAAAGCATAAAAAATAGTTGCAAAATAACGTTTTGTATGCTATTATATTTGAGAATTAGTTAAAAATTTATAATTTTTGGTTATAAATTTACTTTAAGGAGATAATTATGGGTATGTTAACTATGTTAATGTCTAATGGGTGGACCATTTGGCACGATTTTATTAAAATTCCATTATTAATAATTATGGCAATTTGTGCCATCTTCATTATTTTAGTAGTTATATTTCAACCTGGAAACTCATCTGGCATAAGCGCTTTAGGTGGGCAAACTGAAACTTTTTTAAGCAAAAACAAAAGCAAAACCTTTGAACACAGAATGAGAAAATTAACTGTAATTAGTAGTATTGTGTTTGGTGTTCTATGTGTGGTTTTTGCAATAGTTGCAACTCTTGCTTAAAACAAAAAAATTAACGGTTTGGCGGTTTTCTTCAGGTTAAGAAAATCGCCTTTTATTTATTATGGGTAAAAGGGAAATTAAACAAGGAAAAATACAAGGAAATCCAAGGGGATTTGCCTTTTTAATAGAAACGGGCGAAACGGAAGATTATTTTATTCCACACCACGAACTAAAGGGCGCTTTACACGGCGATATTGTGCTTTGCGAAACCTTTAACGACGGGGTGGGTAAACGCACGCTCGCTAGGGTTTTAAAAATTATTAAAAGGGGGAAAGATAAGGTTTGTGGAACTTATTTTTCTAAAAGAAACGGGGGTATAGTTATTCCTGATGAAGATAAATTTTCAGTAAACGTTTTTATACCTTTTGGTAAAGGGGTAAGGGCAAAATCTGGCGACAAGGTAGTTGCCAAAATTTTAGCATACCCAAAAAAGCAAAACCCAGAAGGCATTGTAACCAAGGTGTTAGGTAGGCAGTTTGAAAAGCAAGCCGAACTAAAATCTATAATTTATAGTTACGATTTACCCGAAAAATTTCCTAAATCCGTGCTAGATTATGCTAATTTACAGTTGAAACATATCATCAAAGATGATATAATAAATAGAAAGGACCTTACTAAAGAAACAATTTTTACCATAGATGGCGAAGACGCAAAAGATTTTGACGATGCAGTTTCAATAGAATTTATTAACGGCTTTTACCATTTAGGCGTTCATATTGCAGACGTTAGCCATTACGTTAAAAAAGATTGTCCTATAGATAAAGAAGCATTTCTTAGGGGCACAAGCACTTATTTTCCAGAAAGTGTTATACCAATGCTACCTGAAAGGCTTTGTAACGACTTATGCTCCTTAAAAGAAGGGGAAGAAAGGCTAACCATTTCCGTTTTAATTAAACTAGATAAAAACGGCAAAGTTATAGATAGGGAAATTACCCCTTCTGTAATTAAAAGTAAGGCAAGGTTAACTTACACGGAAGTTCAAGCCATTTTAGATGGCAACGAAAAGGTTATTAAAAGAAGAAAAAATATTTATGAAAAAATTCTTTTAATGAACCAACTTGCCACAATTTTAGAAAACAAGCGTGAAATAAACGGCAGTATAGATTTAGACGTTAATGAAAGCCAAATTTTAGTAGATGAAAAAGGAAAAATAACGGTAAAAAGTGCCGAAAAAAACCAAGCACGCAATTTAATAGAGCAGTTTATGATATTGGCTAACTGCATAGTTGCAGAATATATTTACTATGCAGAACTACCTTTTATTTACCGTGTTCATACCAACCCAAGCGAAGAAAAACTAAACAAGTTTTACGCATTTTTAGACGGGTTAGGGGTTAAATATAAAAGAAACAAAAACGGCGTTTACCCAATAGATTTTCAACGCATACTAAAGCAAGAACAAAATTCTGCTAACTTTACGCTTATAAATAGGGTAATGCTACGTTCTATGCAAAAGGCAGAATATTCGCCTAAATGTTTAGGGCACTTTGGGTTAAGCGAAAAACATTATTGCCACTTTACTTCGCCTATTAGAAGATACCCAGATTTAGTTGTGCATAGAATATTAAAAGACTTTTTAAGTGGCGAGTTAAATTTAGAAGAAAAGTATGATAATTTTGTAGAGGTTGCATCTAAACAATCTTCTGAAAGGGAAAAAATTTCCACCGAAGCCGAAAGAGCGGTAGACGAATATTACAAGATGCTATATATTAGCGAAAAAGAAGGGGAAGAATTTTTTGGCGTTATTAGTGGCGTAACTAATTTTGGGTTTTTCGTTGAACTAGAAAACGGTATAGAAGGGCTTGTTAAAATAGAAACGCTAAAAGGCAAAAAATACACCTATAATGAAGAAAAATACACTCTTTCTAACAATAAAACTACCTATAGGTTAGGTCAAAAGGTTAAAATTGTAGTTTCTTCTGTAGATACTTTTTCTAAACGAGCAGAATTTTTGTTGTTAGAAGAAGATAATAAAAAAGAAACGGAATAATAATAGTTATGGAAAAAAACATTTGCGTAAATAAATATGCTAACTACGAGTATTTTATTTTAGAAAAATACGAAGTAGGCATAGTGCTAGAAGGTAGCGAAGTAAAATCTCTACGCCAAAACAACGTAAGTTTTAAAGAAAGTTTTTGCGTTGTTTATAACGGCGAACTTTTTGTTAAAAATATGCATATCGCTATTTACGATAAGGCTGGGGCATTTAATACTAAAAACTCTAGAAGAGATAGAAAGTTACTTATGCACAAAAGCGAAATAGTAAAAATCTTTTCAAAAGTAAACCAAAAAGGTTTAACTTTAGTTCCTTTAAGGTTGTATTTTAAGGGCGCTTTAGTTAAAATGGAATTGGGGCTTTGCCAAGGTAAACACACCTACGACAAAAAGCAAACCCTAATGCAAAAAGATAAAGAAAGAGAAAAAGAGAGAGAAATTAAAAATTACAAATAGATAAATTTTTTTAAGGAGTTATTATGAGCAAGAAAAGAATTGAAACAACCTGTGTTCAAGGTGGTTATACACCAAAAAACGGCGAACCAAGGCAAATACCAATTTACCAAAGCACTACTTTTAAATACGATACTAGCGAAGATATGGGTAAGTTATTTGACTTAGAAGCCTCTGGGTATTTTTACACAAGGCTACAAAACCCTACTAACGATTTAGTTGCAAAAAAACTTTGCGAACTAGAAGGTGGTTCTGCTGCAATGCTAACTTCTTCTGGACAAGCCGCAAACTTCTTTGCAATTTTTAATATTGCAAACGCAGGCGACCACGTTGTTGCAAGTGCTTCAATTTACGGTGGAACTTTTAACTTGTTTGCGGTAACAATGAAAAAAATGGGTATAGATTTTACTTTCGTACCTGTAACTGCAACTGAAGAAGAACTATCTAAAGCATTTAAGCCAAATACTAAAGCATTATTTGGCGAAACCATTGCTAACCCTGCTTGCACGGTATTAGATATTGAAATGTATGCAAAAGTTGCACATAAACACGGCGTTCCATTTATTATAGATAACACCTTTGCAACTCCAATAAATTGTAGGCCAATAGAATGGGGTGCAGATATTGTTACTCACTCTACCACAAAGTATATAGACGGTCACGGCGTTTCAGTTGGTGGCGCTATTATAGATGCAGGTAAATTTGATTGGATGGCTCATAAAGAAAAATTCCCAGGTCTTTGCACTCCAGACGATAGTTATCACGGTATAGTATATGCAGAAAAGTTTGGCAAAGAAGGTGCTTTCATTACTAAAGCAACTGCACAATTAATGAGAGATTTTGGTTCAATTCAATCTCCACAACACGCTTTCTATATTAACCTTGGTTTAGAAAGTTTACACGTTAGAATGAAAAGACATTGCGAAAACGGGCAAGCCGTTGCAGAATTCTTAAACGCTCACGAAAAAGTTGCTTGGGTTAAATATTGTGGCTTAAAAACAGATGAATATTACGAATTAGGTCAAAAATATCTACCAAACGGCAGTTGTGGTGTATTAAGTTTTGCTCTTAAAGGTGATAGGGCTACAACCGAAAAGTTTATGAAATCTTTAAAGGTTGCAGCAATAGAAACTCACGTTGCCGATGCAAGAACTTGTTGCTTGCACCCAGCCAATGCAACTCACCGCCAATTAACGGACAAGCAATTAGAAGAAGCAGGAATTTCACCAACGTTAATTAGGTATTCTTGTGGTATAGAAAACGCAGAAGATTTAATAGAAGACTTAAAACAAGCATTAGAACAAATATAATAAAAAAGTAAAAATAAACAAAGGAGGGGGGTAATTATGCCAATTATAGTTCCAAAAGATTTGCCTGGCGTTAAAACGTTGCAAGCAGAAAATATTTTTGTAATGAACGAAAAACGTGCATTAAAACAAGATATAAGACCTTTAGAAATAGCAATATTAAACCTAATGCCTACTAAAGAAGTAACGGAAACTCAGTTAATGAGGCTTTTATCTAATTCTCCATTACAAATAAATTTAACCCTAATTAGCACTTCAACCTACGTTGGCAAACATACTCCGTTAGAACATTTACAAAAGTTTTATAAATCTTTTGAAGATATTAAAGATAAAAAGTTTGACGGTATGATTATTACCGGTGCTCCCGTAGAAGAAATAGAGTTTACTGAAGTTAAATATTGGAAAGAGTTAGAAGAAATTTTTAACTTTGCTAAAAATAACGTAACCAGCACCATTTTCATTTGTTGGGGCGCACAAGCAGGGCTATATTACTATTATGGTATAAAAAAATACCCACTATCGCAAAAACTATTCGGTGTATATAAGCATAAAAAATTAGTTAAGTACGATAGGTTACTTAAGGGTACAGACGATAGGTTCTTTATGCCACACTCTCGCCATACAACAATAAAAGAAGAAGATATTAAGGCTTGTAAAGATTTGGTTATGATTGCTTCTTCTAAAGAAGCAGGGGCAACTATAATTAGGTCTAAAGATAATAAGTTTATATTCATAACAGGGCACGCCGAATACGACAGAGATACTTTAGAATTAGAATATAAAAGAGATTTATCTAGAGGCTTAAATATTGCTCCGCCAGATAATTATTACGTAAATGGTAAAGACGGCGAAATTAAAATGAGTTGGTCTTCAACGGCAAACTTAATTTATATGAACTGGCTAAACCACTACGTATACCAATTAACACCATACGAAATAGAAGACATATAATAAAAATGCCGTTAATATAACGGCGTTTTATATGGGGACGATTTTAGTTTCGATTGGGCGATTATTATAAAACGTAAGCATACCGAAGGCTCGGCTTCGTTAAAACGGAAATTAAATTTAAATGCTAACAATCAAAAATTAGCATACGCTGCTTAATTTAAGCGTACGTCTTGCTTTATCTTCCCGTTGGGTAGAGTTAAGGCGTCAGTTAAACGGGGAACTACCTAAAAAATTAGGCTCTGTTTTTTAGGTTGAACTTAAAAAGCCACGGGCAAGTTAAAGGCTTCTGTTTGCCGTAATTTGCCTAAAATTAACAAGCAGATAAGTATGTAGAAGGTTTTAGCGTAACGTTCAAGACCAGGGTGCAAGTCCCTGCGTCTCCACCAGAAAAGACTCAGGATTGTTTGCAATCCTGAGTCTTTTCAACTAAATCCGTCCTTTCAGACGGGATAAATCCTACCCCTGTGGGATGAAATCACTACGTGATGAAAACC
>JAZOOP010000012.1:0-5260 GCA_045655065.1 Christensenellaceae bacterium
GTAAATAGTTGACAATCATTTTTAATTTTGTTAAAATCTATAAGCATTGTTTGAGAATGTACTATGCGGGTGTAGTTCAATGGTAGAATTCCAGCCTTCCAAGCTGGCCGCGTGGGTCCGATTCCCATCACCCGCTCCAACAAAGAGTGGCACGGTGATAAAATGTGCCTGTAGCTCAGCCGGATAGAGCATCGGCCTTCTAAGCCGAGGGTCAGGAGTTCGAATCTCTTCAGGCACGCCAAACTATATGGCGGGTGTAGCTCAGTTGGTTAGAGCGCAAGATTGTGGTCCTTGAGGTCGTGGGTTCGATTCTCATCACCCGCCCCAAAATAAAAACTTAATAACCGATAGGGGTGTCGCCAAGCGGTAAGGCACGGGATTTTGATTCCCGCATTCGTAGGTTCAAATCCTGCCACCCCTGCCAAAGTTTTAAGGTATAAATGCCCCATTAGCTCAGTTGGCAGAGCACGTGACTTTTAATCACGGTGTCCCGCGTTCGAATCGCGGATGGAGCACCACCGCCTTTAGCTCAGTTGGTAGAGCAACTGACTCTTAATCAGTGGGCCCGGGGTTCGAGTCCCCGAAGGCGGACCAACCTGAGCAAGGCAAGGTTAATTTAATAACACACTATTGTGTGTTTGCGAGCATGGCGGAATTGGCAGACGCGCTAGACTTAGGATCTAGTGGGAGACCGTGGGGGTTCAAGTCCCTTTGCTCGCACCACGTCAAAACAAGACAAATTATGCAAGAAACAACCTAAAAGGTTGTTTCTTTGCTTTTATGTCTGTTTTTCCTCTTTCGTAAAAAATCTTTGTAAGCAAATCTTTTTTCCGAGTTTTATTAATCAATAAAAAACTTTTAGGTGTAAAAATAAAAAAGGCTGTGAAAAACACAGCCTTTTTTGTTTTTTTATTTTTAATTTTCGCTATTGTAATTATATACTATTGGGCGGTTACCTGGGTTAAAATTACTAGACCAACCACTTGGTATACTTGAGCCTTCATAATAGATTGTTAAATCACTACAATTACTAAATGCACCTTCACCTATACTCGTTACGCTATTTGGTATTACTATGCTTGTTAATGAAAAGCAAACACCAAAGGCATAATGGTTTATGCTAGTTACACTATTTGGCATAACTATGTTTGATAACGAGGTGCACATATAGAATGCATGTTCACCTATACTTGTTACGCTATCTGGTATTTCTACACTTATTAATGATGTGCAATAAAAGAACACACAAAAACCTATACTTGTTACACCACTTCCTATTGTTACACTTGTTAATGAATAGCAATCAGAGAACGCATAAGAACCTATACTTGTTACACTATTTGGAATTACTATGCTTTTCAATGCAGTACAGTTACTGAACACCCAGTTGCCTATACTTGATATACTGCTGGGTATTACAATACCATTTAATGAAGCACAATGAGAGAATGCTTCATCACCTATACCTGTTACAGGTACACCTTGGTATTCGTTTGCTATTATAACTTCCGTTGCAGTACCTTCGTAACCTACAACTACTGCATATGTTCCGTAATTTGCATATAAAACACCTTCTGTGCCAACTTTATTGTAATTACAAGCCGTGCAAACTTCGTTTATAAAGTTATGTTCTTCTTCTAAGGTTGCAGTACAATTTGCACAATTTAACCAATGGTGTGTTAAATTGCTAGAATATTCTTCTTCCCAATCGTGCTCGGCATAGTTACCATATTCAAAAGTATCTGTTCCCTTTTTACCACAAGCGCAAGAATAATAGTAAGTTGCTTTTTCTGAACAAGTTGCTTCGGCTGCTAGGTATTGGTTCTCTATACAACATACTTCATAATTATGTTCTCCATAGTTGCCATATTCAAAAGTTTCAGTTCCAATTTCGCCACAGGTGCAAGAATAATAGTAAGTTGCTTTTTCTTCGCAAGTGGATTCAGTTGCCAAAAAGTCGTTAGAAACTATTGCTTGGTCATATTCGTGCACGTGGTTAAGCCATGTGATTTCGCCTGGGCAGTTGCCTTTCCAAGAATTATCCCAACCACTTGGCATACTTTCAAATTGGCAATCTATATTTTCTAAATTAATACAATTATTAAATGCTTTAGCGCCAACGTTCGTTACCGTGCTTGGTATGGTTATACTAGTTAAACTACTACAGCCAAAGAATGCGTTTGCACCAATTTTACTTATAACGCTATCTTGAACAAAAGTTATACTTTCTAACTCAGTACAATTATAAAATGCGTTGTTGCCTATTTCTGAAACAAACTTACCAATAGTAACGTTAGTTAGTTTAGCGCAGTTTATAAACGCACCATCTGCAATAGCGCCAACAACGTTTAGGTTTTCTGCACCCATTAATTTGCCGTTTATATATATGTCTTTAATATAAGCAGTATCGTCGCCTACACTATTAGAGCCATCTTTATCATATTTAAATGTTAAAGTATCGCCAGCGCTTAGGGTTACACTAAAACTCGTATAACTAGTAGAGCCCGCAACTTGCCTTAAAACGTTGCCGTTTTTAATAATTTTTAAAAAGTCGTAACTACCTTCTGAAGAAACCTTATAACTAAAGGTTATAGTAGCGTTGCTTCTAGCAGTTATAACGTAAGAAGACGTAGTGCTGTGCGATTTATTTGTAGAAGTTAAAACTCCGTTTTGGTATTGGAAAGGATAAACACTATCGTTTGCAGTAGAATAGTCGTTTTGTACGCCACCCGTAACGGTAACCGTTTTAAGTTCGCCTTTTGGTAGGTGTGCTAGTGCAAAGGTTGAAACCGTAGCCGTTTCTATTGGGCAGTTACCAAAAGCACTATTGCCTATTTGCGTTACGCTAGTTGGTATTACAACATATTTTAGCGAAGTATTGTTATAAAACGCCCAAGCGCCTATACTAGATGTGCTATTTGGTATTTCTATTTCTTCTAACGAAGAACAATTATAAAATGCGTCGTCGCTTATTTGCGTTATAGTTGTAGGTAAATTCACGTATTTTATAGAATCACAACCATAGAACGCACAATACCCTATTTTTGTTCCACGAGATATAAATACTTGTTCTAAAGAACTTGGAACAAACTCGTTGTTTTCCGTATAAGTATTAGCACCAAAAACATAACCAAAATGAGGGTTAAGGGAAGAATCTTCTCTATCACCAGCAAAAGGCAACCTTATGCTTTGCAAACTACTACAATTACCAAAAGCGGAAGAACCAATGCTGTTTACACTATTTGGTATTGTTAAACTCCTTAATGAAGAGCACCCAAAGAAAGCATAACCTTCTATAGTAGTTACAGTATTTGGAATTGTTATGCTATTTAACGAACTACAACCGTAGAAAACGGAATCTTCTATAATGGTAACACCACTAGGTATATTAATACTTTCTAATGAAGTACAACCCTCAAAAGCAGAAGCCGATATGGTAGTAACGCTACTTGGAATTGTAACGGTTGTTAACGAAGTACAACCAAAAAATGCATTGGCGCCTATACTGTGAACACCGTATGGAATTACTACTTTAGTTAACGAAGTACATTCATAGAACACATTACTATCTATTGAATAAACGTCGTCTGGAATTGTAAATTCTGAAAGATTATCCATTTTTACAACTTCGCCGTATTGCCTGTTAGCCATAAATTCGTTTCTTTTTAATATAGGAACGTAAACAAAGTAGCCTACTATAACAAATGCTACAAGCAATACTAAGAAAGAACAAATAAAAGTAGTTAAAGCTTTTTTGGTTCTTTTTTTCTTGTTGTATTTTACTTGCTCGTTGGCTATTTCCATGCGTTTTTCTTTTTGGAACGCACTTGCTAACGATAAATATACGTTATATTCTGGTATTTTCTTTAATAATATTTTAGAACGTATTAGCGCTTTTTCATCAGTTGAGCGAGTTTTTGCTAAACAATAACCCCAATAAACTTCTGGGTTGTTTTCATCTATATTTTTTACAAGCGAAAGAAAATACTTTCCATCGTTAAATAGCCCTTGTTTTATTACGGCAAACGCTATTGAAAGTAATATATCTTTTATTTCCTTAAAGTCGCCAGGATAATTATCTACTAATTCTTTTAGAATAGATGCGTCTTCTTTAGTGGAAATAGAATTCTTTACTTGGTCTAACACGCTAGCCGCAGTGCTATTAACGTTTGAACTTGAAACAGATTTTAGTATTTTATTATAGGTAGAAATAACACGTTCTCTGTTTTTTTGTTTTAAGTAGTGGTTTAATAGTATTGTTAATGCTTTAACGTTACCATCGTCTATAGTAATAACGTTGTTTATACAATACATAGTATCTTCTATTTTATTCGTGCTTTTTGCGTACCTTATATTATAATCTACGTATTCTTCTTCAGATATTTCGCCTAGTGCTGAAAGTAAAAGTTTAAACACTTCAAAGCGATTTTTTTCAATAGAGTTTTCTATTAAATCTTTTACGTTTTCTACTTTGTCATCGTAATTAAACTTTAAAATCGTATTAAGAAGAAGTAGGCTTGTTTCTTCTTCTATATTTTTACTTTCTTCGTATAATGCATTTAAAACACGTTTTGCTTGTGCCTTGCTAGAACATTTTATTGCACTTGCAAGCACTTTATAATCTTCCTTTTCAAAATTAGGCAAACAAGTAAATAATTCTTTTTCGGTTAACACACAAAATTTAATTTGAAGTTTATACCAAATTGCTTTACCTAAACTTGGGTTGTTAAATAAAATACTATCTATTAAAGTTTCTGCCTTTTGCCACTTTCTTGCTTTTATGTAATTAGAAACTTCTTCTAGCCCGTTTTTTTCTTCTTCGGTATCGTGCAAATCTGTTCCGTCACCCAACTCTTGCGTAGACAATATGTTAGATAGCGACTTAGACCTTTTGCCAGAAACCTTGGTTTGAGCCTCTTCGTTTTCTACAACCTCTTTCTCTTCACTTGCAGTGTTTTCGTTAGAAACTTGTTCGTTTTCTAATTCTTCTACTTCCCATTGTTTTAAGCAATTTTTACAAACGTAATAATCGCCTTCTTTTGTAGCAGTGCCACCACAATATTTACAAGTAATATTTTCCATTCCACTTTCCTTTTGTTTAGTGTTTTACTTTTTACAAGAATTTTTAAAATATGCTATATTATAACATTTTCTTTTATCTTTTGCAAGGGTTTTATACTTTATGTATAAAGTTGCTCCCTTTTTTACTACTTATTACACTAAAAACTTTTTTAAAAAATATATTTTGTTTTTAATATTT
>JAZOOP010000013.1:0-19623 GCA_045655065.1 Christensenellaceae bacterium
AACGGCGCTTGTACTTTCTGGCGAAACCACTTTAAGTATGGCTAACGAAAGTGAAGTTAAACCAGACGTTATATTAAAAGACGCTAACGAGTTAAAAAAATATATTTAATAAACGTTTAAGTAAAATTAAAGGCTAACGAAATTCGTTAGCCTTTTTTATTGCCTTAATTGGAAAGTTTTTCTTACTTTTTTTCTACTGTTTCTTTAGGTTTTCTAAAACGAATTTCTGCTATGGTTAAGGAAATTAAGGTCATAATTTCGTTTACCATACCTGCTAAGGAAAAACAAGCAAAGTTATATATTAACCATAGTGAAGAAGACGGGTAGTTTATTAGCCTTATTTTATGTGGGTCTTTAAACCCGTAAGCAACGGTGGTTAAAAGTTTTGCAATTATAGAAACAACTGCTAAACCTACTGCTAAAATTGTTGCTACGTTTACGTCTGTTGTCCAATGCGAAACGGCTAAAATAGATTTTTCCCAAGTTAAAATAATTGTTGCAAGCCCTAAAATTAAGGTTATAATAGCAAAAATTATTATATACCATTTATTAGATTTGCCGTTTTTAACGTTATGGGAAAAAATTATATTTCTAATAGTGCCAATTAAATCCATAACCATACCTGCGTATGCACCAAGAAGTAAATATTGCATTGCAAATAAAAAAGAGCCTAAAGTTTTAAAAAGCATTATTTTGCCGTGCGTATTAAATTGTACTGCTATAAGATTTACCCCAATTGCAATAAAGCCTAAGGCTTGAACGAAAATATCCCACATAACAAAACTCATTATACATTTTTAATATAACTTTTGCAACGAAAAACCACTTAAAAAACTTAATATTTTTTTGTAATTTTTTATTATAATAAAAGGGGTGTTTTTGCACCATAAAAAAATTAAAAAAATATATGCAAAATAATTGACATTATTCGCACAATAAAATATAATAAAATACATCATTAAGTTTAGATTTATTAAACTTTTAGTTAAATTTGTCTAAACCAAAAAGGTGGATTATGATTTTAGGCGAAAAAATTAAAGACTTAAGGCTTTCTTGCGAACTAACGCAAGAAGAACTTGCCGACAGGTGCGAGTTAACTAAAGGGTATATTTCGCAACTAGAAAACGATTTAACTAGCCCGTCTATTGCAACTTTAATAGATATTCTTTCTGCACTTGGCACTAACTTAAAAGAATTCTTTAGTGAAACGGAAGCCGAAGAAAAACTTTCTTTTAACAAAAATGAATTTATAGAAAAGCAAACGGAAGAATATATACTAAATTGGCTTGTGCCTAACGCACAAAAAAACACAATGGAGCCGTTGCATATGAAACTTTTTGCAGGTGGTTCTACCGACGAAGACTTCCCGCACGAAGGCGAAGAATTTGGGTTTGTGCTAAAGGGCGAAATAACCTTAATTTTAGGTAAGCGAAAGGTTAAAGTTAAAAAAGGCGAAAGTTTTTATTTTACGGCAAACAAAGTTCATCAAATTATAAACAAAGGCAACGATACGGCTGAATTTATTTGGGTTTCATCCCCACCGTCTTTTTAATTTCACAAAAGGAGAAACTAAAATGGAAAAAAAGGTTGAAAATAAAGTAGAGAATAACAAAATTATAGAACTTATTGGCATTAAGCGAGAGTTTGAAGACGGCGTTGTTGCCGTAGATAATATTAATTTGTATTTTAATAGAGGAGAGTTTGTAACTTTCTTAGGGCCTTCTGGCTGTGGTAAAACCACCACTTTGCGTATGATTGCCGGCTTTGATATGCCAACCGAGGGTAAAATTTTACTAAATGGTGAAGATATTAGTAATTTGCCACCTAATAAAAGACCTATTAACACGGTTTTCCAACGTTATGCGCTTTTCCCACACCTTAACGTTTACGAAAACATTGCGTTTGGGTTAAAACTAAAAAAGGTAAAAGTTACGTACGAAAAGGCTAACGGCGAAAGGTTAGAAAGAATAGAAAAACTTTCTAAAAAAGAAATTGCCGAAAAGGTAGCAAAAGTTCTTAAAATGGTAGACCTAGAAGGTTTTGAAAAACGTAGCGTTACCACACTTTCTGGTGGTCAACAACAAAGGGTTGCCATTGCACGTGCTTTAGTTAACGAACCAGAAATTTTATTACTAGACGAACCTTTAGGTGCGCTAGATTTAAAAATGAGAAAAGATATGCAACTAGAACTAAAAGAAATGCATAAAAAACTAGGCATAACTTTTATTTACGTTACTCACGACCAAGAAGAAGCTCTTACTATGAGCGACACTATCGTTGTTATGAAAGACGGAGTTATTCAACAAATAGGCACTCCTGAAGATATTTATAACGAACCTAAAAATTCTTTCGTTGCCGACTTTATTGGCGAAAGCAATATTTTTAGTGGCACTATGGTAGGTGATAAAAAGGTTAAATTCGTTGGCTATAATTTTGATTGTGTTGACGACTTTGCTAAAAACGAAAAGGTAGACGTTGTTGTTCGCCCAGAAGACGTTGTATTAAAAGATGCAGGCGAAGGGCAAGTAGACGGCGTTATTATTAGTTCTATATTTAAGGGCGTTCATTACGAAATGGTAATGAAAGTAGGCAAAACGGAAATAGTTATTCAAGATACCGTTGAAAGAAAAGTCGGCGAAAAGGTTAGCGTTTCTATTGCTCCAGATGCTATTCATATTATGGCTAAAGAATTTTCTTCTAATAAATACGACGGATATATTACAAAGAAAAACACCGTTTGTTTTGGCGACGGAGAATTTGAATGCGACGTTACACAACTTTACGAGGGCTCTTTCTTAGATGAAGAAGGTTTCTTAATTACTAAAGAAGGCGAAAAAATAGACTTAACCGACGTAGACGTTAACGTTGAAGTTGGCTTAAAGGATATTGAAATTACCGACCATAGCGAACTTGGTGGGGCAGAAGGTAATATTGTTTCTATTATTTATAAAGGCGACCACTATCAATTAATAGTTCGTACCGACGAAAATGAAGAAGATTTTGTTTTAGATACTGAAGACACTTGGAACGAAAATGACCACGTTGGCGTTATTATTAAAAAAGAAAATATTAAACTTTCTCTTAAACAGGAGGTTAAAAGATAATGCTTAAAGACTTAGGTAAGCGTATATCTAGCGAACCGGTTAGTTTTAGAGGAAACGAAAAACGCACTTTGTTTGGTTTTTCTAGAAAATACCTTTGCATACCTTACGGCGTATTCTTAGGTTGTTTTGTAATTTTGCCACTACTACTAATTGTGTTTTATTCTTTTACAGATAAAGCAGGAACTATTTCATTTGATAATTTTATAAGGTTTTTTTCTAGCACAACCACTATTTCTACTTTAATTATTAGTATTTTAATAGGGTTAGCAACAACTATAATTTGTATTTTGCTTGCTTACCCTGTAGCCTATATTCTAGCAAGAAGCAATCTAAACAAAGGTGGCACTTTGTTAATGCTATTTATTATGCCTATGTGGATAAATTTCGTTTTGCGTGCTATGGCTATGAAAGATTTATTAACTTTAACTGGTATTTTAGGTGTTAATAACTATTTAAGCGTTATAATAGGTATGGTTTACGACTTTTTACCTTTTATGATTTTGCCTATCTATACCGTTTTAATTAAAATGGATAAAAGTTTAGTAGAAGCGAGCTACGACCTTGGCGCAAATTGGTTTACTACCTTTAGAAAGGTAATTTTTCCACTTTCTACCCCTGGTATTGCAAGTGGCGTAACAATGGTATTTATGCCTACTATGACTTGTTACGTTATTTCCGACACTTTTGGTAACGGCTTAATTACTATTATTGGTAAATTAATAGACGAGCAATTTACCACTTTCCAAAATTGGAATTTTGGCTCTGCAATGGCTATGATTTTATTAGTAGTTATGCTTGTTTCTATGTGGATAACGGGTTCTTTTAAAAGTGAAGATACAAGGGGGACCAATTTATAATGAAAAAGTTTTTTCAAATATTATATATTGTTTTAATACTCTTGTTTATTTACGCGCCTATTTTTACTTTGGTGCTATATAGTTTTGTAGATACCCCTATAGTTAATATTAAAGATGCTTTAGAAATAGGTTTTTCGTTTAACCTTTACGTAAAATTATTTAACGACGCAAGTTTAATGAAAATAGTTTGGGATACTTTAATTTTAGCCATAGTAGTTGCAGTTCTTGCAACTTTACTTGGAACTTTAGGTGCTATTGGTATTTATTATCATAAAGGTAAATTTGGTAAATTTACTTCTGCATCTTCTAGAATTCCTGTAATCAATGCCGAAATAGTTACTGCCATTGCGTTAGTTTTATTATTTGCCTTGGTATTTGCAGAAAGCCGTTCTTATGCTTCTTTAGTAATAGGGCATTTAATAATAACAACACCTTTCGTTGTGCTTTCGGTTGTTCCAAAATTAAAGCAAATGGATTCAAACCTATACGAAGCGGCGCTAGATTTAGGTGCTTCGCCTTTTACGGCGCTAATAAAAGTTGTTATTCCAGAAATTTTACCTGGTATTCTTTCTGGGTTTATGCTTGCAATAACACTTTCACTTGACGATTACATTATTTCAGCCTACACCAAACCTGCTGGGTTTGATACTATTTCTACCTACGTTTACGGCGCAATGGCTAAATCTAACGCAAACTCTTCTTTACCTGCGTTAAGGGCGTTATCTGCAATAATTTTCGTAGTTATAATATTAGTTGTAATTATTAAAAACGTTACTGCTAGAAAGGGGGAAAAGGCATGAAAAGAATTTTAAGTTTAATTTTTTCAATTATGTTTGTTTTGCCTTTGTTTTCTTTTATAGGCTGTGCAGAAACAAACGAAACCAAAGTTTTAAGAATTTGTAATTGCGACGACTATATAAACGAAGACTTATTAACAAAATTTACCGAAGAAACGGGTATTATAGTAGAATATTCTACCTACGGCACAAACGAAAACTTATATAACGAATTAGTTATTAACCCTAATAGTTACGACCTAGTTGTGCCTAGTGAGTATATGATAGAAAAGTTGGCGGTAGAAGGTAGAATTCAAAAGTTAGACCTTACTAGAGTGCCAAAATATTTAGAAAACGTTTCGCCTTATATTCAAGAACGTTTAAGCGATAAAACCTTTACTATACAAGCAGGCGAAAATGCAGGTCAAAAAACCAATATTTCTCAATTTATGGTTGGCTATATGTGGGGAACTATGGGCTGGGTTTACGACGTAGACGTTGTAGATACACTTAAAGTTTCTTCTTGGGGTGGCGTTTTTGAAGATAACTCTTTGCAAAAGAGAATTACTATTAAAGATAGTGTTAGAGATTCTTATTTGGTTGGCTTGGCTATGGTTTACGGCGAAGAACTAGCAAAAACTAACTCTTTAGAAGAGATTACTGCAATATTAAACAACGTTTCGCTAGATGCTATTAATGCCGTTGGCGAAAAACTTATTAGTGTAAAACCTCTTTTATACGGATTTGAAGTAGATAGCGGTAAAAACGATATTGTTAACGGCAATATAGATGCCTACGTTGCTTGGAGTGGCGACGCTGCTTACGCTATAGACGTTGCTTTAGGTGATGCCGAAGATGAAGATGGCACGGTAGTAGAAGAAAGTAAAAGAAGAAACCTTTCTTATTATATTCCAGATGAAGGTAGCAACATTTGGTTTGACGGGTTAGTAATGCCTTCTGGTAGTACCAACTATGATGCAGTTTACAAGTTTTTAAACTTTATTTCAACACCTGAAAACGTTGCCCAAAATATGGATTATATTGGCTATACAAGTATGGTTGCCGGCGATGAAATCTTTGAAGAAATTGCGCTTGGTTGGTTTGATGAAACGGAATATTTACTTGAAGATGCCGAAATAACGGATATTTCAGAAATATCTTTAGACGATATGGAAGAACTTGGTTATAAATTAGTAGACCTTTCTTATTTCTTTGGCTTGGGCGAATACAATGTGGTAGTTTCTGAAGAGTGTTACGGCAGGCTTATGGCGCAATACCCAGAAAAGTATATGGTAGACCGCTGTGCTATTATGAGTTATTACGATAACGACACTTTGTTAGATATTAACGAAATGTGGGAAGCTGTTAAGGGCGAAACTTTTCCGCTATGGATAATTTTATTAACCGTTGGTATCGTTTTACTTCTTGCTACTACAATTCTTTTATATAGGTTTAGAGATAAAGTTAAAATATTTAAATTTGAATTAAACAAAAAAGATTACGCAACAAAACATAACCTAAAAGTAATAAAAAAAGAAAAAATTAATTAATTATTAAAATTATTAAAAAACATAAAAACACACTACGATTTTCGTGGTGTGTTTTTTGCATATATTAAATTTATTTAGCATATATTTTACATATAAATAAACGTAAAATATTATTAGACAAAAATCTTTAAAAAGTGTCAAATTAAGCAGTTTTTATTAGTTTGGGGTAATTTATAATGAATTTTGTCGTTATAAAAGGCAAAAAGGTATTGCTTTCTATAATTATTTTTTTCACAATTTGCGTTTTAGTGTTTAGTGGCGTAGGAATTAGTTCTGCTTTTAGTAAAACAACTAAAAAACTTCCTATATATAGGGTTAGAACTGAAGAAAAGAAAATAGCCATTTCTTTTGATTGTGCTTGGGGCGATGAATATACCGATACGCTTTTAGAAATTATGCAAGAAGAAAAGGTAAAATGCACCTTTTTTATGGTGGAGTTTTGGACAAAAAAATACTCTGAACACGTTGCAAAAATTAACGACATGGGGCACGAAATAGGCACTCACTCTGCAACGCACCCGTATATGAGCAAACTTTCTAAAGAACAAATTATTAAAGAATTAACAACTTCTTCTAATGCTATAACCGAAATAACCAATAAAAAAATAGAAGTTTTTCGCCCACCTTACGGCGATTATAACGATAGGCTAATAGATACTGCCAAAGAGTTAGGTTTATATACTATTCAATGGGACGTAGATAGTTTAGACTGGAAGAATTTATCTGCCATGGAAATTTATAATAGGGTAGTTAAAAGGGTTAAAAACGGCTCTATAGTATTGTTCCACAACAACGGCTTACACACGGCAGAAGCACTACCTTTAATTATTAAAGAATTAAAAAAGCAAGGCTATACTTTTACTACCATAGGAAATTTAATTTATAAAGATAATTACAAAATGGCAGTAGACGGCGAGCAAATAAGTTTGATATAAATTTTGGAGGAAATATAAATGAACAACTTAACAGAAAAAAACAACAAGGTATTCGTTAGTGGCGAAATTTTAACAGAGGCACAATTTTCCCACGAAGTATACGGCGAAGGGTTTTACGAATTTTCTATTTTAGTTAAAAGACTTTCTGGGCAAGGCGATATTTTGCCTGTAACCATTTCAGAAAGATTAATAGAAAATAAAAATCTTAAAGTGGGCGTAACTATTAACGCACTAGGTCAGTTTAGAAGTTACAATAAATTGGTAGACGGAAAATCTAAATTAATGCTAACAGTTTTCGTTAGAGAATTATTTGACTTTAACCCTGCAAAAAACCCAAATAGTATTGTGCTTTCGGGGTATTTGTGCAAGCCACCTATTTATAGAACAACGCCGTTTAATAGGGAAATTGCAGACCTTTTAATTGCGGTAAATCGTTCATACAATAAAAGCGACTATATTCCTTGTATTGCGTGGGGCAGAAACGCAAGGTTTGCTAAAAATTTAGCAGTTGGCGAAAAAATAGCAATATCTGGTAGAATTCAAAGTAGAGAATACCAAAAACGCTTAGAAGATGAACAAGTTGCTATTTTAACTGCCTACGAAGTTTCCATTAGTAAACTTTGTGCATTTGATAACGCATTAGAATTTGATGCTGATGCAGAGTTTAGAGAATTAGGCGTTAATTTAGATTTTGAAAATAGCCAAGAGCCAAATTACGTAGATTAAAAAATAAAAGCCACTTAAAAAAGTGGCTTTTTTGTCATTTTAATATTCGGCTTATTAATGACGAGTGTAATTATTTGTAAGTTGTTGTTTATTAATCTTTCAACAAATTATAAATTGTTGTAAATATTTCTTCATTGTTAGAAACAAAGCAAAAACTAACTATACCTTTAGCAGTTGTAATGCTAATACTTTTAAAAATTCCTGTGCCTACAGCAGTTATTTGTTTTACGGGCAATGCAACTTTCTTAAAAACTCCTTTGCCAATAATATATTTGTCGGTTATGGTTAGTTCAGGTTTAACTTTTAATAGTAATATGCCAATTACAACAAAAATAATTATTGCAATAAAAAACCAATAATAGCCATATGACATATCAATAAATATATCTGCATGGAAAATTGAAGCAACAACTAAACATGCTATAAAAGTTAATACTGCTAGTGCAAAAAATACTATAGATAGTATATTAACACCAAAAAATTCTCCTTTTTTTAATACTTTTTCTTCCATAATGATTTCTCCTTTTGTTTTGTGAATTTTGTTGTTAAATAAAAAACGCGACAACCGAGATTGCCGCGCCGAAAAACACCAACCTCGTTTGTTGCTACACAATTCTCAACAATAGGAAAATTCCACATATACCGAGAGAAGCCGATGTTTTTGCTAAAAGTATGCGGTAATATGCGAAAATAATACTATATTAAGTATATAGTTTTCCCAAATAATTGTTTATTGAATTGTGTAGCAAAATAATTTTAACATAAACAGATTAAAAAGGCAAGAAAAATGTATATTTTGTAAAAAAACCATGATTTTTACTTGCATTATTAACTGCCCAATAGTGTAAAAATTATATTTCTATTGTGTAAGCAAAAAATGCTATAAAATGGTTGCATTAATTTAGAAAATAAAGGGCGAAAAATATGTTTTATTGTTGATTTTAAGTAATTTATATGTTATAATATTTTAGCAAAAAAAATAAGCGTATAAATCTAGATTTATAACTAGGTTAAAACGGCGTGAAATAATAGGAGAAGAAATGTATAAAATTATTCGTAAGAAAGAACTTAATCCTACCGTAACGCAAATGGAAATACTTGCCCCACTTGTTGCTAACAAAGCAAAGCCAGGGCAATTTATTATTTTGCGTGTTAATGAAAATGGTGAAAGAATTCCTTTAACCATTGCAGGTGCTAACAAACAAGATGGAACAGTTAAAATTATTTTCCAAATTGTTGGCTCTACTACAGAACTTTTGAACAAAAAGCAAGAAGGCGAATTTATTCAAGATTTCGTTGGCCCACTAGGCGTTGCAACTCATTTAGAAGGCTTAAAGAAAGTTTGTATAGTTGGTGGTGGCGTTGGTTGTGCTATTGCTATGCCAATTGCTGTTGCTCTTCACGAAATGGGCGCAGAAGTTACTAGCATAATTGGTTTTAGAAATAAAGACCTTGTTATTTTAGAAGATGAATTTAAGGCTTGTTCAGACAAGTTAGTTCTTATGACAGACGACGGAAGTTACGGCAGGCACGGCAACGTAACCGTTCCACTTAAAGAAGCACTAGAGGCGGGCGAACAATTTGATATGGTTATTACCATTGGCCCACTTATTATGATGAAATTTGTAACCTTAACAGCAAAACCTTTCGGCGTACCTGTAACCGTTTCTATGAACCCTATTATGATAGACGGAACTGGTATGTGTGGTGGTTGTAGGCTTACTCTTAATAGAGATGGCAAAAAAATTACCAAATTTGCTTGTGTAGACGGCCCAGACTTTAACGGCTACGAAGTAGATTTTGATGAAGCAATGTCTCGTGGTAGAATGTATTTTGATTTTGAACGCCACGCACACGAAGAAACTTGTAATCTTTTTAAGAAAGAAGTTTAAGGAAAGGAGAAAGTAAAAATGGCTATTAATCCAAAAAAACACGAAATGCCAACTCAAGACCCAAAAGTCCGTGCTAGAAATTTTAGCGAAGTTGCATTGGGCTACACGGCAGAAATTGCTATTGAAGAAGCAAATCGTTGCTTAAATTGTAAAAATAAACCTTGTGTTAACGGTTGCCCTGTTAATATAGATATTCCTAACTTCATTACCAAAATGAAAACGGGCGATTTTGAAGGTGCATACCAAGTAATTGCAAAAACATCTTCACTACCAGCAGTTTGCGGTAGGGTTTGTCCACAAGAAACACAATGTGAATCTAAATGTACTTTAGGCGTTAAATTTGAACCTGTTGGTATTGGTAGGTTAGAACGTTTTGTTGCAGATTGGCACAATGCTAACACCCAAAACGCAAGTGAAAAACCTGTAAGCAACGGTCATAAAGTTGCAATAGTTGGTTCTGGCCCTTCTGGTTTAACCTGTGCGGGCGACCTTGCTAAAAAAGGTTACGAAGTTACGGTTTTTGAAGCATTCCACGTTGCTGGTGGCGTTTTAGTTTATGGTATTCCAGAATTTAGGCTACCAAAAGCAATAGTTGCTAAAGAAGTAGAAGGCTTAAAAGCACTTGGTGTTAAAGTAGAAACAAACGTAGTTATTGGTAAAACTCTTACCGTAGACGAATTGTTTGATATGGGCTTTGAAGCAGTATTTATTGGCTCTGGTGCAGGTCTTCCTAACTTTATGAATATCCCAGGCGAAGCATTAAAGGGTGTTTACTCTGCAAACGAATTCTTAACTAGAAGCAACCTTATGAAAGCATACCTAGAAAACCCAACCACACCTATTATGAAAGGTGGCAACGTTGCAGTTGTTGGTGGTGGTAACGTTGCTATGGACGCTGCTAGAACTGCCCTAAGGTTAGGTGCAGATAAAGTTTACATAGTTTACCGCCGTTCAATGCAAGAACTTCCTGCAAGAAAAGAAGAAGTTGAACACGCAGAAGAAGAAGGTATTGAATTTAAACTACTTTGCAACCCAATAGAAATTTTGGGTTATAACAATCCTGAAGACCCAAGAGATGCTAAAAATGGTTGCGTTACAGGTATTCGTTGTGTAAAAATGGAACTTGGCGAACCAGATGCTAAAGGTCGTCGTCGCCCTGTAGTTGTTCCTGGTAGCGAATTTGAACTAGAAGTAGATACGGTTGTTATGAGTATTGGTACTTCTCCAAACCCACTTATTAAAGATACTACATCTGGCTTAGTTGTTAACGACCACGGCGGAATTGTTGTAAACGAAGAAGGTTTAACTTCTAAAGAAGGCGTTTATGCTGGTGGCGATGCAGTTACAGGTGCTGCAACTGTTATTTCTGCTATGGGTGCAGGTAAAACTGCTGCTAAGGCAATAGATGAATATTTAAGCAAAAAATAATTTATAAAATATAAATGATAAACGGAGAAAATATGGAAAAAATTGATTTTAACGTTTTAGACGAAGCAATTAAAAAGTATGGCAACGAAGAAAAATCTTTAATAGCAATACTTCAACAAGCACAAGAAGTTTATAGGTATTTACCGGAAGAAATTTTCCCTTATCTATCTAAAAAACTAGATATCCCAGAAGCAAGAATTTACGGAGTTGCAACTTTCTACGAAAATTTCTCTTTAGAAAGAAAGGGTAAATACATAATTAAAGTTTGCGACGGAACTGCTTGCCACGTTAGAAAATCTATTCCTATTCTTAACGCATTAAGAAAAGAATTAGGTCTTTCTGAGAAGAAGAAAACTACAGATGATTTCTTGTTTACAGTAGAAACAGTTTCTTGTTTAGGTGCTTGTTCATCTGCTCCAGCAGTTATGGTTAACGATGCAATTTACCCAACGATGAACCCAGAATCTGCTATTGCATTACTAAATGAATTAAAGGAGAAAAACTAATGCTTAAAAGTATTGATGAATTACGTTCTTATAGAGCGAAATGTAAAGAACTTTTAGATTCTGAAAGTAAAAAAATAGTAGTTTGTGGTGGTGCAGGTTGTGTTTCTAAAGGCGCTATTAAAGTTTACGAAAAACTTATTAGCGTAATGGCTGAAAAGAAATTAAACTACACCGTTAAACTAGAAAAGTGCAGTGAAGACGGGGTTAGAATTACAAAAAGTGGTTGCCACGGCTTTTGTGAAGTTGGCCCACTTGTTCGTATAGAACCACAAGGTTGGTTATATATTAAAGTTAAAGAAGAAGACTGCGAAGAAATTATTGAAAAAACAATAAAATTAGGCGAATGCATTGAAAGGTTATGCTATAGCGAAAACGGTGTTGTTTATAAAGAAAAGAAAGAAGTTCCTTTCTATAAAAAACAAACCCGTGTTTGTTTAACTAATTGCGATAAAATTGATTCTACTAATATAGAAGAATATCTTGCACACGGTGGTTATACTGCTTTAGAAAAAGCAATAACCGAAATGACCAGCGAACAAATTGTAAACGAAATTACAGAATCTGGTTTACGTGGCCGTGGGGGCGGTGGTTTCCCAACAGGTAGAAAGTGGAGCCAAGTTGCAAGACAAAAGAATTTCCCTAAATACGTAGTATGTAAGGGCGACGAAGGCGACCCAGGTGCATTTATGGATAGGTCTGTTATGGAAGACGACCCACATAGAATGTTAGAAGGTATGGTTATTGCCGGTGTTGCTACGGGTGCTACCGAAGGTTATATTTACGTTCGTGCAGAATACCCAATGGCAGTTGCAAGGCTAAGAAACGCTATTAAAGAAGCCGAAGAATTAGGTATTATTGGCGATAGTATTTTAGGCACGGAATTTGCTTTCCATTTACATATTAACCGTGGTGCTGGTGCTTTCGTTTGTGGTGAAGGTTCAGCCCTTACTGCATCTATTGAAGGTAAACGTGGTATGCCAAGGGTTAAACCACCAAGAACGGTTGAACACGGTTTATTTGATAAGCCTACCGTTCTAAACAACGTAGAAACGTTTGCTAACGTTGCTGCTATTATTTCTAATGGTGCTGCTTGGTATAAAGCAATGGGCACTGAAAAGAGTGCCGGCACAAAAGCGTTTGCACTAACAGGTAATGTTCAAAATACAGGTCTTATAGAAGTTCCTATGGGTACAACTTTAAGAGAAATTATTTTTGATATCGGTGGCGGTATGAGAGACGGCGGTAAATTCAAAGCCGTTCAAATTGGTGGTCCATCTGGCGGTTGTTTAACCGAAGAACACCTAGACTTACCACTTGACTTTGACTCACTTAAAAAGGTTGGCGCAATAATAGGTTCTGGCGGACTTGTTGTTATGGATGAAAAAACTTGTATGGTTGAAGTTGCTAGGTTCTTTATGAACTTTACGCAAAACGAATCTTGCGGAAAATGCGTTCCTTGCCGTGAAGGTACAAAGAGAATGCTAGAAATTCTAGAAAGAATAGTTGCTGGCGAAGGTAGAGATGGCGACATAGAATTACTACAAGAACTTGGCGAAATGATTTCTGATATGGCGCTTTGTGGTTTAGGTAAAACTGCTGCAGGCCCTGTTCTTTCTACTATTAAATATTTTAGAAACGAATACGAAGCACACATCTACGACAAAAAGTGCCCTGCAGGTGAATGCCAAAAACTTAAAACTATTTACATAGATAAAGATTTATGTAAAGGCTGTTCTAAGTGCGCAAGACAATGCCCGGTAGAAGCAATTAGCGGTAAGATTAAAGAACCTTTCGTTATAGACCAAACTAAATGTATTAAGTGTGGCAGTTGCTTAAGCGCTTGTCCATTTAAGGCAATCAAGGAGGATTAATTTTATGGAAAAGAAAAAATATATGACGGTAGACGGTGTTCCCGTTGAAATATGTGGCGAAAAGAACCTTCTTGAAATAATACGTAAAATTGGTATTGAAATGCCAACCTTCTGTTATTACAGCGAACTTTCCGTATACGGTGCTTGCCGTATGTGTATGGTAGAAAACGAATGGGGTGGCTTTGAGGCATCTTGTTCTACTCCTCCAAGAGAAGGTATGAACATTAAAACAAATACCGAAAAATTAAGAAAATATCGTAAAAATATTTTAGAACTTTTACTTGCAAACCATTGCCGTGATTGTACTACTTGCGAAAAGAACACAAGTTGTAAACTTCAAATGTTAGCAAGAAAGTTTAAAATAGATGGCGTTCGTTTCCCTAATACTGCAGAAAACGTTGCAAGAGATGAATCTTCACCTTGTATCGTTAAAGATAAGAGCAAATGTATTCTTTGTGGCGACTGTGTAAGAATGTGTAACGAAGTTCAAAACGTTGGCGCAATAGATTTTGCTCATCGTGGCTCTAAAATGACTATTAGCACTGCGTTTGATAAGCCACTTGCAGATTCTCCTTGCGTAGGTTGTGGCCAATGTGTTGCAGTATGCCCAACGGGTGCTTTAGTTCTTAATAGCGAAACAGAAAAAATTTGGAAGGCTTTACACGATTCTTCTTATAAAACCACAGTTCAAATTGCACCTGCAGTTAGGGTTGCTATTGGTAAAGAACTTGGCGTTAAAGAAGGCGAAAACGTTTTAGGTAAAATTGTTGCAGCCCTTCGTTTAATTGGATTTGATGAAATTTACGATACTTCTTTAACAGCAGACTTAACCGTTATTGAAGAAACAAACGAATTCGTAGAAAGGTTAACTAATGGTGGTAAACTTCCACTTATTACTTCTTGTTGCCCTGCTTGGATTCAATATGCAGAAAAGAAACACCCAGAACTAGTAGAAAATATTTCTACTTGCCGTTCTCCAATGCAAATGATGGCTTCTATTGTAAAAGCCCAAGCAAAAGAAAAAGGAGAAAAACATTTCCACGTTGCTATTATGCCTTGTACTGCTAAGAAGTTTGAAGCAAACCGTGATGAATTCAAAATGGATGGCCAACGTAACGTAGATGCCGTTTTAACTACTAAAGGTTTAATCCGTATGATTCAAGAAGCAGGTATTAACTTTGAATCTATTGAACCAGAAGCAATAGATACACCATTTAGCACTATTTCTGGTGCAGGCGTAATCTTCGGGGTAACCGGTGGTGTTACAGAAGCCGTTCTTCGTAGAGTTTCTGAAAAGAAAAACCGTGCAGAACTTATTACTTTGGCTAACGTTGGTCAAAGGGGTGAAGAGGGCATTAAAGAATTTGAACTTCCATTTGGCGAAAGTGTATTAAAAATTGCCGTATGTAGCGGTCTTGGTAATGCAGAAAAACTTATTAAGAGAATGCAAGAAGGCGAACACTTTGACTTTATTGAAGTTATGGCTTGCCCAGGTGGTTGCGTAAACGGTGGTGGTCAACCATTTGCCGTTAGACAAGACAAGAGTAAGAGAAGCAAGGGTTTATACGATGCAGATAGAATGCTTTCTATTCGTCGTGCAGAAGATAACCCAATTCTTAATGACCTTTATAACGGCGTGTTAAAAGATAGAGTACACGAATTGTTACACGTTCATTACGGCAAACATAAATAAATAAAAAAGGAAACAAGGTTGTGTAGTAATACATAACCTTGTTTAAGGTTATAATAATTATAATGAAAAAATTTGACACAAAAGTTCAACATTTAAAATATAAAGTATTGCGTGAAGTGGCTAAACAAGCGTGGCAAGGAACTTTATTAGAAAACTTAATGGATATTCCTAAAATAATAGTGCCTGGCAAAGAACCTACTATGCGTTGTTGCGTTTATAAAGAACGTGCTATTTTAGGGGAACGTGTTAAAATTGCTATGGGGGGCGATAAAGAAAACCCTAACGTAATTGAAGTTATAGATATTGCTTGCGATGAATGCCCTGTAGGTGGCTACGAAGTAACTAACGCTTGTAGGGGTTGTTTAGCGCACCGTTGCGAAGACGCTTGTAAGTTTGGCGCAATTACTTTTGACAATAACCATACTGCTCATATAGATAAATCTAAATGTAAAGAGTGTGGTGCTTGTGCTAAAGCATGCCCATATATGGCAATTGTTAACAGAAAACGTCCTTGCCAAAACGCATGCAAGGTTAAAGCCATTTCCGTAAACGAAGAAAAGGCCGCTAAAATAGATAACGAAAAATGTATTTCTTGCGGGGCTTGCGTTTACCAATGCCCGTTTGGCGCTATTACAGATAAATCTTATATTCTAGACGTTATAGATATTATTAAAAACAGCAAAAATGGTAGCGAATATAACGTTTATGCCGTTGTTGCACCCGCAATTTATAGCCAATTTACTTTTGTTAATTTGGGGCAAGTTATTAGCGGGCTAAAAGAACTAGGCTTTACTAACGTTTTAGAAGCGGCTTTAGGCGCAGACCTTGTTGCAGATGCAGAAAGTGCTGAACTTGCAGAAAAAGGCTTTTTAACTTCTTCTTGTTGCCCAGCGTTTGTAGATTACGTTAAAAAAACTTTCCCAGACCTAACTTCTTTCGTTTCGCATAATCTTTCTCCTATGGCAACAATTTCTAAATATATTAAGAGTAAAGATGCTAAAGCAAAAGTAGTATTCGTTGGCCCTTGTACGGCTAAAAAGGTAGAAGCAAAACAAGAAAGCGTTAAAGACTACGTAGATAGCGTTATTACCTTTGAAGAACTACAAGCACTTTTTGATAGCCGTGAAATAGATTTAACTACACTAAAAGAAGAAACTTTTGACGATGCATCATATTTCGGCAGAATATTTGCTCGTTGTGGTGGGCTTGCAGAAGCCGTTGCCCAAGGCTTAAAAGAACACGGCGCTAACTTTGAACTTAAAGCAATTTCTTGCGATGGCATAGAACAATGCAAACTAGCCCTATTAAAAAAGAGCAAAAATCTATTAGACGCTAACTTTATAGAAGGTATGGCGTGCTTAGGTGGTTGTGTTGGCGGGGCAGGTTGTTTAACACACTCGGAAAGGAATAAAGATGCCGTAGATAAATTTAGCAAGGCATCTAATAAAAAAAGTATAAGCGATTCGGTTTCTAAATTGCAAAACTAACTTTTAAACGTGCATACGTGCATATAAAGGGATTTATGAAGTCTTTTAGTATTTCTAATAAAAATTTAGGTTTAACCGTAATAGAATATGGCGCAACAATACAATCGCTTAAATTTAACGGCAAAGAAATGGTGTTAGGGTTTGAAAATTTTAACGGCTATTTAACCGATACTAATTATTTAGGTGCAGTTGTGGGTAGATATGCAAACCGCATTTCTAACGGCGAATTTACCTTAAATGGAATTAAATATTCTTTAACTAAAAACGAGCCGAATAAAACTCTACACGGTGGCGAAAAAGGCTTAAGTAAAGTTTATTGGCAAGGAAAAGTAGAAGATAATAAAATTATTATGGAATACTTTTCTTGCGACGGAGAAGAAGGGTTCCCTGGTGACTTAAAAATAAAGGTAACCTATTCTTTAGAAGGTAGTGGTTTGGTAATTAATTATTCTGCTATTTCTAATAAAGATACCGTTGTTAATTTAACTAACCACGCCTTTTTTAATTTAACAGGCGGAAAGGAAAGCATATTAAACCACGAAATGTATATAAATGCTAACGCATTTACCCCTATAAACGAGCAAGCCTTAGCGACGGGTGAAATAAGAAAGGTAGAAAACACCGTTTTTGATTTTACTACTAAAAAGGTTATTGGCGACTATATAAATAGTGAAGACGAGCAAATTAAATTAGCAGGTGGGTTTGACCATAATTTTTGTATAAACGGCAAAGGGTTTAGAAAGTTTGCAGAATTAGATTGCAAAGAAAGTAATATTAGGTTAGAGTGTTTTTCTACAATGCCTGGTATGCAATTTTATTCTGGCAATTTTTTAAGCAAAATTAAGTTAAAAGAAAATTTAACCATAGATTATAGGTACGGGCTTTGTTTAGAAACGCAATACTTTCCAGATTCAGTTAACAAAGAAAATTTTGTTAAAGGATTTATAAAAGCAGGCGAAGAATATAAACATAAAACAGAGTTTAGGTTTAGCAATATAAAATAGCGAAAAAATAAAACGGGTTGAAATTCAACCCGTTTTAATATTTTAAATATTTAATTATTTAACCTTTCTAAACCATAAAATTTTGTTTAGTGGGCAAGGTAAGGTATAAGTGGCGTTGCCTTCGTATACTTTACCATCTGCTTCTTTCCAAGTGCCAACAGGTAAAATAACTTCTCTTTCATAGGTTTTTGGAGTTAATACAGGGGCAACTAAAATATCTTCGCCAACCATAAACTCGTTAACAATTTTTTCATAACCTTGGTTTGGATAGTTATATTCTAAATTTCTTAAAATTGGTTCGCCATCTATTTCAGATTTTCTAACTAGCGCAATAAATTCTGCAGAAAGGTCTTTATGTAGGTTAGCGGCATCTTGAATAATTGCAAGTTCTTCTTTATTTAGAACTCTCCAAGGTGCCCAAGAGAATTGCATCATTGTGCAAAATGCAGAAGTTTGCGCCATACGAATAAACAATTCGTTATCTGCTTTTAAGTTAGGGTCAATGGTGTCTACCCAGTTGCCACCACCAATCATATCTGGGCAAATGAAAGGGTTGCCTAATAGACCTGCAACCACAGCATCTGGAACAAAGGCTGCTAAGCCACGTTCGTCCCAACGGTGATTTTTATCGGTAAGCCTTTGAATACTATTTTTACCACCTGTCATATAACTATCTTTATATTCGTGGAATTCGTATTGAGAGCCAAAGTTAAACCAAGCCTTGTTTAGTGCAAAACAGTCGTGGTCTTCACGTGCTCTTGCATTAACCATTCTTGCAGGGGAATACATTCTAGGAATACCACCATCAAACTTAAACCCGTCTACACCATATTCAGCAATTAAATGGTCTAATTGTTCTTTTAAGAACCTTTGGTCACTTTCCTTTCTCATATCTAATATAGCAGAAACGCCGTTCCACCATCTAACCATAGCAACTTCGCCGTCTGCATCACGCAAGAACATACCCTTTCTATCTTCTGGGAAGTTAGGTAAGGTTTCGTCTGCATGTTCAATAAAAAATCTTCCGTCTGGGCAAACTAGTGGAACAACCCAAAGCATAACCTTAAAGCCCATTTCGTGTAGTTTAGCAATGGTTTCTTTTGGGTGTGGGAATTTATATGGGTCAAAGCGCCAATCGCCGTATCTGCCGTGCCAACCTTCGTCTATAATTAAAATACCAGGTTCAAAGCCGTTGTCTATAATGCCTTGAGCATATTTTAATACCCCTTCTTCGGTTGGGTTATAGGTAAATTCCATCCAAGTATTATATTGTGCTACCTTAAAGAAAGTATCGTTTAATTTTCTTTTGTTGAAAGGGAAGTGATTTTTCATAGCGTCTAAATAAGCATCTCTTAAACAAGTGCCTGCTTGCTTTTCGTAAATATCTTCGCCTTCTAGAGTTAAAACGCCGTTAGAAATATCTACTTTAAAAGCGTTATCGCTCCAAATATATCTGCCTTTGTTAGATAAAAACATTGGCATTGTTTGGTTTAGGCAAAGCACCCTATAGTCTTCGTGATATTCGCTATCTTTTGTGAAAGGGTTTTTGTAACCATCTTGGCTAGAGCCACCCCAAAAACATTCGCCTTCTAAAAACTTAATTTCAAGAACCATAAGTCCACTCCTAAAAAAATTCTATAAAAATTATACAATATAATACTTTATTTGTAAAGCATAAAAATTAAAAACCATTACTAATTTCCGTTACTTTTTACAAATGGAAATTTACTTTTAGGTAGCACCCTATTAAACACTGGTAGTAGTGCAAAACTTACGCCTACGTTAATTAAAGTG
>JAZOOP010000014.1:0-11416 GCA_045655065.1 Christensenellaceae bacterium
AACAAATGGATTTTTGAAGAGGTGTTAATTGATTATTTGCCAGATGAATTTATAAAAAACGTTTTTCTTTCTTATAACGATATTGACAAGAACGATATAGTTACTTCGTGTTACAAAAATGAAAATAGTAAACTTGCTGAAAAAATGCTGAATTGGGGGGCGAAAATAATTTATAGTTATTATGGCATGCCCCATTATGAGAGTGTTAATGAAGAAGAATTTAACGAACTTGAAGGAGAGAAGAAGCCTCTAGAAGAGTTGAGCAATGTGCTAGAAATTTTGAATCGCGCAAAAGGGAATTATTACAATTTATCTTACGAAGATTATAATAAACTAGTTAATACAAGTAAGATGAGAGAAACAGAAAACAACAAATATTATTATAGCAACCCTATTAAGTATTGGGAACAATTTAAGAAACAACTATATTAAAACAAAAAAGCAAGGCGAATTCGCCTTGCTTTTTATGTTTTTATTTACATTTGTTGCCCACCGGTAACGTTTATTGCTTGACCAGTCATATAAGAAGATTGGTCAGACGCTAAAAAGACCATAGCGTTTTCAATATCTAAATATTCACAAGACCTTTTCATAGGAACTTGGTTAATATATTTTTCTCTAACTGCTTCTTCGCTAATGCCTTGGTTAGCAGCGTATTGTTTAAATAAACTATTAACCCATAGTGGAGAGTTAAGTAGGTTGCCAGGGCAAATACAGTTAACTCTAACGCCGTGTTCAGCAAATTCAAGTGCTAAACTTTGTGTTAAGCCAACGCCACCAAATTTGCTTGCTGCATAAGCGCCGTTTTTGAAACTTCCTTTTCTACCAGATTTGCTGTTAATTTGAATAATGCTACCACTCTTTCTTTCTAACATATATGGAGCAAATGCTTTTACCGTGTTAAAATATCCGTTTAGGTTTATATTTGTAACAAGTGCAAACGCTTCGGCAGAAAGGTTAAATATATCGCCACTTTTTAATATTGCAGCGTTGCTAATTAAAATATCAACCTTGCCCCACTTTTCAATAACCTTTTTAGCCGCTTCTTGTAAAGACACAAAGTTCGTTACGTCTACTGCTATAGCAATACTTTCTTGTAAAGATGATGCAACCTTTGTAGCACCTTCAAAATTAACGTCGCAAACTGCTACTTTACAGCCTTCTTTATCTAGCCTTTTAGCAAGTGCTTCGCCAAGACCTTGGCTTGCGCCCGTTACTACTGCAACTTTTCCTTTTAAATCAATTAAACTCATAATTACTCTCCTTTTATTTTACAGTTTCTCTACCAATAGCAGAAAATTTAATAATTCTTTCTGGTAAAGATGGTGTTTCTTTTATAGTTTTTGTGCTGAACATACCGTATTCTATACCTTTTTCGCTACAAATATGTTCGTGTCCAATAAGTGCCCAAGTAGAATCTATTAAATGCGCAAATTCTTTTTTAGCAAGGGCAGGGCAGTCAAATTTTTGCCTAGAAGAATTTATGTCTTCGCCACTAATTTCAAATAAGCCGTTGGCTCTGCATAATTTCATAATTCTTTCTAGTTGTTTAGGGGTGTTTCTAGTTGGCATATACGCAACAGCCAAAAAGCCTGTTTTAATAAGTTCATCAATTAATTCGTCTAAGAAAGAATCTTCAAACTTGGCAGTCTTTTTATCGCCTGTAACCGAATCTCCCACATCGCCTAAATAAGCATAGGCAGGAATTGCTCCCATTTCTTTAACGAATTTAACAAATTCTTCTGCTTCTGGCATTTCTTCGTTTGCGTCAATGTAAAAGAATTTAGTATCTGCCTTTAGCACTCCTAAAAGGTCGTATAAAAAATGTGGGTTTTCTTGGTCTAATAAATATCCTTTTATTTTTTCAGATACTTCTAACTTTAAATCATTGCCTAAAAACTCTACTAATTGGTTAGTTCTTCCAAACCTATTTGCAAGCTTAATAGCTAAGGCGTATAATAAATGTCTTTCCGTTATGCTACCACCTTCGTTTGCATTAGATATTGGGTAAACGTCTTTATAAAAATCTAACGCTAACCCAAATTTTCCGTATTTATTAGAAATAAGTTCGCACATTTTTTCATCTCTAATATACCTTTGTTTGCGGTAAGGTGCTAAATAATCGTTAATTTTACTTAGATTTTGTTTAGGAATGCCGTGCGCAGCCATATAAATACAATCAGGTTGGTCTGGGTGGTTAATTTTGCCAAAACCTTTGTTGAATTTTGCCCTAACTTCAACCCCACAAGTGCTACCTAGCCCAAGTATTTTAGTTGCTAACTTAAATTCTTCTGCACCAGAAAGTGAATCGTGGTCCATAATGCCGGCAGAAGTAAGCCCCGCCAAATATGCATAGTAGGCCGCTTTGGTTGGCGAATATGGTGAAAAAGAATAAATTGTGTGTATGTGGTTGTTCGCGTCGTTTTCTCTTTTTTCGGGTGTATTAGGTTGTTTCTTTAGTATTTCTTGTAATGCAGTTAAACGCTCTTTAGCAGTTTTAGCGTTTAATTTTTCTAGTAAAACTTGTTCCATAATAACCTCACAATTGTATACAATCATTATACACCAAAAAAATAGACGTGTCAAAAAATATTTTATATTTTGCAAGATAAAATGCTATAAAATATAAATGTTAGTTTTTGTTGATAAATTGTTTGACAAAGAGATAAAAATAATGTAGAATTTCTTAAGTTATTAACGAGGGAAAAGTTATGGAAGCAATAGTAAGTTTTATTTACGACAATATTTTAAGTATTGTTATGATGGTGTTACTAATAGGTGTAGGTATTTTCCTAACTATAAGAACCAAAGTTTTACAATTTAGGAAATTTGGTTACACAATGAAAAACACCATTGGTAGCCTATTTGAAAAAAATCAACACGCAAAAGAAAAGGGCAGCGTAAGTCCTTTCCAAGCGGTAACAACGGCATTAGCAGGCACTATTGGTACGGGTAGTATTGCAGGTGTTGCAACTGCATTAGTTGCAGGTGGCCCTGGTGCTGTTTTCTGGATGTGGATAAGTGCCCTACTTGGTATGGTAACAAAATATTCTGAAATAGTATTGTCGTTAAAATATCGTGAAAAAACAAAAGATGGTGCTTGGGTTGGTGGACCAATGTATTACTTAACTAACGGCTTAAAAGCAAAATGGCTTGCAGTATTGTTTGCTGTTTTTGCTATGATTGCTTGTATTGGCACGGGTAACGCAACACAATCTAACGCAATATCTGGCGTATTAAACACTTCTTTACAAATACCTACTTGGGTAACGGGTTTAGTGTTAACCATAATAGTTGCACTAGTTATTTTAGGCGGTGTAAAACGAATTGCTTCCGTTAACGAAAAAATGGTTCCCGCAATGGCCGTTATATTTATTTTGTTAGCAGTTGTTGTTTTATGCATTAACATTACAAACGTTCCAAGTGCTTTCGCTATGATTTTTACCGAAGCCTTTAACTTTAAATCAGTATTTGGTGGCGTTGCAGGTTACGGGGTATTATCTGCTATGCGTTTTGGTGTTGGTAGGGGTGTATTTACCAACGAAGCAGGTTTAGGTAGCGCGCCTATTGCACACGCAGCATCTAGCACTAAAGACCCTGCTAAACAAGGTCTTTGGGGTATGTTTGAAGTGTTTATTACAACCATTATTATTTGCACAATGTCTGCACTAATAATTCTATCTTCCGACACTTATAGGGCAATTTACGAAGTAGCAAATAAAAGCCCAGAACTAAACGGCGCAGCATTAAGTAGCGCAGCGTTTAACGAGGCTATTCCATACGTAGGTAAATATGGTGTTGCACTAGTAACTATATTCTTTTCATTATCTACTATTTTAGGTTGGGGTTATTATGGCGAAGTTTGTGCCGGATACCTATTCCCAAAACACAGAAACGTTGCAATATTGGTTTATAGAATTATTTACGTTGTTTTCGTTTTCGTTGGCTCTGTAGCAAACATACAAATCGTTTGGAGTTTATCAGATTGCTTTAACGTTCTAATGGCACTACCTAACTTAATAGGGTTAATTGCCCTTTCTAAAGTGGTGGTTGATTGCACTAAAGAACATTTTAATAAAAACAAAAATTTACCACTTCAAAACCAAGAAAATAAATAATAATTTAAGGGTAAGCAACTTTGCTTACCCTTTTTTATTTTAAACATTGAAAGTTATTATAATTTATGTTATCATTATGAAAAATACTAGGGGTGAAAAATGAAAAACATAGTAATTACGGGTGCATACGGAGGTATGGGTAGCGCAACCACTAAACTATTAAAAAACCTTGGCTACCGAGTGTTTGCTCTTGATTTAAAAGTTAAGGAAAAAGAAGAAAATATAATACCCGTTAGCGTAGATATTACTAGTGAAGAATCTATTATAAATGCGTTTAATTTTGTTAAAGAACAAGTAAATGAAATATACGCCGTTATTCACTTTGCCGGTATATACCAACTAAACTCTTTGGTAGAAATGAAAAACCAAGATTTTACTAAAATATTTAATATAAACCTAAAAGGTGCATACTTAATTAATAAAACCTTTTTACCACTATTAAAAAATGGTAGCAAAATAATTTTAACAACTAGCGAATTAGCACCTTTAGACCCACTTCCTTTTACGGGCATTTACGCAATAACCAAAAGTGCGTTAGATAAGTACGCCTATTCACTTCGTATGGAATTGCAACTTTTAGGTATAAAAGTTAGCGTTTTAAGGGCAGGGGCAGTTAAAACTAATATGCTTGGCGTTTCAACTAGTGCGTTAGACAAGTTTGTAGAAGAAACTAAGTTATATTCTTGCAACGCAACCCGTTTTAAGAAAATAGTAAATAGCATAGAGTCAAAGTGTGTTCCACCAGAAAAAATTGCTAAAAAATGTATAAAAATATTAAACAAAAAGAACCCTAAGTTTGCATATTCAATAAACAGAAACAAACTTTTGTTGTTGTTAAACACCCTGCCACAACGCTTTCAATTTTGGGTTATTAAAAAAATATTAAAATAAAAAAATAAAAGGGTTAAAAATTAAAAACCCCGTTGACAAAGGTAAAAAAGAATACTATAATTAAAACAAACAAAAAAACTTGTAAAATAAAGGAGATTTTAACTATGTTAAACAACGGCTATTGCCACGATTTAATTAGAGACAAAATGGTTCAAAAACTAGCGTACAAAGAAACAAACGATTATGCTACTTGGAGAAAAGATATTAAAGCAAAACTTCGCGAAGTTTTAGGTTTAGAAGATATAGAAAACAATAGGGCTATTGACGATAAGTTCACTATTGAAAGTGTAGAAGAAAAAGAAGAATATACCCAAACTCGTTTTACCTTTGAAAGTGAAGAAGGTTGTACTACCCCTTGCTATTTATTAGTTCCTAAAAAAATTAAACTAGAAAAATATCCCGTGGCAATAGTTATGCAAGGGCATTCACCAGGGTTCCATAACTCTATTGGTGTAATTAAAACTCCTGCAGACGAACATTTTCAACCAAGGGGTCAACTTGCTATTCAAGCAGTTAGAAACGGCTTTATTGGCTTAGCAATAGAACAAAGGGGCATGGGCGAAAGAGTAGAAGGCACGGAAGAAAGGGGTTATAACTGCCACTATAGTGCTATGACGGCTATTCATATGGGTAGAACCTTAATTGGCGAAAGAATTTTTGATATTTCTTGTGCGATAGATATTATTACAAAATATTTCCCACAATGCGATACGGATAAAGTTTTAATCACCGGTAACTCTGGTGGTGGTACTGCAAGTTACTACGCAGGTTGTTACGACGAAAGAATTAAAATTTGCGCTCCTTCTTGTGCGTTCAGTTCTTATAAAGATTCTATTTTAGATATTGGCCACTGCCCTTGTAACCATATTCCAGGTGCATTTAAGTGGTTTGATATGGGTGATTTAGCAACTTTAGTTGCTCCTAGAAAACTAATTATTATAGCCGGCGTTAGCGACGATATTTTCCCAATAGCAGGCGTTAAAGGGCAATTTGAAATAGTTAAGAAAATTTACGAAAAAGAAGGCGTTGCCAATAAGTGCGAACTAGTTGTAACACCAAGAGAACATTGGTGGTGCGTAGATATAGTTTGGGAAGCATTAGTTAAAGCGGCAAAAGAATTAAATTGGTTTTAATTGACATTAGGAGTAAAAATGAAAAATACTTACCACGAACTATTATGCGTTAAAAACGGCATAGAAAATGGCGATTTTAATAGCGAAAATAGTAAAATTACTAACGAAGAAAGAAAAGGTTTTCTTAACGAATACGTTAAGGTTGCAAAACAATGGTTTGGCGAAAATGCAAACCTAGAAAAAGTTAATAGCGATGAAGAACTTTTAGCACTAGAACCTTCTGTTTTTGACGACCAAGAATACGAAGTCAACGTATGGAAACCAAAAACGGTTAGTGCATATACCAAACAAAAGAGTTGTGCATATAAAAACTGGATATTCTATAATAGAATATCTAAAGTAAACGGCAATACTTTGGTGTTGCAAGATAACGAATTAGATATTGGTTGTGCTAAACTAGACCTAAAGAAAACTATTAAAGAATTTTCTACCGAAATTTTAATAGATGAAAGTTATTATACCGAACTTGTTAGGGTTTCAGTAGTAGGCTATGGTAGAATTTTAGAATTTAGAAAAGGCGTAAAAGAAGTTGCTAAATTTCAATTTTGGGCAAACGGCGACCTAATTTATTTTGATGGTAGATTAGACCCTTATCACCCAGAATGCGTAACCATTAAAAAAGGTGGTTGCGTAGGCAACAAAGTTAATATTAAAGTTAGGTTTGAAGATGAAATTATAGTAACCGTTAACGGCGAAGAAACAAGGCTTCCTTCTAATAGAGATTTAACCCCAGATACCGTTTATTTTGGTGGTGGTAGGCTTCCTAGAACTTTCTGGTCTATAACACCTAAAAAGGTTGTTTTTGCAGACGGCTCTGAAGAAACTGAATTCTTTAAAAAGTCTTCTAATAGAACTTATAAAGAAGAATATATTGGCGAAAAAGCATTGCCATTTGGTATTGCAACTACCGAAAATAAAGATAAGTATTTAATTCTAAGAAGCAAATTTACGCCACAAGAAAACAAAAAAGCAATTTTAGAATTGCAATCTTTAGACCCTATTGGTAGAGTTTACTTAAACAAAAAATTAATTCATACTGCAAATACATTTATGTCGGCTAAATTAGATATTACCAAATATTTAGTTAAAGGCGAAAACGAAATAGAGTTAAAAGTAGACCCAAGAGCGCCAGAAGTTCACTACTTATGGCATAGGCATCAAGACCCACATAACGGCTGGTTTGCATTACCTTTTGCAATTCGTTACGTAGAAGATGAAAAAATAGATTACGTTAAAATTACCACTAAATCGTTAAAAGAAAAGGTTACCTTTACTATAGCAGGCAATATTAACAAAAATTCTTCTGGCAAAATGCAAATATTCGTTAGAGAACGTGGCGAAGGCAAAAAGTTTGCTTTACTAGATGAATTTAACTTAAACGGCAAGAAGAAATTTAATAAAGAATATTGTGGCGACTACAAAATTTGGAGCGATTTTGAACCAAACCTATACATATTTAAGTTTGTATTGCTTACTGAAAAAGGTGTTGTTTCCGACGAAAATATTATAGAAACGGGCTTTAGAACTATAGAACAAAAGAATGGTAAAGTTTATTTAAACGGCAAATTAAACAACCTTTATGGTGCGTTGATAATGCAATTCTTACCACCTTACAAGGAAGTTCCACTAAACCACGTGCTACCTTCTAACACACAAATAATACACCAAGTATTATGCGCTAAAAAAATGGGTGGCAACGCAATAAGAATGCACCAACTAGGCTATGGCACAAACGAAAAACGTTTTGCAGATGCTTGCAATAGGCTTGGTATTATGGTTTGTTGGACAACAAGGTTATTAGACGCCTTAGAAATTTTAAGGTACGAAGGACCTTGGCACCAAAAGAAAGCCTTTATGCAACAAGTAAAAGAAGTTATAAACGCACCATCTATAGTAATGTGGGAAGGTTCTAACGAATTCCACGCTGTTAAAGACATTAAGTTAGTAGACAGAATGTACGATAACTTTATAGACGCCGTTAAACCTTTAGATAAATCAAGATTATTAAACCCTGTTTCAGAAATTTATTATACCGGCGACTGCAAGTTCTATAACGATGCTGGCGACAAAGATTTCCAAGACTTAAGCCATAAGGTTAGAAGTTCTTATGGTTGGATAGATAAATTAGTTGTTAGAACTTCTCATCCTTATTCACAACTATTAGGCTACGGCGCTAAATGGGATACTTTTAGGGCAGACTTCCCTATATGGTACGATGAATTATTTAACCACCCAAAACGTGCGTTTATGCTTACGGAATTTGCAATTATAGGTAGGGCAAACCCTAACGTAGAAGAAAGCAAAGTTTACTTTAAGGGAGATTCTTACGAACTTCCTAACGAACTAGACGCTTTAGGTTTTATTACCGACGAGCCAACCGAGTGGGAAATGAGCCAAGCATACCAAGCGCATTGTGCAACGCATGCTTGTAAAAATGCAAGATATCTTGGTGCAGACGGCTTGTTCTGGTGCGCATTACAAAGTGGTGCAAACGACGGTAGTTATGCTAAACCACCTATAGATTTCTATGGCTACAAGAAAACTGCTTTCTACACCTTAAAAGAAGGGTATCAACCATATTATACAACCGTTTGTGGTGTAGACGTTTTTGTTGAAAGTAACAAAAAAATAGATTTTGCACTTAACTGCGATAGCGAAGAAGGGACTTACAATATTAAAATTGTAATTAAAAATTCTAAGGGCAAAGTTGTAAAAGAAAAGAACTTAACAGTTTCTACTAACAGAAGATATAAAAAGGTATGTTCAATAACCTTACCTAAAAAAGAAGGTTTTTATGCAGTAGAAACTATAACGGAAAAAGTTTAATAAGCAAAAAACAATAAAAGGTCGCTAAAAAGGCGACCTTTTTGGTTTTTTTGGTAAAATTAGTTGACAATGAATTTAATAAGTGTTAAAATTTAGCCATATTAATATTAAAGGCGTTGACGAAGACGGGTTCTATATATAGCGTTTTTTCAGAGAGTTGGGGGTGGTGAAATCCCAACAAAAACTAATAGAAATCCTATCACTTCCGAGCCGAAAGCCCCAAAGGTAATTAAAATATTATAAACCAAGTAGGCGTTTTCCGTGTTTGCTACGTTAGTGCATAGGAGTTGATAGACTCTTAAGGTGGTAGTGTAAACTACAATTTGAGTGGTACCGCGAGTATTTAATACCCGTCTCAAAGCAAAGTTGCTTTGAGATTTTTTTATTTTTTATTATTTTTTAAGGAGGTAAGCAACCATGAACACAAACAACACTTTAAATCAGTTAACGGAGATAGCAACAAGAATTAAGGAGTTGCGTGAAATTATGGGTTTCTCCGTAGAACAAATGACAGATAAAACAAACGTTAATGCAGAACAATACCTTACTTACGAAAGTGGCAAGGTAGATATTCCTTTTTCGTTTATACATAAATGCGCTTTGGCTTTTGGCGTAGAAATGACAGACCTTTTAGAAGGTTCTTCTGCTAAACTTTCTACTTATACGGTAACTAGAAAGGGTAAAGGGCAAGGAACTGCTAAAGAAGAAGGTATAGATATTTCTAACCTTGCTCCAAAGTTCAAAGATAAATTGGCAGAACCTTATTACGTTACCTACGAATATTCACAAGGGCAAGAAAACAAACCTATACATTTAACAACACATAGCGGGCAAGAATTTGACCTTGTTTTAAGTGGTAAGTTAAAAGTTCAAGTTGGCGACCACGTAGAAGTTTTAGAAGAAGGCGATAGCATTTATTATAACTCATCTTTGCCACACGGAATGATTGCAGTAGATGGCAAAAGTTGTACTTTCGTTGCAGTTGTTATGAGTGGCGATAATTCTGCCGAAACGGTAGTTAGAAAAAGCGTTATGAACGCAAAGAATAGCGAAGAATTGGTTTGCGAAAAATTTGTTGAAACGGTTGAAGATGCAGATGGCAGATTAGAAAAAATAAACTTTAAAAACACCGAAACCTTTAACTTTGGTTTTGATATAGTAGATAAAATTGCAGAAAAATACCCAGAAAAACTTGCAATGCTCCACCTAGATAAAAATAAATTTGAACGTAGATTTACTTTTAAAGATATTAAGAAGGCATCTAACCAAGTTGCAAACTACTTTACTTCTTTAGGAATAAAGAAAGGCGATAAGGTTATGTTAGTATTAAAACGCCACTACCAATTCTGGTTCTGTATGGTAGCCCTTCATAAACTAGGCGCTGTTGCAATACCTGCAACCAACCAACTAAAAGAACACGACTTTGAATATAGGTATAATTCTGCTGGTGTTAAAGCAATAGTTTGTACTGCCGATGGCGATACCTTTACCTATGCAGAAAGTGCTGCTAAAAAATGCCCACAAGTAGAAAAATTACTTATGGTGGGGGGAGCAAAAGAAGGCTGGCTTGATTTTGATAGTGAATATAAACTATTCTCTAGTAAATTTGAACGCCAAGAAGATTGCCCTTCAGGCGATGAATCTGCCCTTATGTTCTTTACTAGTGGAACAACGGGTAACCCTAAAATGGCATCTCATAAACACACGTACGCATTAGGGCACTACGTAACGGCTAAATATTGGCATTGTTGCGAAAGAGATGGTTTACACCTAACTATTTCAGATACCGGTTGGGGTAAGTCTTTATGGGGTAAACTATACGGACAATGGCTTTGCGAAGGTGCAGTTTTTGTTTACGACTTTGATAGGTTTGATGAAAACGACCTATTACCTATGTTTGCTAAATATAACATAACAACTTTCTGTGCTCCACCAACAATGTTACGTATGTTAATTCGTGGCGACCTTTCTAAATACGATTTATCTTCTATTCATCATATGACAACTGCTGGCGAAGCCTTAAACCCAGAAGTTTTTAACAAATTTAAGGAAGCAACAGGCTTAGAAATTATGGAAGGTTTTGGACAAACGGAAACCACCTTAGCGATAGCAAACCTTTACGGCACAACTCCAAAGATTGGCGCTATGGGTAAAGCAAATCCTCAATACGACGTAGACGTTGTAGATGCTTTCGGCAAGTCTTTACCAGCAGGCGAAGTAGGTGAAATAGTAATTCATACCGACAAAACCGTTCCTTGTGGATTATTTAGGGAATATTATAAAGACGCAGAAAAAACTAAAGATGCTTGGCACGACGGGTTATACCACACCGGCGATACCGCTTGGCGAGATGAAGACGGATATTTCTGGTACGTTGGTAGGGCAGACGACGTAATTAAATCTTCTGGCTACAGAATTGGGCCTTTTGAAATAGAAAGCGTAATAATG
>JAZOOP010000015.1:0-51419 GCA_045655065.1 Christensenellaceae bacterium
AATTTATTCAATAAAAAAAGTTATTAACAAAGTTATTAACTATGTTAAAAAGTTAAAGTTAATAACTAAAATTATTGTTAAATAAAATTTATTATGTTATAATAAACGTATGGAAAATTTATTTAATTCTTATAATATAAAACTTAATAATTTACAAATAGAAAGGTTTAATAAATATTACGAACTTTTAGTTTATTATAATAAGCAGTTTAATTTAACCGCTATTACCGAAAAACAAGAAGTTTATGAAAAACATTTTATAGATAGTGTTTTAGGTAATAGTTATTTAATAGGTAAAACTTTATTAGACGTAGGTTCTGGTGGTGGTTTTCCTGCAATACCAATAAAAATTTTAAAAGATGAATTAAATATAACTCTTTTAGAAGCAACCGGCAAAAAATGTGAATTTTTAAAAACGGTTATAAAAGAACTTAACCTAGAAAATATAAAAGTTATTAACGAAAGGGCAGAAATTTTAGCAAAAGACGTTAATTTTAGGGAACAATTTGATATTGTTACTGCTCGTGCTGTTGCAAGGCTTAATACTTTAACTGAATATACCCTACCTTTTGTAAAGGTTGGTGGTAGATTAGTTGCTTTTAAAGGTAACGCAGAAGAAGAAATATTAGAAAGTAAAAACGCAATTAGTATTTTAGGTGGTAAATTAAAAGAAGTTGTTAAATATAATTTAAACGACGCAAATAGAACCTTAGTTGTTGTAGAAAAAATAAAAAATACACCTAATAAATATCCAAGGGGAAATGGTAAAGAAAGGAAAAATCCTTTATAATATGAATAAAGAACTAATTTTTAATAAAGCCAAAACTGCTTGTTTTACAGGGCATAGAATATTAGATAAAGACTTTAATATAAACACACTAAAAGAAAGTATTATTTGGGCTATAAACCACGGTTATAACACATTTTTAGTGGGTTTAGCACTTGGGTTTGATACAATATGTTTTAACGTATTACAAGGGTTAAAAAGTCAATATGAAATTAATATAATAGGGTGTATTCCTTGCCCAGAACAACCCGTTAATTTTTCTTTAGAAGAACGTGAAAATTATTACAAAATGGTAGAAAAATGCACAGAAACTATTATTTTAAGCGAAAAATATACTAATTATTGTATGCAAAAAAGAAATAGATATATGGTAGACAATAGTAGTTTAGTAATAGCCTACTTAAAAAGAGATTTTGGTGGAACTTTCTTTACCGTAAACTATGCAAAAAAGAAAAAAATTGAAATAAATTATATATAGGGGAGTATTTATGAAAAAGGCAATATTAGAACTTAAAAACGGCAAAGTAATGAATTTAACTTTAGATGAAGTTAACGCTCCAATATCGGTAGAAAACTTTGTTAAATATGCTAACGACGGGTTTTTTAACGGTGTTATTTTCCATAGGGTAATCCCTGGGTTTATGATTCAAGGCGGTGGCTTTACTGACGATGGCGACGGCTTAAAAAATAAACCTGCAACCTATAAAGAAATTAAGGGCGAATTTGCATCTAACGGCATATCTAACCCAATAAAACACAAGGTTGGAACAATTTCTATGGCAAGAACTTTTATTAAAAATTCTGCTACTAGCCAATTTTTTATCTGCGTTGCAGATTGTGGTTATTTAGACGGCGAATACGCTGCTTTCGGCACTTTAAGTGATGAAGAAAGTATTAAAGTAGCAAGGGAAATTAGCGAAGTAAAAACACACTCTTGGCGTGGTTACGACGATATTCCTAATGAACCTGTTGTAATTAAAACAATTAAAATTGTAGATTAATTTACTAACGAAAAAAATAACAATAACAAAAAGAAAAGTTGTAGAAAAAAATCTACAACTTTTTTAATTATCAAATAAATATCAAAAAAAATTTTAACCTTCTTTATTATCTATATTAGAAAGGAAAGATTTAAGTTTTTCACTTTTTGGGTTACTAAAAATTTCTTCAGGAGTTCCTATCTCTTCAATACAACCATCTGCCATAAAAATAATTTTATCTGAAACAGATTTTGCAAAACCCATTTCGTGCGTAACTATAATCATAGTTCTATCTTTTTGTTTTAATGATTTAATTACCTTTAACACTTCGCCAGTTAACTCTGGGTCTAGCGCAGAAGTTGGTTCGTCAAAACATAAAACTTTTGGGTTTAATGCTAACGCTCTTGCAATAGCAACCCTTTGGCATTGGCCACCAGAAAGTTCGCAAGGGTAAGAATTTTTTTTATCTAATAAATCTATAGTTTTTAATAATTCTAAACCGTTATTTTTAATTTTTAGCTTATTGTTTTCAATAAATTTAGCAACTGCCAACTTAATTTCTTTACGACTTAATTCGCCTTTTTCTTTTAATTGTTTTTTATAAGCCTTTGCTTGCTCTTTAATTAAAAGAGTAGGAGCAAGAGTTATATTATCTAAAACGTTATATTGTGGGAAAAGGTTAAAAGATTGAAACACTAAACCAAAGTTTAAGCGTTTTTCCCTTAATTCTTTTTCGGTATATTTACCTTCTTTTAAAGGGTCTAATAAAACTTCGCCATCTAAAATCATTTCCCCGTTGTCGGCTTTCTCTAAAAAATTTATACACCTTAAAAGAGTGGTCTTACCACTACCGGAAGAACCAATAATAGAAACTACTTCGCCTTTATTAATATTTAATTCAATTCCTTTTAAAACTTCTAAATTACCAAACGATTTACAAAAGTTCTTAATTTCTAAATATGCCATAATTATGCCTTAAAATAAGATAGTTTTCTTTCTATCCAATTAAATAAAATTGTAAGTAGCCCAACAAAAATTAAATAGAACACGCCGGTATAGAAAATTGGCCACAATAATGCTTTGGTAGAAGCAAATATTTCGGCAACTTTTATTATTTCTATTAACCCTATTACACGTGCAAGGGCTGTATCTTTAACAAGAGTTATAATTTCGTTACTCATAGGTGCTACAATACGTTTAACAACTTGTAAAAGAATAACTTTATTAAAAATTTGGTTTTTGGTCATACCCAAAACGTAGCCTGCTTCGTATTGACCTTTAGTAATACTTTCTATACCACCACGGAATATTTCTGAAAAATAGCAAGCATAATTAAGGGTGAAGGCAATTAAAGTTGCAACAAAAGCCCCACCTTTATCTATACCATATTTAAAATACAACGTATTATTTAGCGAGCCAAAAAAGTTATTATCTCCACCCGTTAAAATACCAGGCAAATAATAAACCATAAATAATTGTAGCATAAGTGGAATACCACGAACTATCCAAACAATTACCTTAAAAAATATACTTATAGGTTTAATTTTGCTCATAGTGCAAAAGGATATTAATAAACCTAACGGCAACGCCAATACAAGCGTTAATATGAATAATAAACAAGTTACCCCAAAGCCTTCTAAAAGACTTTGGGTAACGTACCAAAATGACATAATTTTTTTGTCCTTTACAATATTAGCCTACAATATAAAGAGCATTTTGTAGGTTGTATTTTGTAGCAAGTTCTTCTAAGTAGCCAAGTTCGTAGTAAACAACTAACATAAAGTTAACTTTTTCTACTAAATCGCTACCTTTTTCAAAGCCGATAGCATAGAATTCGTCTTCAATTTCAATACCTTCGTTAATAGCAATGTTAGTAAAATCGCCTTGACCAACGGTTGCTTGTGCTAATAGTAGGTCTACTACTGCATAGTCTGCTGTGCCAAGAGAAACTTCTCTAATAGCATCCATTTGAGAAGCAACAGGGTTTTTATTTATATCTACTTCAATGTTAGATTCAATGAAACTTTGACCTGCTGAGCCACTTTCAAATGCAATTGAAGAATTTGCAAATTGTTCATAACTTGTTAAATTAGAAGCAGTTGCTTTTCTAATAATGCATTGCGCATTGTTCATATATGGAATAGAAAAATCTACTTTTTCACTTCTTTGAATACCATCGTTATCGGCAACGTTAGAAGTAAAGCCGTTCCAAATACAATCTATATTACCGCTTTCTAATTCTAGATATTTACTGCTCCAATCAATTAAAGAGAACTTAACTTCATAGCCTAAAGCATTAAATACCATTAATGCAAGTTCAGTATCAAAACCAACTAGAACGCCGTTATCATCACGGTAGTTCATTGGTGCATAATCAGTATAACCAACGGTAATAGTTTTTGTTCTTACGTTTGCAACCTTATCTCCACCACAAGCAGTTAAGCCAAAGCAAGCGGTTACAAGAATAAGTGCTGAAAGAATAAATGTTAATAATTTTTTCATTGTTGTTTTCTCCTTTTTACAACGCTTTATTACTTTAGTTTGTTAAAGTAATTACATTATACTTTATTATACTAAAGTTGTAAAGCGTTTTTCACTACTTTTTTAAAATTTTTTTAATTTTTTTCAAAAGCATATTTAAATGCACTTTTTTATGAATATTTTATTTGTTTTAAGGGCAAAAATAGTTACATAGAAGAAAAAAAGGAGAATTTTTATGAAACTTATTGAAAGTCAAACTCTAAAAAACTTGGCAAGAGCCTATGCTGGCGAGTGCCAAGCAAGAACAAAATACGAATTTATTGAATATGGTGCTAGAAAACAAGGGTATAAAGCCCTTGCAGAAGCAATAGATAAAATTGTATATAACGAATTTAACCACGCACGTATGTTCTACACCAAAATTCAAGACGCAAGCGAAAAATTAATAGAAAATATAGAAATTTGTGCAGGATATCCTTTTAAAGAAAAGTGGGATTTAGAACAAAACCTTAAAATTGCTATGGAAGATGAAGAAACGGAAGTAGATTTATATTTAGAATTTGCTAACGTTGCAAAAGAAGAAGGGTTTACCGATATTGCTACCCTTTTTGAAAATATTTCTTCAATAGAAAACTGCCATAAAATGTTGTTTAGTGAACTTTACGAACAATTAAAGAAAGGAACAATGTATAAAAGAAAAGAAGCAATTAAATGGAAGTGTTCTGCTTGTGGGTACGAACACGTTGCTAAACAAGCGTGGGAAATATGCCCGGTTTGCCAAGAAAAGCAAGGCGCAGTTATGCTTAATTTAGAAGGCGACTGCAAGTGCTAAGCAATTTTGCTTCGCAAATGTTGTTTTGGCTATCGCCAAAATGATGTTTTTGCTAACGCAAAAGTTTAGGATTAAACATTATATATAATATACGAGAAAAAATTCAACAAAAAAGGCTAACGAAAAAACTCGTTAGCCTTTAACCTTTTATAATTAGTTATTGTGCTTGTGGTTGTTCTAATTTTGGTTTTTCTACTTGAATTTCGCCAGCCTTCTTTAGCGCCCATTTTGTAATTAATGGACCAAGTAGTTCATAAACAAGGGTAGCGCAAAGAGTAACCGTTAAAATTTCCATACTATAATTTGCTAACTCTGGAGTGTTAACAACTTTTTGAGCCATACCTATTGCAACACCTGCTTGTGGTAAAAGGGTTAACCCCAAATAATTTTTAACCGCGCTAGGCGCTTTTACCATTTTTGCACCCAAATAAGCACCACCATATTTACCAATACTTCTAAATACAAGGTAAGTAATACCTATAACTCCAACTGCAGGAATAACACTTAAATCTAATTCTGCGCCAGAAATAATAAAGAAAAGCATAAATAGTGGAGCAGTCCACCTATCCATAATATCCATAACGTTGCCACTTTCTTTATTAATATTAACGTAGAATACGCCAATAGACATACAAGTTAAAAGGTCGGAAAGTTTAAAACTTTCGCCAAATATTTCAACTAAACCAACACCGGCAAAAACTGCAACTATGCAAAGAGAAATTCTATTTGCCCTAGATTTAAATACCTTCGTGCAGTATGCTAACGCAGTACCTATTATTGCACCTACACCTAAAGATGCAACAATTTCTAAAATAGGCATAACTAATACGTCTATAATATTTATAGATGCGCCTGCCGTTGCAAAAACTTTTGCTAATGCAAGTGAAATTGCAAACACCATTAAACCAATAGCATCGTCAAAAGCAACTACAGGTAACAAAGTGTCGGTAACAATACCTTTTGCTTTATATTGCCTAACTACCATAAGGGTTGCGGCAGGTGCAGTTGCTGTTGCTATTGCGCCTAAGCATAAAGCAGTTGGTAAAGATACAAGCCCAAAGAAGTGTAGTGCAACTAAAGCAATATCTACAAGTAAAACGGTTGCTATTGCTTGCGCAAAAGTAATTATAACAACACTTTTACCTATTTTTTTAATATGTTTAAGTTTAAAAGAAGAACCTATTGAAAAGGCAATAAAGCCTAAAGCAACGTCGGTAATAATTTCAAGTCCTTCAAAGTAAGTTTCTGTGCCCGTAGCACTAAGTAATAAACTAAAAAGTAGCCCAGCAATAAGGTATGCGGTAACGTTTGGTAGCCCAATGAGTTTAGCAATTCTTGTTAACCCTAAACCTATAGCCATAGCAATGGCCAAACAAAGTAAAGTATTCATAATTAACCTTCTTTTTATTCTAATCCTTCAACAAAAGCAAGAGGCATAGCGTACATAATACCAACTTTGTGGTGTATTTCGTTTGTAACCTTGTGAACTATTTCTTTAACTTCTTCTAGTTGTTCTTCTTTTATTATGCAGTAAACTAAATAGTTATTGTCGTGGTCGTATTCTAAAACGTGCCTTAGCCCAACGAATTGTGGAATTGTTTCTTCCTTATTATCTAGCAATGCAGATTTTAGGCTTTTAGCAGGCAAAACCACGCCTTTAATATTGTTTTTGCGTAGTGCAGAAAAAAGAGCGTAAGCATTTTCGTTTTTGCTTAAAATTACTTGAAACATATAATACATAAGATAAACTCCTTTATATATAATTAAAAATCGTAAACATTATATAATAAAAGAAAAAAATAAGCAATAAAAAAGCCCCAAATTTTTGGGGCTTTAATATATTTTTTGTTTAATTACTTGTCTGCCAAGTGCTTGTAGTTTGCAAGCCTTTCTTTACTATCTTTTTCAGTTTGTTCAAACAAGTTTTCTGCTAATTCAGGTCTTGCTTTCATAAGTGAAGCATACCTTGTTTCGCCAAGTAAGAATGCTCTGTAGTCGCCCGTAGGTTCTTTGCTATCTAAAGTAAATGGATTTTTACCTTCTTCTGCAAGAGTTGGGTTATACCTATATAGTTGCCAGTAACCGCAATCTACTGCTTTCTTTTCTTCTTCTTGAGTCTTTGTCATGTTAATACCGTGGTTGATACATGGTGCATAACAAATGATGATAGATGGTCCGTCGTATGCTTCTGCTTCGGTTAATGCGTTTAATAATTGTTGTTTATTAGAACCCATAGAACATTGAGCAACGTATACGTAGCCGTAACTCATAGCCATCATACCAAGGTCTTTCTTCTTAACTCTCTTACCAGCAGCAGCGAATTTAGCAACTGAACCTGTTGGAGTAGATTTAGAAGATTGCCCACCGGTATTAGAGTAAACTTCGGTATCTAGAACAAGAATATTTACGTTTTCGCCACAAGCAAGAACGTGGTCTAAACCGCCGTAACCAATATCGTAAGCCCAGCCGTCGCCACCAAAAATCCAAATAGATGGTTTAACTAAGCAGTCTACGTTTTCACGAATATAACTTAAGCCTTCAGCAGTTTCTTCTTTTAATGCTTCTTTAACCATTTCGGCAGCAACCTTAGATTTTTCAGCATCTTCCTTATCTTCTAACCAAGCAAGGAAAGCGGCGTTAGTTTTTTCGTTAACTGCATCTAACGTAGCACGCATATCTTCTTCAATTTTAGTTCTTCTTGCTTTCATAGCAAGGTTCATACCATAACCGAATTCTGCGTTATCTTCAAATAAGCTGTTTGCCCAAGCAGGACCTTTACCTTGTTTATTAACTGTGTAAGGGCAAGTTGGAGCAGAGCCACCATAAATTGAAGAACAACCCGTTGCGTTTGCAACAATCATTCTGTCGCCGAATAGTTGAGTAATAAGTTTAACGTAAGGTGTTTCACCACAACCAGCACAAGCGCCAGAGAATTCAAACAATGGTTTTTTGAATTGGCTACCAATAACTGTTTTTTCTGATATTGCAGAAGTATCTTTTTGGCTAACTGTTTCGCTGAAGTTGTAGTTTTCTGTTTCTGCTTTAACAATAGAATTAAATGGAACCATTGTTAATGCTTTTTCTTTTGTAGGGCAAATATCTGCACAAACGCCACAACCCATACAATCTAGTGGGCTAACTTGCATTCTAAACTTATAGCCGTTTGCTTTAAGTTTAGGGTTTTTGCAATCTGCCGTAACAAAAGTTTCTGGGCCAACTTCGTTTTCGTTAACTAATACAGGTCTAATACAAGAGTGTGGACAAACGAAAGCACATTGGTTACATTGAATACATTTATCTTTATCCCAACTTGGAACGTTAACTGCAACACCACGTTTTTCGTATTGGGTTGTACCTGTTGGAACAGAACCATCTGGGTTAAATGCAGAAGAAGGAAGTTTGTCGCCTTCTAAAGTTAAAATTGGGTGAACAATATTTTTAAAGTATTCGTTATTAGCAACTTCTGCCATTGGAGCGCCGTTAACAGCATCTTTCCAACTTGCAGGAACTTCAATTTTAATTAAGTTTGCTTCAGCAGAATCTATAGCGTTGTAGTTCATTTGAACGACTGCATCACCTTTCTTAGCGAAAGACTTGTATGCCATTTTCTTCATGTAGTCTACTGCCTCTGCGTAAGGAATAATGTTTGCAACCTTAAAGAATGCAGATTGTAAAATAGTGTTTGTTCTACCTTTTAAGCCAAGGCTTGCTGCAATTTTAATAGCATCTATAACGTAAAGGTTAATGTTTTTAGTTGCAATATCACGTTTAACGAAAGCAGGTAATACTTCTTCTAATTCTTCAACCGTAGAAGCAGAAGTGTTTAGTAAGAAAGTACCGTTTTCTTTAATATCGCCAGTCATGTTATAACGTGTGATGTAAGAAGGGTTAGAACATTGTACGAAGTCTGCTGCGTCAATTAGGTATGCAGATTGAATTGGTGTATCGCCAAATCTTAAGTGAGAAACGGTAATACCACCAGATTTTTTACTATCGTAGAAGAAATAACCTTGAACGTATTTATCGGTGTGGTCACCAATAATTTTAATAGAGTTTTTGTTAGCACCAACAGTACCGTCAGAGCCTAAACCCCAGAACTTACAAGAAATTGTTCCTGCAGGTGCTGCGTTGTATTGAGTAGAGAAATCTAAAGAAGTGTTAGTTAAATCGTCGTAAATACCAACCGTGAAGTGGTTTTTAGGTTCAGCACTTTCTAAGTTTTTATAAACGGCGTAAATCATAGAAGGGTTAAATTCCTTGCTACCTAAACCATATCTACCACCAACAACTTTAATGTCTGTCATACCTTTTTCTAATAGAGCAGAACATACGTCTAGGTATAATGGTTCGCCTAGTGAACCTGCTTCTTTAGTTCTATCTAAAACGGCAATCTTTTTAACTGTTTTAGGAATAGCGTTAACGAAAGAATCAATAGCGAAAGGTCTATATAGTCTAACTTTTAATAAACCAACCTTATGACCTTCTTTGTTCATTTTATTAATTGTTTCTTCAACAGCGTCTGCACCACTACCCATTAATACTACTATGTTTTCAGCATCTTCAGCACCAACGTAGTCAAATAGGTGATAACTTCTACCTGTTAGGGCAGAAACCTTATCCATCATTTCTTGAACGATAGCAGGTGTTGCGTTGTAGTATTTGTTAGCAGTTTCTCTGTTTTGGAAATAAATGTCTGCGTTTTGTGCAGTACCTTTTTGAACAGGGTGTTCAAAGTTAAGTGCTCTCTTACGGAAATCTTCAACGTCTTTCATATCTACTAACGCTTTCATTTCGTCGTAGTCAATAACGTCTATTTTACTAACTTCGTGGCTAGTTCTAAAGCCATCAAAGAAGTGTAAGAAAGGAACTTTTGCTTTTAGAGTAGAAAGGTGAGCAACTAATGCTAGGTCCATAACTTCTTGTACAGAGTTAGAAGAAAGCATTGCAAAACCTGTTTGTCTACAAGCCATAACGTCGGCATGGTCGCCGAAGATGTTAAGTGCGTGTGCTGCAAGAGCCCTTGCACTAACGTGGAATACGGTTGGTAATAATTCGCCGGCAATTTTGTACATGTTAGGAATCATAAGTAATAGACCTTGGCTTGCGGTGTAGGTGGTGGTTAAAGCACCTGCCATTAAAGAGCCGTGTACTGCACCTGCAGCACCTGCTTCACTTTGCATTTCTGCTAAACGAAGTTTTTGGCCAAACATGTTAACTCTGCCTGTAGCAGACCATTCGTCTGCAACTTCTGCCATTGGTGAAGATGGTGTTATTGGGTAAATAGCCGCAACTTCACTAAACGCATAGGCAACGTGGCTGGCAGCGGTATTGCCGTCAATAGTAAGTTTTTTCATTATATCAAATCCTCCAAATATATTGTAAGTTAAATACTTATACTATTATAGGATTATAAATACAATTAGTCAAGCCAAAAACAAAAATTTTTTTATTTTTATAAATAAAAACAACAAAGCAAAAAAGGGTTAATAATAGTTGAAAAAAATTATTAGTTTTGGTATAATATGCAAATAGAATAAACTTTTAGGAAAAATAATGGAAAAAATTCTGCAAGTAGAGAACGCAAGTTTTTCTTACGACAAACAAAATAAAGTATTAAAAAATATTTCCTTTGAAGTAAACAAGGGTGAATATATTGCTATTATCGGGCATAACGGTAGTGGCAAGTCTACCCTTGCAAAACTTTTGAACGGGCTATTAATTGCCGACGAGGGCGAAGTTAAAGTAGCAGGTTATTCTGCTAAAGATAAAAAAAGTTTATTTGAAGTTAGGAAAAGAGTGGGTGTGGTGTTCCAAAACCCAGATAACCAAATAGTTGCCTCTATTGTAGAAGGCGACGGGGCTTTTGGTCCAGAAAATTTAGGCATTGAAAGAAAAGAAATTGGCGAAAGAATACACTTTGCCTTAAACGCAGTTGGTATGGAAGAATTTAGAAAAGTTTCTCCAACAAGGCTTTCTGGCGGTCAAAAACAAAGAATAGCAATAGCAGGCGTATTGGCATTAAAACCTGAAATTTTGGTTTTAGATGAATCTACTGCAATGCTAGACCCACAGGGTAGAAAAGAAGTTTTAGAAGTAGTAGAAAAACTTAACAAAGAAGAAAAAGTTACCATAATAGCCATAACTCACTATATGGAAGAAGTGGTTAGGGCAGATAGGGTTATAGTAATAAACCAAGGCGAAATAGTAATGAGTGGCACTCCGAAAGAAATTTTTAGCCGTGAAGAAGAACTAACGGCCATTGGTTTAGAATTACCACCCGTTTGCCAAATAGTAAAAGGGCTAAAAGAACAAGGTTTAAAATTAGAAAATGCCGTTTTAACCGAAGAAGAACTTTGGAGGGCTATATGCGAATTGTTGCAGAAGATTTAAGGTATATTTATAGCGAAAAATCTAAAAAACTAGCAGTAAACGCCCTTAACGGAGTAAACCTAACCATAGAAGACGGCGACTTTTTTGGTATTATAGGTAAAACGGGTAGTGGTAAATCTACTTTCGTTCAACATTTAAACGGGCTAATTACTACCGATATTAAGCACGGCAAACTTACCATTGGCGACTTTAATTTAAGCAATAAAAAGTGTAACTATAAAGGCTTAAGGGCAAAGGTGGGTATGGTTTTTCAATACCCAGAATATCAACTTTTTGCCGAAACGGTTTTTGAAGACGTTTGTTTTGGTTTAAATAGTTTTTACCCAAATTACACGAAAGAGCAAAAAGAAGAAATGGTAAAAGAAGCCGTAGAAACGGTTGGGCTAAATTACGAAGAAATAAAAGAAAAATCTCCATTTGATTTGTCTGGCGGGCAAAAACGTAGGGTGGCAATAGCAGGTGTAATAGTTACAAAGCCTGAAATTTTGGTGTTAGACGAGCCTGTTGCCGGCCTAGACCCACAAGGCAAAAAAGAATTTATAAGCCTATTGCACACCCTTCATAAAACAACGGTAAAAACTGTAATTATAGTTTCGCACGATATGAATTTAGTGGCAGAAAACTGCAATAAAATAGCAGTATTTTGCAATGGGAAAGTGGCAAAAGTTGGCACTCCAACCCAAGTTTTTGGCGATTACGAAGAAATAAATAAAGCAGGCTTAAGTTTACCTTTAGTGTCTGAACTAACCAAAAAATTAAGGGAAAACGGAATAGAGGTTAATAGCAATTTAACCTTAAAAGACTTTGTTAAAAAAGTAGCCGAAAAACACAAAGGGGGTATGTGATGAAAGACGTATCTTTTGGTCAATACTACCCAACAGAATCGTTTGTGCATAGGCTAGATGCAAGGGTAAAAATACTGCTAACCATAGCCTATATCGTAGGGGTATTTTTGGTTGCACCGTTCCATTTTATAGGGTTTGGCGCATGCTTATTTTTTGTAATAATAGCAACAATTTTTTCTAACGTTCCGTTTGCAAAAGTGTTAAAAAGTATGAAAGGAATATTATTTATAATAATATTTTCTGCAATAATACAACTATTTTTTAATAAAGGTGGCAACGTGGTTTGGTGGGTTATAACCGACGAAGGCTTACTAAACGCAGGCTTTATAGTTGCAAGAATTTCGCTAATAGTTTTGGGCGCAACGCTATTAACGTTAACCACTTCGCCGGTAGAAATAGCCGACGGTATAGAAAGTTTAATGTACCCTTTAAAATTCATAAAATTCCCCGTGCACGAATTTGCGTTAATAATGAGTATAGCCCTAAGGTTTATACCAACCTTATTAGAAGAAATAGACAGAATTATTAAAGCCCAAAAAGCAAGGGGTGCAGACTTTGAAAGTGGCAATTTATTTAAAAGAGCAAAGGCATTAGTGCCAATATTAATACCACTTTTAATAAGTTCTTTTAGAAGGGCAGACGAGTTGGCAGACGCAATGGATAGCCGTTGTTATGCGGGCAGTAAAAATAGAACTAGATACAAAAAAATGCACCTTTCTTATAGAGATTTATTAGCCTTTGTTTTAACGGCAGGGCTAATAACGGGCATTGTATTTTTAAACGGCTTTTACGTGCTACTTGCAATATAGTTAGGGGGCAAAAATGAAAGTAAAATTAACCATTTCATACGACGGAACTAACTATTGTGGTTGGCAAAGCCAACCAAACGGCAACGGCGTGCAAAAAGAAATAGAAAAAGCAATAGAAGAATTAACGGGCGAAAAGGTAGCCGTAACGGGTAGTGGCAGAACAGATGCCGGCGTTCACGCACAAGGGCAAGTTGCAAGTTTTAGTATAGAAAAAGCAACTATTCCAGCCGAAAAATATTTTAAAGCGCTAAACACCCTGTTACCACCAGATATTAAGGTAATAAATAGCCAAAAAGCCAAAGAAGATTTTGATGCACGAAAAAGTGCAAAGAAAAAAACTTATAGATATACTTTTTATAAAAGCCAAGTAGAGTTGCCACTAAAGGAAAAATACCAAACGCAACTAAAAGAAAACGTTAATATAGAAAAAATTAAAGAGTGTGCAAAACTATTGGTGGGCACTAACGATTTTAAGTGTTTTTGTGCAAGTGGTAGCGGGGCAAAAACAACGGTTAGAACTATTTACGAAATAAAGGTAAAAAACACAAAAACTCAACTAGAAATTTTTGTTACGGGCAACGGGTTTTTATATAAAATGGTAAGAACTTTGGTTGGTACGTTAATAGCCTATGGCGAAGAAAAAATAGGCAAAAAAGAAATAGAAGAAATGCTAAAAACGGGCAAAAAGCAAGGGATTAGAACAATGCCGGCAAAAGGCTTATGCTTGGTAAGTGTAAAATATTAAAAAAATAAAATAAACGTTATTAAAAAGGCGCAAAAAACTTGTGCCTTTTTTACTTTAAAAGCACAATATATAGTGTAATGGCAAAAAAATAGCAAAAAACCTAAAAAAATAAAGCAAAAAAGCAAAAAAAGTGTAAAAAATGCTTGACTTTTATGGGTAAAAAAATGTAATATAAATAGGCATTTATAAGGCGAAGTATGTTTTTTAGGGATTAGCCCCCCTACGCCCCAACGTGTAACGGGGTAACGAAAAGGTCTTAAAAATGTAACCGCGAAATTAAAAATAATCTAAGGAGAATACGATATGAAGACCTTTATGGCTCACGGTAGCGATGCTGCTGTTGATGCAAGAGTTTTTAAAGAACCTGTTGATACAAGCAAGGCTTTAAAAGAAAAACTTGCAAAATTAGAAAAAGACGTAGAAGTTTTAGAAGCTGAACTAGCAAACGTACCTGCAGAAGACGAAAAGGCTAGAAAGAGCGCTGAAAAGAAATTAGCAAATGCAAAGGAAAAGAAAGAAGCAGTTGCTAAAGACGTTGAAAAATTAGTAGCAAAATACGAAGAACACAAAAAAATATACGAAAACCCAAAAAATGCAAAAAAACGTGCATATTGCGTTAAACGTGAATGGTACGTTGTAGATGCAGAAGGTTTAATTTTAGGTAGACTTGCTAGTAAAGTAGCGGCAATACTAAAAGGCAAAAACAAACCAACCTACACACCAAACCAAGACACGGGCGATTTTGTTATAGTAATTAACTGCGACAAGGTTAAACTAACCGGCAAAAAACTAGAAAACAAAATATATAGGTATCACACCGGCCACGTTGGTGGGTTAAAAGAAATACAATATAAAACTCTTATGGAAAAGAACTCTGCTCTTGCTGTATACGAAGCGGTTAGAGGAATGTTACCAAAGAACAGTTTAGGCCGTCAAATGTTGACGAAGTTAAAAGTGTTTAAGGGTGCAGAACACAAAATGCAAGCACAAAACCCAAAAACGCTTAAGTTATTTTAAGAGGTGTAAATATGGCAAAAGCAACATCTAAAAAGAAAGTTCAATATTGGGGAACAGGCAGAAGAAAAGAAGCAGTAGCACGTGTACGTTTAATACCAGCGGGCGAAGGCAATATAGTAATTAACGGTAAGGGTTTAGATGAATACTTTGGTTTAGATACGTTAAAATTAATAGTACGTCAACCATTAGTATTAACCGACTCTTTAACTAAATACGATATATTCGTTAACGTATGTGGTGGTGGCTTTACAGGTCAAGCAGGCGCTATCAGGCACGGCATTTCTAGGGCTTTACTAGAAGCAGAACCAGAAACAAGAGCCGCACTTAAGAAAGAAGGTTTCTTAACTAGAGATTCTAGAAGAAAAGAAAGAAAGAAATATGGTTTAAAGAAAGCACGTCGTGCGCCACAATTCTCAAAGAGATAATTTTGGCTGTATACGGCTTAACGAAAAACTTAAAACAAAACTTAAAAACCTTGCAAATTTTTTGCAAGGTTTTTGTTTTTTAGGTAAATGGCTAAAAGTTATATTTTTACTTCAACTTTTGCTCTAGCAAAAATAACATTCGGCGTTAGCCGAATATCACTGCGTTAGAAATATCACTTTTGCACTAGCAAAAATAACACAGCAAATTACTACTCGTCTTGCTAAATTACTATTTTTTGTGCCGTAATTTGCCTTAAAACACAATATATAGTAAGTATAAAAAAACTGCAAAATTTTTTCAAAAAATGTTAAAAAAAGGTAAACTTTTTTGCAAAAAAATATTGACAAAATAAATGAAAGAGTATATAATTAACTAAACGATAATGCATAGTTGGGGTAAATCTCCGTTTTTTGCATTGAAAGTGCCTTTGTAAACATAATATATATAGGGGCAAAAAATAGGGTAATAAAACTTGCCAAAGGGGCAGGTTATAACAAAAAAATACATTTTATTCTTAAAAAAGGAGAAAGTAAAATGAAAAAGTACACAACACCGGATTTTGAAATTGAAATCCAACAAGTAACCGATGTTATTATGGCATCTCTACAGGCTAAAGACATTTTTGAAGATTTAGACAGAGACCCATTCAATAGCGAAATAGGTTCTAACTAGTAAGTGGAGGCAAAAGAAATGAAAACATCTAAAAGTAGAATTGCAGTATTATTTACATTAGTACTTGCGTTTGTATGTAGCGTTGTTCTTTCTGTTTTCTCAATTGCATTAGCAAACGACGAAACAGATGCGTTAGAAGACGTACAAATCTACATGCAACAAGGTGCTAGCGTAAGGTTTGCAGAAAGTTCAGAACAAATGGGCTTAAGGTTTGTTGCTGCTATTTATGGCGAACAATACCAAGGTTTACAAGATGCAGTTGCTAATGGCGACTATGCAGACTTTAAAGTTGGTATGGTAATTATTCCTAAAAACTACGTAGACGTAGAAGAAATTACCTTAGCAAGCTTATTTGGCGAAGACGCGGAAAAGAAATATTATTGGGGTGAAGGAGATGCTCCTGCAGGCCAAGAAAAAATTATTCACTTTGAAGCAAATAAAGATGTAGAATTAACCGCTATAAACGAACTTCCAGACTTTGTTGGTCTAAAAGGTTCTATCGTTAACATTAAAGATGGTGTTAACTCTGAAACCAACAACGTAGATAGAGAATTCGTTTCAACTTCTTATGTTGCTGTTCAAGATGCTGAAGGTAATTGGCAATACAAACTAGCAGAAGAAGTAGTTTATATTGGCCAAGATGGCACATTGGCAACTGCTGAAGGTGGTTTAGTAACACGTTCTATTGCAGAAGTTGCTTACCAAATGGTTAACGATGCAAATCGTAACCCAGAAGACGAAACAGTTAAAGCAGAAAACGCAAGTTTAAATGAAACTTATTTAGATAAATGCCAATATGAAATTGTTATCAAAGAAGGCGAAACTGAACTTTCTAGAGAAACACTTAGATATGGGTCTAGTTATGATATCCCAGTTCCACAAGTAGCAGAAAAATACAGGGTTAAAAATGTTGTTAGCGTGAAAGATTCAAGCCAAAAAGCACTAGCTTCTACTACAATAGCAAAAGTTACTGCTAGCGAAACATATACCATAAGTTCTTCTGAAGAATACGTTTTAATGGATATGACCGAAGGTACAGACGTACTTACCACAACAACAGGCGCTAGTAATAAAGCAAAATGGTCTGTTAGCACAACTGTTAAATATAATGGTGAAGATTCATCTCTTAAACTATTAGCAACATCTAATGATGCATTTTATGCTTATGGCTTTCTTGACCGTGACCAACTAATGTTATTTGACGAATGGGTTGTTAGAATTAAGACCGGCGAAAAAGGTTGTTCATGGGGTAATACTGTTACAATAAAATTAGGTAATGGTAAAATTGTAGACACAAGAACTGCTATCTCAGGATGGCGTGAGTTTAGGTTTGTTAACCAACACGATAGTTCTAGAACTTACAAAGTATTTATAGATGGCGTTGAAACAACACCTGCAGATAGTACTACGTTTACGTACGGTGGTATAGCTATTTGTACATTTGATATTACTCTTGGTAACGGTGATGGTAATACATATGCGGGAGAAGCAGAACACGCATTATTTATGAGTGATATTGTTGGTATTAACAAACAAGAAAATAAAGAAGTTGTAATTTTCAACAATGGTGGCTACGATGCTAAAGGTGAAAGCGACATATTTAAACTAGTAGATACAGGCACAACCTATTCTAAAAATGACCTATTATTTAGTGAATCAGTTAGAGTTAAGAGAACAGCTTATTCTGGTACAGGTTCTTATACTGCTGGTATTAGAGACGTTTTAATGGGTGGTAAAGAAGTAGTTGGCTACAAAGCAAATGGTGTTGAAGTTACATCTAGTGCTTCTTGCACAGTAAATGAAACAACCATTATAGAACCTATTTATGGCGAAGCATTTGGCAAAACTACTGCTACTGTTATAAGTAATTTTGAAACAGCAGTTCTAATAGATGAAAACAGCACAGCAGATACCGCAGACTACATTAATGATGAAAACGGCAAAAAAATATTTAGTAAGGTAGCACATGGTACTACCCAATTATCTATAGCAGATAGAACTTTCCACAGCCAAACAAAAATGCTTAAAGTTGTTAGAACAGATGGTGAGTATATGAATATGCAATTAAGATTTGCTTCAGCTTGGTATAGTAATGCCGCATATACTTTCCGTATTGAATGGGATAAACTTGCAGCAGCAGCTCCATTGTGGGAACTTACAAAATTAGATGGTAATAAGGGAGATATTCAAGCACCTGCAGGCTCAACAGGTTGTACAGTTCTTGTTGTAAGAACTTCTACTGGTGCTTATGATGGAGATATTTATATTGGGTTCTCTACGCAAGATGGTTTAACTAAGGTTGCTACAACTTCTGGAAGTCCAAACTATTTATCAATGATGCTTAGAGGGCAAAATACTCCTTGGTATTTCAGTAACGTTTATGCTTTTGCTAAATAACCACTGAATTATTGTTTAAGCTAAAACTTAAAAAATTAAATTACACACTACACATTAAAAGTGTAGTGTGTTTTTTATGTAAATTATAAAAAGCCAAACGTTATATTATATTATTTATATTGACTAAAATTAAAAAATAGGGTATAATTTATATATAATATTTAAAGGAATTTTTGTTATGAGAACATATATAGCCCCTAATTTAGAAATTACTATAGAAGAAATTAAAAACGTTATAATGGAATCTGCACCAGACTTTACTGCGCCAGATATTTACGACTAATTTTATTTTATATTGTTAAATAATTATTTATAGGTTTTAATTATATTCAGTTGTCATCAATTTGTAGACAACTGAATTTTAATTTTAAAATGTTTATTCCACAACTTTTGCCTTAGCAAAAATATCACTCGGCTTCGCCGAATAACACTTTGCGTTAGTAAAATATCACTTGCCGTTAGGCAAATATAACTTTCGCTAAAAGCAAAAATATAACTTTATTTTTGATTTGAAAAAACTCTTGCAAAGTTAAAGAATATTTGTTATACTCTTATAAGAAAAATATTTTAAGGGGAAAATTTATAATGGAAAAGAAAATACCCGTTGTTGTTATTAAAGAACTTAAAGATACAGATAGAATTTTAACAGCCCTACGTAATTACGGCATTAAAACGGCTGAAATTACCTTTAGAACGGCTTGCGCTGAAGAAGCTATTAAATACGCTAGCGAAAACTATAAAGACTTCTGCATTGGCGCTGGCACGGTTATTAATGCCGTTCAATGCAAAAAGGCTATTAAAGCCGGCGCTAAATTTATTGTTTCGCCTGGTCTTTCTATTCCCGTTGCAAAAGTTTGCAAAAAGGCTAAAATCCCTTACTACCCTGGTTGCGTAACCCCAACTGAAATTATGCAAGCATTAGAATTGGGGCTTACAACCCTTAAATTCTTCCCTGCAAACGTTTATGGTGGCTTAAAGGCGTTAAAAGCGCTTTCTGCACCATTTCCACAAGTTAAGTTTATTCCAACCGGTGGCGTTAATAACGACAATTTAGAAGAATTTTTAGCATGGGATAAAATTGCTGCCGTTGGTGGTAGTTTCTTCGTTGAAGATGCGTTAAAAAACACAAATAACTAATTTTTAAGGAGATTATTATGAGTAAAGTTATTACTTTTGGCGAGTTAATGTTAAGGCTTGCCCCAGAAAACTATTTAAGGTTTGTTCAAAGCGAAAAATTTCAAGCAACTTTCGGTGGCGCAGAAGCAAACGTTGCAGTATCTTTAGCAAACTACGGCATAGACGTTGCTTTCGTTTCTAAACTTCCTACCCACGAAATTGGTCAAATGGCAGTTAACTCTATTAGAAAGTTTGGTGTAGATACAAGTAAAATCGTTCGTGGTGGCGAAAGAGTTGGTATTTATTACTGCGAAAAAGGCGCTTCTCAACGTCCTTCAAAAGTTATTTACGATAGGGCTTATTCTTCTATCGCAATGGCTAAAAAAGAAGATTTTAACTGGGAAGAAATTTTTAACGGAGCAGAATGGTTCCACTTTACAGGCATTACCCCAGCATTGAGCGACGATGTTGCTGAAATTTGCTTAATTGCTTGCCAAAAAGCAAAAGAACTTGGTATTACTATTTCTTGCGACCTTAACTTTAGAAAAAAATTATGGTCTAAACAAAAAGCGGGCGAAGTTATGGGTAAACTTTGCCACTATATAGATTACTGCATTGCCAATGAAGAAGACGCTAAAGACGTTTTTGGTATAGAAGCCGAAAATACCGATATTTACAGCGGTAAACTTAACCACGAAGGTTATATTTCAGTTGCTAAAAAGTTAACTGAAAGGTTTAACTTTAAGGGTGTTGCAATAACTTTAAGAGAAAGCAAATCTGCCAACGATAACGACTGGTCTGCTATGCTTTACACTAACGGAGAAGCATATTTTTCTAAAAAATACGCTATGCATATCGTAGACAGAGTTGGTGGTGGCGATAGTTTCGGTGGTGGCTTAATTTATTCTTTACTTTCTGGTTTTGATAGCCAAAAAACCATTGAATTTGCCGTTGGCGCAAGTTGCTTAAAGCACTCTGTTGAAGGCGACTACAACATGGTTTCTGTTAGCGAAGTTCTAAACCTTATCGGTGGCGACGCTAGTGGTAGAGTTCAACGTTAATAAAATAAAAAAACCTTGCAAAACCTTGCAAGGTTTTTTGTTTTTAGCCGTTGGCCAAGAAATGATGTTTTCGCTTCTCTCAAAATGATGATGCTTCGCAAATGATGTTTTGGCTATCGCCAAAAATGATGTTTTTGCTAACGCAAAAGTTTTGGCGCAGACATTTTAGAATATATGTTTTGCATTTAGAATAAATGCTTTCTAATTCATACCACAACTTTTCAAAAGAATAGTAAAAGTAGAAATTTTAACAAAACGTATTTTCTTTTGAAAAACATCACTTGCAAAACGATGTTTTGCAAACATCATTTTTTTAGAATTAAAAATCATCATTTTTATACGCAGTATAAAAAAATCACTAAGAAATCCTTTCTTCCGCTATTTCTTTTCTTTTTCTAACACTTTCTTAACTATCTCGTCGTGGGTAGCCATAACGCTAAGCATATCTTTTTGTAACGGCATATAAGCAGGTGGTGGCGTAGGTTCTTGTGGGGTAGGCGGTTTTAGGTTTTCTTTAGATTTTTCGTTGAATAATTTAGAAAAAGTATTAAAAATATTTTCTTTATTTTCTGTGCTTTCGCCATCTTTTTTATTGCTATTGTTAATATATGAGTTTAAAAAAGAATTCAAAAGAGAAAAAATGCCGAATTTATTCATTTTGCTTGCTCCATTTTTAATAAAAATATTGAAAAAAGTTCTAAAAGAATTGCAAAAAGGCTCAATATAGTATATAATATGTATAGTTTTTAGAAATAATTATAATATACGAAACTTTTGTGTTTCTATTTTATATTGGAGTTTTTATGAAAAAGTTTTTCAAAGGTTTATTATTGCTATCTTTATTACTTTGCTTAACCTTAGGGGCTATTGGCTGTGGTAATACGGGCTGGAAAAAAGAAGACGTTACGGTTAGTTTACCAAATCAAATTATACAAAGTTCTAACGGCGGTTTTGTTGCTGAATCAGATAATAACATTTACCTTATTAACGGCATGGGTTCTTCAACCACGTCTAACTCTTTTGGTACACCAATTAAAGGCTCTTTAGTTGCCATTGATAAAAACGATTATTCTAACGTTTGCATAGTTGTTCCTAAACTTTTCGTTGCTAGCGACTATGCGTCTGGCTTGTTTTTAGACGGGCAATACGTTTACTACGGAACTCCATCTACTGAAAAGAACGCTCAAGGTGCTATTGCTAGCGATGAACTTACCTTTTTTAGAACTAAACTAGATGGTACAGACACGAAAGAATTTTTTACTATAGATTCTCTTTCTTCTCAATACAGGTTCTCTAAAGTTGGCGAAGACGTTTATATTACTTACTACGACTACGATGAATCTGGCCTATGTTCTTACAACACCACTACGGGCGAAAAAATTGTTGTTGTTAAAACTAGCAAAACTAACGAAAAAGAAACTTTAAGCACTTACTACTTTGCAGATAATGCTAGCGCTAACGACGCAGTTGTTTTCTATTCAACCGAAACTTTTAGCGACAATGGATACAACGAAGATATTGCTAATGCTTTAGGCGATAGTTATTCTAGGCCAAAAGAAAGTTACAACAAAATTTATGCTTACAAACCTGGCGACGAAAAAGTTAACGAAGATTGTGCTGGTAAATTGGTTTTAGACGGCTCTGGTTTGTTCCCTAAAACTTTTGATATTTCTTACTTTAAAAACGGCTACGTTTTTTATAATGAAACCGACCTTTCTAACGTAATTAGTTCTAAGTTCTTTGGCGCTAAGGTTAAAGACCTTTACGACGGCAAAGATGCAACCTACGTTAAAAGGGGCTCTGTTACTAAAGAACACCTTTTGGTTAAATCTTTAGAAGAAGTTTATATTTACGAAAACGAATCTGTAGTTAAAACAACCTTTGTTGGCGACCCAACTCTAGTTGAAGAAAAAGTTGCTTTAACTGCTAGAATTTCTAATATTTACCACGTTGAACAAGACCCTACGGATGCTGAAAAAACTTACCTATATTACCTAAACGGCGACAATAAATTATGTAGAATTCTTTTAGGTGCAGATAGTAATGAAGAAGTTGTTTCTGAAAATATCGTTTCTACAAATTGGTATACCCCTGAAATAGTAGATAACAAAATTTTCTATTTAGATTCTTCTTCTTTAGGCTTATCATACGTTAAATATGCAGACCTTACTTCTAGCATAGTAGAAGAAGATACCGACGACGATGGCGTAATAGATTCTAGGTATTTTGAAAACCAAAAATTTGCAGGTGTTTTAACAAATGAAGACAAGGCATCTTACGTTTCTAAAAAGTTAAACGCACTTTCTTCTAATTTAGAAAGTGGTAAAATTGTGTTTGACCACGAAATTGAAACAAATGGTGTTAAAACTAAAACCATTAAAGCAGTTGTTGAAGCAAGAGAACTTTACGAAGGTTTAACTAACGAACAAAAAGCCTTAGTTGAAGATTCTGCTCTTAAAATTTTAATTAAGCAAGAAAAAGCCATTGAAGTTAGCAATATTTTAATGCCTTTAGTTGATTTTGATACAGTTGTTATTACTGATGAAAATCGTGAAGAATATAGGGGCTATTGGCAAAATGCTAAAACTGCTTTAGACGCTTTACACAACAGCGATGATTACACCGCAAACGAAATAAGAACTCTTTTAGTTGAAAACTATGGCTGGTTCTACGACCAAGCAACTAAGGTTTTTGGCGAAACTGAAGAATAATATTACACTAAAACCCACTTTATAAAGTGGGTTTTTATTATTTATAATATTGTAATTTTAACCTTTATATGTTATAATTTTTAAGGCGATAAATATTTTCTTTTTTTATTCACATACTCATTTTGGGGGTGTGTATGAAAAAGAAGAAGAATAGTTTTGAAAAAACTATAGACACGGCTTGGGCTTTGTTTGAAAAAACAGGAGATATTTCTTATTATCTTCTATACAAAAATTTGAAAGACGAGTAATATGCAAGAAAAATTTACAGGGTTAGTTTTAGGCGGAATAAATTTTGGGGAAAACGATAAAATTTTATCTATTTTTACCTTAGAAAAAGGCTTAATCTCTGCTAAAATTAAAGGGGTTAAAAAGGCAGGCGCAAAACTTAAATTTGCATCCGAGCCTTTTTGTTTTGCCGAATTTATTATTACCGGCGCTAACGCTAAACGTGTGATTACAGGGGCTAGCCTTATTGAAAGTTTTTACTCTATTAGGGAAGATTTACATAAGTTTTTTTGTGGCTCGGCAGTTTTAGAATTTAATAGAAAATTCTTAAAAGAAGATATAACGTCAAAAGAACTTTTCGCCGTAACAATAGATGCTTTAAAAGAAATTGCGTTTTCTAAAGAAAACCCTAAAAAGGTTTTAGAATTGTTTTTGCTTAACGCTCTTTCTATAGTAGGTTACGGGTTAACAGTTAAAGAGTGTAACTGCAACCCTAACCAAAAAGAACAAGAGATTAACAAGGTTTATTTTGATTATTCTTCGGGTTCTTTTTATTGCGAAAAATGTAAACCTTTTGGGGCAAGGGAAATTAATTTTTTAACCTTTAAAACCTTGCTCTCTTTACTCGCTAAAGGCGAAACTTCTTTAGAGGGAATAGATATGGCGCTTAGGTTGTTAGATTTTTATATTGTTAACAAATGCGAAGTTTCTATTAAATCGTTAAAAGAATTAATTTCTTTATAAATTATTTATAAAATAGGGTATTACAACTATAAAAAGGTTGAAAAACTTTTTAAAATAGTGTAAAATATATTGGTAAAAATTGATTTGCGGAGGAAAAAACATGGCAAAAAAATACGTTTACTTATTTAGTGAAGGCAACGCATCTATGCGTGAAGTATTAGGTGGTAAAGGTGCTAACCTTGCAGAAATGACGAAGATTGGTCTTCCTGTTCCACAAGGCTTTACTATTAGTACCGAAGCCTGCACAAAATATTACGAAGATGGTAAACAAATTAACGACAGCATTAAGGCTGAAATTATGGAATACATCGTTAAGATGGAAGAAATCACAGGCAAAAAATTTGGCGACAAAGAAAACCCACTTCTAGTTTCTGTTCGTTCTGGTGCAAGAGCATCTATGCCTGGTATGATGGATACTATTCTTAACCTTGGCTTAAATGAAGAAGTTGTTGAAGTATTGGCAACAAAATCTAACAATCCAAGATGGGCTTGGGACTGCTATAGAAGATTTATTCAAATGTATTCAGACGTAGTTATGGAAGTTGGTAAAAAATACTTTGAAGAACTTATTGACAAAATGAAAGAAGAAAAAGGCGTTACTTTAGACGTTGATTTAACTGCAGAAGACTTAAAAGAACTTGCTTCTCAATTCAAAGCAGAATACAAATCAAAAATTGGTAGCGATTTCCCTACAGACCCTAAAGAACAACTTATGGGTGCTATTAAAGCCGTTTTCCGTTCTTGGGACAACCCACGTGCTAACGTTTATCGTCGTGATAACGATATTCCTTATTCTTGGGGTACTGCCGTTAACGTTCAAGCAATGGCTTTCGGTAATATGGGCGAAAATTGTGGTACAGGTGTTGCATTTACTCGTGACCCTGCTACAGGCGAAAAGAAACTTATGGGTGAATTCCTAACCAACGCTCAAGGTGAAGACGTTGTTGCTGGTGTTAGAACTCCAATGCCTATTGCTCAAATGGCAGAAAAATTCCCAGAAGCATTTGCTCAATTTGAAAAAGTTTGCGAAATACTTGAAAACCACTATCACGATATGCAAGATATGGAATTCACAGTAGAAAACGAAAAATTATATATGCTTCAAACTCGTAACGGTAAGAGAACTGCTCAAGCAGCATTACAAATTGCCGTTGACCTAGTTAAAGAAGGCCACAAAACCGAACAAGAAGCAGTTCAAATGATTGACCCAAGAAACCTAGATACTCTTCTACACCCACAATTTGATGCTAAGGCTATTAAGGCTGCTACTCCATTAGGTCGTGGTCTTGGTGCATCTCCTGGTGCTGCTTGTGGTCAAATAGTATTCACAGCAGAAGACGCTGAAAAATGGAATAACGCAGGCAAGAAAGTAGTTCTTGTTAGATTGGAAACATCTCCAGAAGATATTACAGGTATGAAAGCCGCTCAAGGTATTTTAACCGTTCGTGGTGGTATGACGTCTCACGCAGCCGTTGTTGCTCGTGGTATGGGTAAATGTTGCGTTTCTGGTTGTGGCGAAATTAAAATGGACGAAGAAAACAAAAGATTTACTTTAGCAGGTAAATTATTCAAAGAAGGCGATTGCATTTCTATTGATGGTTCAACCGGTGCTATTTACGACGGCATTATTCCAACCGTAGACGCAGAAATTTCTGGTAACTTCGGTATTATTATGGGCTGGGCAGATAAATATAGAAGCCTAAAAGTTAGAACTAATGCAGATACTCCTGCAGATGCTAAAAAGGCTAAAGAACTTGGCGCAGAAGGTATTGGTCTATGCAGAACGGAACACATGTTCTTCGGCGAAGGCAGAATAGATGCTTTCCGTGAAATGATTTGTTCTGAAACTATAGAAGAAAGAGAAGTTGCTCTTGCAAAAATTCTTCCAATGCAACAAGCCGACTTTGAAGGCTTATTTGAAGCACTTGAAGGTTTACCTGTATGTATTCGTTTCTTAGACCCACCTCTACACGAATTCGTTCCTACAACAGAAGAAGATATTGCTCTTTTAGCAAAAGCACAAAACAAATCTGTAGAAACTATTAAAGCAATTATTTCTTCTTTACACGAATTCAACCCAATGATGGGTCACCGTGGTTGCCGTTTAGCAGTAACTTACCCAGAAATTGCTAAAATGCAAACTCTAGCAGTTATTCGTGCTGCAATTAACGTTCAAAAGGCACACCCTGCTTGGAACGTAAAACCTGAAATTATGATTCCACTTGTTGGCGACGTTAAAGAACTTAAGTTCGTTAAGGCAGTAGTTGTAGAAACTGCTAACGCAGAAATTGCAAAACAAGGTGCTAACCTTAAATACGAAGTTGGTACAATGATAGAAATTCCAAGGGCTTGCTTAACTGCTGATGAAATTGCTCAAAATGCAGACTTCTTCTGTTTCGGTACTAACGACTTAACACAAATGACGTATGGCTTTAGCCGTGATGATGCTGGTAAATTCTTATCTGCTTACTACGACACTAAGATATTTGAAAACGACCCATTTGCTAAATTAGACCAAACTGGTGTTGGCAAACTTATGAATATGGCTATTAGCCTAGGCAGACCTGCAAACAACAACTTACACGTTGGTATTTGTGGCGAACACGGTGGCGACCCAACTTCTGTTGAATTCTGCCACTCTATTGGCTTAGATTACGTTTCTTGCTCTCCATTTAGAGTTCCAATTGCAAGATTGGCTGCTGCACAAGCAAACATTAAAAACCCAAGAAACTAATTAAAACAAAATTAAAACGCTGGATTTAATATCCAGCGTTTTTTATATATAATAAATTTTTTCAACAGGTTAAAAACTAAACTTAGTCTTCATCGTTTATGGTTTTCTTTAAATCTTCATAAAGAGCCATTGCGTTTTTAACGGCAATATCCATATTTATATACTTGTAGTTTGCAAGCCTACCCAATAAATGTAAGTGCTTATAATTTTTTGCATCTTCTAAATACTTTTCGTAGAATAATGCATTGCTTTCGGTTGGGATAGGGTAGTAAGGAATATTTTTATCTTTTTTAAACTTTTTAGAATATTCTTTTACTATTACCGTTTTGCTTTGTGGGGTGCAAGTAAACTTACTAAACTCGCTAATTCTTGTAAACCTATGTGAAGTAGTATAGTTTACAACGGCAGAAGGTTGGTAAGAAGAACATTTTTTTGTTTTAAACTTAAACTTTAACGACCTATAAGGTAATACTCCGTGTTTATAGTTAAATAATTCATCTAAACAACCGGTATAAATAAGTTCGCCTTCAAACAACTTGCCTTTTAAATAAATTTCCCCGTCTTTTAGTGTTAAAACCTTGCTAGCATCTTGCCCAAGTTTTAGTTGAATTTTAGGGTGGCGTAGTATATTTGCTACCATTTCGGTAAAGCCGTTTTGTGGCATATATTGGTATTCATCTGTAAAATACCTATCTTCATAAGAAACGTAAACGGGAACTCTGTTCATAACTGCTTCGCCAAGTTCTTCTGGCTTAAAGCCCCATTGTTTTTTAGTATAGGTGTAAAAAATATTTTGGTAAACGAATTCTGCAAATTCCTTAATTTCTTTGTTTTTATGTTCTTTTAAGGATAAAATAGGCACTTTTTTGCCTAAACCTATTTCGTTTATTAAAATTTCTTTAATTCTTTCTGCTTTATCTTTAGAAAAAAGCAGTTCTAGTGAAGTTAGGTTAAAAGGAACAGGCACTAGTTTGCCTTTTATATTGGCTAAAACCTTGTGCTCATATTTAAACCATTCGGTAAACCTAGACAAAAAGTCAAAAACAGGTTTTTCGTTGGTGTGAAAAATATGTGGGCCATATGGTTGAACTATAATTCCGTGTTTATCTTTATAGTCGTAGGCGTTGCCACCATAAGTTTCCCTTTTGTCTATAACGGTTACTTCATACCCATCGTCAGCAAACAGCCTAGCCATAGTTGCACCAGAAAGACCAGCCCCTACAATAATAATTTTTTTCATAAATTATTCCCTTTATATAATTAATGGGTTTGTTGTTAATAGCCAAGGTTGTACGCACATTAACCCATAATAAATTTTTATATTGTATTTTATATTTTACCTGTAATATGATTATTTGTCAATAATAATGTTGATTTTTTATAATTATTTGTGCTAGAATAATGGTGTAAAAGGGATAGATATGGTAAAAATTTGGGCAAAAGTATTAAAAAACAACAAAATAGTTAAAAGTTACGTTTATGAAAGACTGGAAACAATAGATTATTCTTTGTTTTTTGACTATACTAGAGATATTTGTGAAGCATTAGACGTTCCTACCCCCGTATTAATTAAAACCCACCTTTTTAACTATGCAAAATACAACAACGTTAGGTTTACTAAAGCAGACTTTGTTGAAAGTGTAGACTTTGATAAATTGGTTTTTGAAAACGCTTTATTATAAAGCATTTTAAGTGTGTATAATTTTACGTAAATCGTTCATAATAACCTTAGGGGGAAAATTATGAAGATTACAACGATTATTGCTTTTATTTTAGTAATAGTAGGCTCGTTAGTTTGGCTATTAGTTGGTATTGCAGACTTTAACCTTGTAGCACTTATATTTGGTAGTGGTGCAGGTGCAATTATTTCAAGAATAATTTATACTCTTGTAGGTATTTCTGCAATTTGGTTAATTTTCTATTGTGCTATGTATAGACCTTTTAGCCACATAGACTAAATATTAATTATTAACCTAAACTACAAACAACGCCTTAAGTAAAACTTAAGAAACTAAACTCGGCTAAGTTTTAGCCGAGTTTTTACTTTTAAAAATTTTTAAAAAACATTTTTATTTAGTATACAAACAAAAATTATAGTGTTATAATATTTTTGTAAAATACAAAGTGGTTTGGCACTAGTTTTTATATTGCCACTTATAAGGAGAGCGAAAATGGCTTACCAAAGAATTTTAACTATTCAAGATATTTCGTGTGTTGGGCAATGTTCCTTAACGGTTGCGTTGCCAATTTTGTCTGCTTGTGGATTAGAAACGGCTATTTTACCAAGTGCAGTTTTATCTACCCACACGGCAGGTTTTTCAGGTTTCACTTTTAGAGATTTATGTGAAGATATGCCTAAAATTAACCAACATTGGAAAAAGGAAAACATAACTTTTTCGGCTATTTATACGGGTTATTTAGGTAGCACTAATCAAATAGATTACGTTTTAGATATTGTTAACACTACGTTGGTAGAAGGGGGCAAGTTTATAGTAGACCCTGCTATGGCAGACAATGGTAAATTATACCCTGGTTTTGATGGCGCTTACGTTAACGCAATGAAAAAACTTTGTGCTAGTGCAGATTATATTTTACCAAATATTACCGAAGCGTGCTTTTTAACCGGCTTAGAATATAAAGAAAATTACGATGGCGAATACATAAATTCTATTTTAAAAGCCCTAGTTAAATTAGGTTGCAAAAACGTTATATTAACGGGTGTTTCTTATACCCAAGGTAGAACGGGAATAGTAGTTTATGAAAACGGAAAATACGAATATTACGAACACGAAAAATTGCCTAATAGTTGCCACGGCACGGGCGACATTTACGCTTCTTCTTTCGTTGGGGCTTTCGTTAACGGTAAATCTGCTTACGAAAGTGCTAAAATTGCAGGCGATTATACGGTAGAGTGCATTAAAGCAACTGCAAACAACCCTTCGCATTGGTATGGTGCTGTTTTTGAAACAAGTTTACCAAAACTAATAGAAAAATTAAAGTAAAATTTTGCTTGCGTAAACCCCCGTTTTATCAGCGGGGGTTACTTTTTTTAATTAAACGTTCATACAATATTGGTATGTTAAACGTTGCCGAAATAAATTTAAAAAATCTTAAATCAAACGCTAAAAAAATAAAAAGCCTATTAAACGAAAAGGTTAAGTTTTGCGCTGTGGTTAAGGCAGATGCCTACGGGCACGGAGCAGTTAAATGCGCCAACGCAATTTATAACCTAGTAGATTGCTTTGCCGTTGCTATTTTAGAAGAAGGGGTATCGTTAAGAATTGGTGGAATAAATAAAGATATATTAATTCTAAACCCCGTGTTTAAAAGTGATTTAGAAAGGGCTGTTAGGTTTGATTTTATACTTTCGGTAGACCAACTTAGCCAAATAAAACAAATAGAAAAAGAAAGCCAAAAACAAAAAAGAAAAACCAAACTGCATTTAATATATAATACGGGAATGAATAGAAACGGCGTAGATACTTTAGAAGAACTTTCTTTTCTTGCCGAATATATTTCAAACAGCAAGTGGCTTATTTTAGACGGGCTTTATTCTCATTTTTTTTCAACCGATAGAAAAAAATTGTTAATACGTTCGCTTAACAAATTTTTGCTTGCAATTAAGGTGGTTAAAGGGTATAATATAAAGGCAACCTGCCATATATCTGCAAGTGGTGGGTTTTTGCAGGGCATAGAGTTAGATATGGTTAGAATTGGAATTCTTTTATACGGCTACACTCCGTATAAAACCAAAAAAATTTCCGTTAAACCTGTTATGAAAATTTTTGTGCCCGTTATGAAAAATAGAACTCTTTTTCGTGGCGACTACATTATGTACGGCACCAATAAGGTTTATAAAAAGCAAAAAATTTCTATAATACGCATAGGGTATGCAGACGGCTTTTTTAGAAATAAAACTAGCCTTTCGTTAAACAATAGGTGTATGGACCTAACTGCCGTTAAAGGCACTTATAAAAAGCAATATTTAGTTATGGAAAATGCCGAAATTTTGGCAAAAAAACACAAAACCATAACGTACGAAATTTTGGTTAAATCTACTATTAGAGCAGAAAAAATTTACGTTGAATAAGGAGAAGAATATGTATTATTTAAAAACCTCTGGGGTATTGTTTGCATATATACTTACAATGTCGTTAGTGGCGTATGCAATAACTATGATTCAGTCGCCCGTGGCTAGAACTATTTTGCTAATTTTAAATATTCTTCTTTATTGTGCTACCGTTGTTGCATTGCAACTTAAAGAGGGTATGGATTCTGTTAAGGTGCTTTTTGCAAACAACCGAAAAAGAGAAAAAATTATAGAAACAGGCGAAGATATTAAAATTAAAAGGGCTGAAGAATATGCTCCATATAAAGGTTTTGTTTTTGGTGCACTAGCATACGTTCCTTACGTTGTAACGTTAATAATACACGCAATTTTAACGGCTATAAACCCACTAAGCCTTGGCGCAGGAGAAATAGGCGCATCTCTTTATATGTTGTTCTACGCACCAATAGGTTTTATTTTTCAAGCAAACATTACTGCAGGTGTTTATTATATTGGGCTATATGGTATGGTGCTTGTTTCGGTGTTGTCAGGGGTTGCCTACTTTATTGGCGCAAAAAGAATATTTGCTCAACACGAAAGAATAAAAGAACTTAACAAAAGTATTTACGGTGAATAATTTTGAGAATTGTTGGTGGAATTTATAAAGGTAGAATACTTAATTCATTTAAGGGCGAAGAAGTAAGGCCTACTGCAGATAAGGTTAGGGAAAGCCTTTTTAATATTTTGCAATTTAATATTCAAGATAGAGTTTTTTTAGACCTTTTTTGTGGCACGGGCGCAGTTGGTATAGAGGCGTTATCTCGTGGGGCGAAAAGGGTGGTTTTTAACGACCTAAATAAAGAAAGCGTTTTATTAACGAAATCTAACCTAAAAAAACTTGGCATTACAGAAAACGTGCACGTTTTTAACCAAAACGCATTAACTTACTTAAAAAACTCTACCGAAAAATTTGATATAATTTTTATAGACCCACCTTATAAAGAAAACCTTTACGTTAACGTTTTAGAACTTTCTAAAGGCGTTTTAGCAGACGGCGGGTTAATTATAATAGAAGATGAAAAACCTTTTAACGAAGAAATAGAAGGGTTAGTAATTATAGATAGAAGAAAGTATGGCAGAGTGCATTTAACTTTCTTCAAAAGGAAATAGTATGACTAAATGTGTGTTTGCGGGCACTTTTGACCCGTTTACTATAGGGCATTTATACGTAGTAGAAGAATGCCTAAAAAATTACGATAAGGTTATTGTTGCCCTTGGTATAAATACCGAAAAAACACCTTTCTTTACTAGGGAAGAAAGGCTTAATATATTAAAAGAAACTTTTAAAAACAATAATAGGGTAGAAGTAGTTTTTTTTGAGGGTTTACTAGTAGACTTTATGAAGAAAAACGAAGTTTTTACTACCGTTAGGGGAATTAGAGACAATAAAGACCTAGAATACGAAAAAATTATGAGTAGAAACAACCGTAATTTTTGGGAAAAGGTTAACACGGAGTTCGTTATGGTTACGGGCGATATTGCTAAAGTTAGTTCTACTAAAGTTAGAGATTTAGTAAAACAAAACTTAGACGCAACTGAATTTATTCCTTTTGAAGCAAGAGAATGTTTTAATAACATTATTAAAACAAAAACACGTTAGAAATTAATAAACCCAATATAAAATTTAAAGCCATTGAAAGTAGTTTAGAAAAAACGAAAACTTTGGCTTTTATTTTTGCTTTTTTTAAGAACGTTAAACTTTGAATAATTACGCATAATCCACCAAACCCACATATACTTGCCACTAGTGGTAAACTTAGTGGGGTTATGCCACAAGTAGAAAGTGCTTTTAGCCCGTTGGTGCACTCTAGTAGTCCAAAAGTAAACCCTTTTGCAAGGTTTTCGTTGCCGAGAACTATAGAAAGCCCTTTTATTATTGGAGTTAATAGGTTTAACGAAGTTAATACTTCTAACATTAATGAAAATACCGTTATAAGCCCACCGATATAAAGGGTAGAATTAACACTAGAAAATACGCTTTCGTACAAAAGATTATCTACCTTGCCAACGGAAAGAGTTGTAACTTTAGTTGGTTTTTCTTTTCGCTTATAGAAAGAAAAAATTATGCCAATAATTATAGAAGAAATTAAATGCGTTGCATATAAACATAGCCCAAAAGTTAGGTTAGAAAACATTATGCTACCAACCGTTGCTATTAAAAACATTGGCGAAGACGTAGAGGCTATTGCGCTAATTCTTTCGGCTTCCGTTTGACTAATTAAACTATTATTTTTTAAATCACTTGCAATATTTGCGCCTATTGGGTAACCAGAAATTAAACTCATTATATAAGCGTAGCCACCAAGCCCGCTAATATTAAAACTAAACCTAAATATAGGCGATAAAAAACTAGCAATCTTACCCGTGCTTTTAAGAGTAGATAAAACTGCCGTAATAAAAAAATATGGAAAAAGCGCAGGCAATAAAGTGCCTACCCAAAGCCCTAGCCCGTAGGTAATTGCGTTTTGATAATTACTGCTAACGCATAGCAATATTGCAACGGTAATCATTAGTAAAAAAACGGCAACGTCTAAAAAATTCCTTACTATTTTAACCACGATATATATTATTACTACTTGAAAAAAATTATTATATATGTTAAAATATTTTTATGGATTTATTTGATTTTTTACCAGAAAAAACTAAAAATACACCCCTTGCAGAAAGAATGCGTGCAAAAACTTTACAAGAATTTATTGGGCAAAACCACATTGTTGCCGAAAACTCTTTGCTTCGCCGTGCCATTAAACTAGATAGGCTTGGAAGTTGCATTTTTTGGGGGCCACCGGGCTGTGGCAAAACCACTCTTGCTAACGTTATTGCCTTGGGCACTGACGGCGAATTTGTTAAATTAAACGCAGTTTCTTGTGGGGTTAGCGAAGTTAAAAAGGTTATAGAAGATGCAAAAACAAACGCTAAATTATACGGCAAAAAAACCTATCTTTTACTAGACGAGTGCCATAGGTTTAGCAAAACTCAAAGCGATAGTTTGTTGCCTGCAATAGAAAGTGGCGATATTATTTTTATAGGCTCTACTACCGAAAACCCTTACGCATCTATGACCCCCGCTATTGTTTCTAGGTGCAGAGTTTTTGAACTTAAAAGGCTAACCAAAGAAAACATTAAAACGGCGCTAATTAGGGCGCTTAAAGATAAAGAAAGGGGCTTAGGAAACTACAACGTAGAAGTTTTAGAAGATGCCCTAGAACATATTGCAAGCCTTTCTAAAGGCGATTTAAGGGTTGGTTATAACGCGCTAGAACTTGCCGTTTTAACTACCACTCCAGATAGTACGGGTAAAATAACCATAACCTTAAAAGATGCCGAAGAAAGTATTCAGCAAAAAGCACTTTCTTACGACGAGCAAATGTATTACGACATTTTGTCGGCATTTTGTAAGAGTTTAAGGGGGAGCGACTCAAACGGGGCTTTATACTATATGCAAAGGCTTATTCAAGGTGGTTGCGACCCGTTGTTAGTTGCAAGAAGGGTTATTGCCCACTCTGCCGAAGACGTAGGCTTAGCAGACCCTAATGCTTTGGTAATTGCAACCAGCGCTTTAACGGCGCTACAAAATATGGGCTTACCAGAAGGGTTGTTGCCGTTAACACAAGCAATAATTTACGTTTGTGAAGCACCAAAATCTAATTCAGTAGTAGTTGCTATGGATAGTGCTAAAGAAGACGCCGTTACTAACCCAGACGACGAAATTCCAAGCCATTTAAAAAATGCAGTTTACGGCTCTAAAGAAGATAAAGAAAATTCTAAAAGATATAAATACCCACATAACTATGGTGGCTGGGTTGAACAACAATATTTACCAAATTCTTTAAAAGATAGGGTTTACTACGTTCCTAGCGACAATGGGTACGAAAAAACTATTAAAGAAATAAGAAAACAAAAAGGCATAAAAGATTAATTAAAAAGGGACTTATTATGGATTACTCAATTAAACTTTCACAAGAATTTAACATTAGGCAAGATTACGCTAAAAACATTATTACATTAATAGATGAAGATAACACTATTCCGTTTATTGCAAGGTATAGAAAGGAAATGACGGGCAGTTGCGACGACCAAGTTTTAAGAGAATTTGCCGACAGGCTTAAATACTTAAGAAATTTAGATAAAAGAAAACAAGAAGTTGCCGATTCTATTACAGAACAAGGCAAAATTACTACCGATATTTTAGTTGCGTTGGCAGGTGCTGAAACGCTAACCGAAGTAGAAGATATTTATAGGCCTTATAAACAAAAAAGAAAAACTAGGGCTAGCGTTGCTATTGAAAAGGGCTTAAAACCACTTGCAGATAGCATTTTATTGCAGGAAGAAAGTTTTAATTTAGAAGATGAGGCGTTAAAGTTTGTTAGCGAAGAAAAAGGTGTAGAAAATAAAGAAAAGGCTATTTTAGGCGCTAGCGATATTATTGCTGAAATGGTTTCTGATGATGCTGAATTAAGAAAGGTTTTGCGTAAAAAACTTTTTGAAACGGGCGAAATATATTGTAAACTTTTAGAAAAAGAAAATGCAAAAACCTACGATATGTATGCCGACTACAGCGAAAAAGTAGATAAAATGCCATCTCATAGAATTTTGGCTATTAACCGTGGCGAAAAAGAAGAATGCCTAAAGGTTAGCATTAATATAGACCAACAAGCCTTTGTAGAAATTATTAATAAAACCTACGTTAAAAACAATTCTAAATGTGCAAACGTAGTAAAAAATGCTACACAAGATGCTTTTGCTAGATTAATTTTCCCTTCAATTGAAAGGGAAGTTAGAAGTGAACTAACCGAAAAGGCTAGCGAACAAGCAATAAAAATGTTTGAAGTAAACCTAAAACCACTTTTACTTCAACCACCGCTAAAAAATAAAATTATTTTGGGCTTAGACCCAGCGTATAGAACGGGTTGCAAAATTGCCGTTATAGATAGTAAGGGCAACGTTTTAGATACTTCTGTTGTTTTTCCAACCCCACCACAAAATAAAATAGAAGAAGCAACCAAAACCTTGCTTGCTTTAATTAAAAAACACAACGTAAACGTTATTTCTATTGGTAACGGAACGGCTAGTAAGGAAAGCGAAATTTTTGTTGCTAACCTTATTAAAGAAAGTGGGTTAAACCTTGCTTATGCAGTTGTTAACGAGGCAGGGGCTTCTGTTTATTCTGCAAGTAAATTGGGTGCGCAAGAATTCCCAGATTACGAGCCTGCGCAAAGAAGTGCCGTTTCTATTGCAAGAAGGCTACAAGACCCGTTGGCTGAACTAATTAAAATAGACGTTAAATCTATTGGTGTTGGGCAATATCAACACGATATGCCAGAAAATAGGTTAGAAGAAGTTTTAGGTGGTGTTGTTGAAGATTGTGTTAACAGCGTTGGCGTAGACTTAAACACGGCTTCGGTTTCGCTACTTTCTTACGTGGCAGGGCTAAATAGTGGCATTGCTAAAAACATTGTTGAATACAGAAAAGAAAAAGCCTTTACTAGCCGTGAAGAATTATTAAAAGTTAAAAAACTTGGCGAAAAAGCCTTTTTACAATGCGCAGGGTTTTTAAGAATACACGACGGCAACGTTTTAGATAACACCGGCGTTCACCCAGAATCTTATAAAGCCGTTGAAAAACTTTTAAGTTTAACGGGCTATACTTTAGAAGACGTTGCAAAGGGGCAAATTTCCGACATTAAGCAAAAAATAGAAAAAATTGGGTTAATAAAACTTGCAAATGAATGTGAAGTGGGCGAGTTAACCTTGCAAGATATAGTTAACGAACTATTAAAACCGGGCAGAGATATTCGTGAAAGCCTACCAAAGCCAATTTTGCGTAGCGACCTTTTAGAAATGAAAGACCTTAAACCTGGTATGAACTTAACCGGCACGGTTAGAAACGTTATAGACTTTGGTGTTTTCGTAGATATTGGCGTGCATCAAGACGGATTAGTTCATATTTCGCAAATTTCCGACGGGTATATTAAGCACCCTTCAGCCGTGCTAAAGGTTGGCGACGTGGTTAAAGTTAAGGTTTTAGAAGTTGATTTAGTAAAGAAGAAAATTTCTTTAACTATGAAAACAGATGAAAACCCTAAAGGGTTAACGGTAGAAAATCAACGCACCGATAGCGAAAGAAAACAATTTAGAAAAAATTCAGAAAAGAAACCAAATAAGCAAGAAAGTGATGAAGACGTATTAAAAATGCTTTACAAAAAATTTGGTAGATAAGGAAAAAATTAATGAAAGAAAAAACCCAAAAACCAAACGTATTTAATTGGTTAAACAAAAGAACTGCTGGGCAAAAAGCAAAAATGGTGTGGCTAATTATAGTTAACGCACTATTTTCTATGCTTTCCGTAGTTTTTGCCTTTGCTATTAAGGGCGTTATAGACGGCGCTACTAACGTAGATAAAGAAGCAGGCAAAAGCCAACTGCTAATTAGTGCAATTTTAATAGTCGCAGTTGTTTTATTGCAGTTTGTTTTTAGAATAGTTATTAACGGACTTACCGAACACATTAGAGGAAAATTAGAAATTTCTGTTAAAGGTAATTTGTTCAACCAAATTTTAGTTAAAAAATACGAAAAAATTAACCAAGTTCATAGTGGTGAACTAATTAATAGAATTACTGCAGATGCAACCATTGTTGCCGATGGTATTTCTAGCATAGTTCCAACCGTTGTTTCCGCTTCGGTTAGGCTAATATGCGCCGTTGTTGCTTTGGTTTATTTAGATTGGATTTTTGCTATTGCTTTTATTATAGCAGGTGGCCTAGTATTTATAATTTTAACTGCGACTAGGGGTTTATTAAAAGATTTACATAAAAAAACACAACAAACAGATGGCAAAACCCGTTCTTTTATGCAAGAGTGTATAGAAAACTTGCTTGCAATAAAAGTTTTTTCGGTTGAAAATAAAACGGGCAAAAAGGCAGATGAACTTCAAGACGAAAACTTTAAAATTAAAATGAAACGTAAAAACGTTTCCGTTTTAGGGCATGCATCTTACAACTTAATTTTTAGCGCAGGTTACGTTTTTGCGCTTGTTTACGGTGCTATAAAAATATTTAGCGGAGTTATGAGTTACGGCTCGCTTTCGGCCATTTTACAATTAGTTAATAACGTGCAAGTTCCGTTTGCTTCGCTTTCAGGCATAGCGCCAAAATATTTTTCTATGGTTGCCTCTGCTGAAAGAATTATGGAAATTGAAGATTATGAAGAAGAAATTAAAAATAAAAACTTTAACGCAAATAAGGCTTATGAAAATCTTTCTTCTATAGAAATTCAAAACCTTGGCTTTAGTTATAACAGAGAAGTTATTTTTGAAAAGGCTAATTTAAGCATTAATAAAGGCGATTTCCTTGCAATAACCGGAACTTCTGGCATTGGCAAAAGCACCCTTATTAAACTTTTGCTTGGCGTTTACGAAGTGGAAAACGGTAGCCTAACCTTAAAGGGTAAAGAAGAGTTAGAAATAAATAGCGCAACAAGAAAACTTTTTGCTTACGTGCCACAAGGCAACTCTTTGTTTAGTGGAAAGTTAAAAGAAAATCTTTGTTTTGTAGAAAGAGAAGTTACTAGCGAAGAAATAGAAAAGGCTTTAGAAATAAGTTGTTTAAAAGAATTTGTTAACGAATTGCCAAACGGGTTAGATACCATTATTGGCGAAAACGGGTTAGGGCTTTCTGAAGGGCAGGCTCAAAGGGTGGCTATAGCAAGGGCTATTTTATCTAAAGCGCCGGTGTTGTTATTTGACGAATCTACTAGTGCTCTAGATGAAATTACCGAAGAAAAACTACTTTCTAACCTAAAAAACATTAAAGACGTTACCTTAATAATTATTACTCATAGAAAATCTGCACTAGCAATTTGCAATAGAAAAGTTAAAATTCAAGGCAAAAAAATTGTAGAAAGTTAACATTTTTGACATAAACGTGGGCAAAAAGGTATTTATTTTTAAATAAGTATTGATTTTAGATGAAAACTTTTGTATAATGTTTACACCACGAATATAAGGGGGTTCTTGTGACTATTCAAGAAATCTGTTCTCTTTTTGATATAGGTGGAAAGTATTTAGGATGCAAGGAACTTAGCGTAGGCAACATTAATAACACTTATATTATAGACTTTATTAGAGATGGCGAACAAAAACACTATTGCTTGCAAAGAATTAATAAAAAAGCATTTAAAAACCCAGAACAAGTTATGGATAACATTGTTAAAGTTACCAACTACGTTAGGGAAAAAATAATTCAAAAAGGGTTGCCTTCAAAAAGGTTTGTTCTTCGTGCATTTAATAGTTTAGACGGCAAACCTTTCGTTATAGACGATAGTGGCGAGTATTGGCGTTGCTATAGGTATATAAAAAATTCTACCACTTACGACGAAAGTAACGACCTAAACGTTATAGAAAGTGTTGGTAAGGCTTTTGGTAGATTTCAAAATTGCTTAGACGGCTTTAGTGCAGATGAATTACATATAACCATACCAAATTTTCACAACACTATTAAAAGGTATGAAGATTTTCATAAGGCAATAGAAAAAGATGCTTTAGGTAGGTTAAAAAAGGTTAAAGAAGAAGTTGAAAAGTTGCTTTCTTTTGAAGAAAAAGCAACCGAACTTCAAAAACTATGCGATAACGGGGAAGTACCTATTAGGGTTACCCATAACGATACCAAGTGCAACAACGTTAGTTTTGATAAAGACACAAACGAAGCGCTTGCCGTGTTAGATTTAGATACTGTTATGCCTGGTTTAGTTGCCCACGATTATGGCGACGCAATAAGGTTTATTGCAAATGCCGTTGTTGAAGACTGCCCAGACGTTAGCAAGGTTAAATTAGATTTTGGCAAATACGAAGCCTTTACCAAAGGGTTTTTAGGTGAAGTTAAAGGTAATTTAACAGAAAAAGAAAAGCAAACCTTAAATTTAGGGGTGTTTACTATTACGGTAGAACTTGCTACAAGGTTTTTAGCCGATTACCTTAACGGAGACGTTTATTTTAAAATAAACTATCCTGGGCATAACCTGTTTAGAACAAGAAACCAAATAGCCTTAGCCGAAGATTTTATTAAACAAGAAGAAAAGTTAAACGAAATATTAAAAAAACACTTATAGGAAAATACTTATGGAAAAGATGAAAGAATTTCAATATAACGTAGTTAAAAGATTGCTGTTCGTTATGAAGAAGTTTTGGTACGTACTTCTTGTAATAGTTATGGCCTTTACTGCGTTAGGTGTATATAGTTATTTTAATAGCGAAATAACTTATACAATAAAAGAAAGGGTTGTTTATAATGCAACCGATGGTAATTCCGGCTATAGTAGTTATAACTATACTGAATATTACTTTGATACTGCGGTAGACTTTATTTCTCAAAAATGTGTTTTAGACAGGGCTAACTATTATTATGAACAACTTGCCGATTGGCACGACTCTGTTGAAAGTTATATTAAACATATAGAAGATACTCCTATTCAAAATGAACCTATAGGCGTAGCTGAAAACCAAGAAATTGTTGCTAGTAGTTTTGTGGCTGTTAAATACGACGACGAATCGTTTATTATTCAAATTACTTTTAACGATGAAATTGAAAGTGTTGCCAAAGATAAAGTAAAAATACTAATTTTGGCTGCTAGTAGAGAGGCTAGAGTTGTAGAATTTGGCGCTTATAAATATTTTGAACAAGCAAAAATAAGTTATATAGATAACGGTTTAGTTTCTTCTGAAATGGTTAACGCAGGGGAAAAACAATTAATTCTTTTAGTGTTAGTCGGCTTTGTTTTATGTGTATTATTTGCCATAATAGTAATTCTTGCACACAGAAAGGTAACCGAAGTGTGCGAACTAGAGTTCCTTACTAAATCTTCTGTTTTAGACCAAATACCTAAAACAAAAGGAGGTAACTAATGAACGATAACGAAAAAATGGTTTCTACTGAAAAAGCCTTCCCTTTTATTAAACTTATTAGCAAGAACATAATGCTAATTATAATTGTTACAATTTTGTGTGGTGGCTTATTTTTTGGCTACACTATGCTTAACCAACAAACTACTACCTATACGGCAAGTTGTAGTATAATCATTTCGGCTAAAACGCAAGGTGGTACACCAGAAAAAGACGTATTGTATACGCAATTATATTTATCTACTATTAAAAACATTGCCGAAGGTGCAAACATGGCAAAGACGGCAAACGATTATTATAAAGATGAAGAAAACGGCTACACTCAAAGTGGTTCTATAAGCAACGGAAATTTCTCGTTTAGTTATAATAACGAAAGTTTAATAGTTAAGGTTTCTTACGTAGACGTAGATAAAGACGTAGCTTTAGAAAAACTAGATGCATACATTAAGGTTTTAGAAATAGAACTTAAAGATAATGCCGTAGGTTCATATATTAACTCTAACAAAATTAGTTTAATTAGGTTACAAGAAGAATTTGGCGTTAGACCAAACAACTCATCTTCAAAAGATGCGTTAACAGGCGTATTAATAGGTTTAGTTCTTTCATTAGCAATAGTATTCGTTAAATATTTTATAGCAGGAAAGATAGAAAGTGCCGAAGAACTTGAAGAAATAACAGGTTCAAAAGTATTAGACGCAATAGAATAAATAATTCAACTAAAATGCAAATAAAAAAGAAGGTTAAAATTTTAACCTTCTTTTCTTTATTTATTTTAATTTGTTTTATTATTTGCATTCGTCTGCTTTGCCAGCACAACCTAAAACGTTTTTAAGTTTATGTCTAACAATTTCTTTAATGTTAGCACGAGCAGGTTTTAAGTATTCTCTTGGGTCAAACTTATCTGGGTGTTCGTTGTAGAATTTTCTAATTGTACCTGTCATTGCTAAACGTAAGTCAGAGTCAATGTTAATTTTGCAAACTGAAAGTTTTGCTGCTTCACGTAATTGAGATTCTGGAACGCCAATAGCGTTTGGCATTTTACCACCGTTTTCGTTAACCATTTTAACGTATTCTTGTGGAACTGAAGAAGAACCGTGTAAAACGATTGGGAAATCGCCTAATTCTTCTGCAACTGCTTTAAGTATATCAAAACGTAGTGGAGGAGGAACTAATACTCCTTCTTCGTTAACCGTGCATTGTTCTGGTGTGAACTTATATGCACCGTGTGACGTACCAATAGCAATAGCTAAAGAGTCAACACCCGTTCTTCTAACGAATTCTACAACTTCTTCTGGTTTTGTGTAAGATTCGTTACCACTTTCTACCTTAACGTCGTCTTCAATACCAGCAAGTGTACCTAATTCGCCTTCAACGGTAATGTATCTGCCACGAGCAGCAACGTCGTGAGCGTAGTCTACAACTTTTTTGGTTAAAGCAATGTTTTCTTCAAATGGTAGGTGAGAACCATCTATCATAACAGAAGTAAAACCGCCGTCTATAACTGCTTTACAAGTTTCAAAGTCTGGACCGTGGTCTAAGTGTAGGCAGATTGGAATATCAGGACATTCTAAAACTGCTGCTTCTACTAATTTAACTAGGTAAGTGTGGTTAGCATATGCTCTTGCACCCTTACTAACTTGTAAAATTACAGGAGCGTTTTCTTCTTTACATGCTTCTGTGATGCCTTGAACGATTTCCATATTGTTTACGTTAAACGCACCAATAGCATAACCGTTTTTGTAGGCTTGTTCAAACATTTTTTTGGTATTAACTAATGCCATCTTTTATATCCTCCAAATAAATTTAAATGTAAAATTTTCTATACGTTTATTGTAAACCTTTTTTTGTTTTTTGGCAAATAAATTTAAATTGTTTTACAAAATACTTTATAAAAGAGTAAATTAGTTGTATAATAAGGGTATAATTCAAACGTAAAGGTGTAATATGCGAGATTGTAGAATTGAAAAATTAGCAAACAACTTAGTAAATTATTCTTGTTCGCTTAAAAAAGGCGAAAAAGTTTTAATTGAAGCCAAGGGCATAGACTATATGCTTGTTAATGCCATTATAAAGGAAGTTTATAACGTTGGGGCATTTCCGTTTGTAGAACTTTATGACAACAGGGTTACTAGAGAATTACTTTTAGGCCAAAATAAAGAACTTGCTAGTTTACGTGCTAAATTTGACGGCGAGCGTATGAAAAATATGGATGCGTATATTGGTATTCGTGGTGGTAATAACTGCAACGAATTAGCTGACGTTCCAAAAGAAAATATGCAAATAGAAAGCGAAGTATATTCTCACCCCGTTCACCACGAAATAAGGGTTAAGAAAACTAAGTGGGTAGTTTTAAGGTATCCTAATGAGGCTATGGCTCAACAAGCCAATATGAGTACAGATGCCTTTGAAGAATTTTATTTTAACGTTTGTAACTTAAATTATTCTAAAATGGATAGGGCTATGGATAGCCTTAAAAAACGCCTAGATAATGCCGATAAGGTTAGAATAGTTGCTAAAAATACCGACATTAGTTTTTCTATTAAGGGTATAGGTAGCAAAAAATGTTCGGGCGAAAGGAATATTCCAGACGGCGAAATTTATACTGCGCCCGTAAAAACAAGTGTAAACGGAACTATAACCTTTAACGCACCTAGCGTAGAACAAGGGTTTAAGTTTGAAAACGTTAGTTTAACCTTTGAAAATGGTAAAATAGTAAAAGCCACTGCAAACGATACGGAAAAATTAAACGGCATACTTAATACCGACGAGGGCGCAAGGTACGTTGGCGAATTTGCCTTTGGCGTAAACCCTTATATCACAAAGCCTATGGGCGATATTTTGTTTGATGAAAAAATTTCCGGCTCTATACACTTTACCCCTGGTTGTTGTTACGACGATTGCTATAACGGCAATATTTCTGCTATTCATTGGGATTTAGTTTTAATTCAAACTAAAGAATTTGGTGGTGGCGAAATTTATTTAGATGGCGAACTAATTAGAAAAGACGGGTTGTTCGTGGTTGAAGACTTACTTTGCCTAAACCCAGAAAACTTGAAGTAAAAGTTAAAATTATTAGCAAATATTAGCAATATACGGTATAAATCGTTTGACTAATTGGCTTTTTAATTTTATAATAATAATTGATAAAAGAAAGAAAATTCATTATGGAGGACATACAAAATGTCAAAAGTAACAAAAGTTGCAATTAACGGTTTTGGTCGTATCGGACGTTTAGCATTCAGACAAATGTTCGGTGCAGAAGGGTACGAAGTAGTAGCAATCAACGACTTAACAAGTCCTAAAATGCTTGCTCACCTATTAAAGTACGATACAATGCAAGGTAACTACGCTAGAGACCACGAAGTTTCTTTCGGCGAAGCAACCGAAACAGAAGCAGGTTATATCACTGTAGATGGCAAAAAAATTACTATCTACGCTAAACCAAACCCTGCAGAACTTCCTTGGGGCGAATTAGACGTAGACGTTGTATTAGAATGTACAGGTTTCTTTACTTCTAAAGCAAAAGCACAAGCACACATTGATGCCGGTGCTAAAAACGTTGTTATCTCTGCTCCAGCAGGTAACGACCTTCCAACAATCGTTTATAACGTTAACCACACAACGTTAACAAAAGACGACCACATTATTTCTGCTGCATCTTGCACAACTAACTGTTTAGCACCAATGGCTAAAGCATTAAACGAATATGCTCCAATCCAATCTGGTATTATGGCTACAATCCACGCTTATACAGGCGACCAAATGATTCTAGACGGCCCACAAAAGAAAGGCGATTTACGTCGTTCAAGAGCAGGCGCTATGAACATCGTTCCAAACAGCACAGGCGCTGCAAAAGCAATTGGTTTAGTTATTCCTGAATTAAACGGCAAACTAATCGGTGCTGCTCAACGTGTTCCTACCGCTACAGGTTCAACAACAATTCTTATTGCTGTTGTTAAGGGCAAAGAAGTAACTAAAGAAGGCATTAACGCTGCTATGAAGGCTGCTGCTAACGAATCTTTCGGTTACAACGTTGACGAAATCGTTTCTTCAGATATCGTTGGTATGAGATACGGCTCTTTATTTGATGCTACTCAAACTATGGTTTCTAAAATTGATGAAGAAACTTACCAAGTTCAAGTTGTTTCTTGGTACGACAACGAAAACTCTTACACAAGCCAAATGGTAAGAACAATCAAATACTTCTCTGAAATTAAGTAATTTTAATTCTTTGAAAGTTGAAGGCTAGCGAAATTTCGTTAGCCTTTTTTGTTTTATAATTTTTGTCAGTAAACTATTGATATTTACCTTTTTCCCCTTATAATGCAGTAAAAAAGCAAATTTTAAGGAGAAAATATATGATTTTTTATTACGACATAAACGGTTCACCTATTTCTTCAGAGGTAGAAAGGGTGTACCAAGGTTCTATAAAAGCAAATAGATTAATATTCGTTGGTCCGTTTGATAAAATGGCAGAAGTGTGCGTTAGTTTTGAACGAGAAGATGGTTACGTTTCTACCTTATTGCCATTAACACGTGTTTCCGACAACTCTATAAATGCTTATCAGTTGGGCATAGATGCAGAAAGAATAAACGTTTGGACTATTGATTTAGAAAGCGCCTTTACTAAAATTGAAGGCATGGTTAACGTACAATTCTACATTTACTATGCTAACGGAGAAACACTTGCAACGGCTATGTCTTATTTTATGGTAGAAAAGGGTTTAGAGCCTGTGCTCCCTGAAGAAATTGATGAAATGCAACAGGTTTATAATTATCTTGCAGGAATAAACCAAAACCTAGAAGAAATAAAAGAAAGCATTGCTGATATTAGTGCAACAAGTTTTAGAAACGGCGATGGCGAAGGCTCGGTTATAATGAAAGGTACAACCGTAGACGGAACTACCTATCCAAATAACCAAGCACAAGGCATTATGGCTTTAGCCGTTGGTAACAACTGCGTTGCTAAGGGGAATTTTTCTATTGCAGGGGGCAAAGAATGTACTGCAAACGAAAACTATAACTTGTGTGTTGGCTTAGGGCTTACTTCAGACAGAGTTGGCCAAACAGCCGTTGGTGTTTATAACAAACCTAACACTTCTGCAGTATTTATAGTAGGCTCTGGTGCAGGGGATAAGTTTAGAAAAAACGCTTTAGAAATTAATAACGTGGGCGAAGCAAAGTTTTTTTCCGATACTACCATTAGAGGCAATTTAACCATTACTAAAAACCTAACCGTTTCGGGCGATACTACCTTTGTAGATACCGAAACTTTAAAAGTAAAAGATAACGTTATTGTAACCAATTCTGATAAAGTTAATTTAGTAGATAATTCTGGTATAGTTATAAACAAAGGAACAAACGACGTTTCTGGCAGTAGTTATGGTATAGTGTATTCGCCAACCGAAAACGCCGTTTTACTAGGTGGCGGTAATTTAAATAGTAGCAATAAGTTTGAATTTACTGAAAACGAAGGCTTTCCTGTGGTTGTTAGAGAGCACAGCCAATCTATCGTAGACGGGCAAGTTATGGTTTGGGATGCAACGAACAACAGGCTAAAAGGCAGTAGTGATTACGTAACTAAAACAACTTATTGCGATAAAACTAGCAATTTAAACGGGCTTGTTAAACCAAACGGAGAAGGGGTTTACGTAGAACAAGGCGTAATTAAAATTTCGCCAGCAAGCAATGAAGAAATAACGGCTAAAACCAACGCATTTAAACCTATAGTTCCTAAAAATATAAGCCAAGCAGTTAAGGTTGCCTTGGTTAACCCGGGAGGAGATAACGGTGTTACTTGGCAAGATGACGACAAGCAAAAAGCAAGAGAAACCTTAGGGGTAAACGCAAACTCGTTGTTTAGCGATATGGCTAAACTAATTTACCCGGTAGGTTCTATTTATATGAATACGCTAGACGTTTCCCCTGCAACTATTTTTGGCGGAACTTGGGAAAGGTTGCAAAATAGATTTTTACTTGGCGCTAGCAATACCTATCCTTTAGGCTCAACGGGTGGTAGTGCAGATGCAGTAGTGGTTAGCCACACTCACTCGGTTGAATGTGTAGAAGGTGGCTCAGGCGTGCCTTACAAAACTAGAGTTACCAAGGTTGGCACGGGCGACGGCGTTATTAAATACGATTTAGATATGGTTGGCTTAACGGGTGTTTCTGCAGAAGGTAAAAATATGCCACCATACTTAACCGTTTATATGTGGAAAAGAACGGCTTAATTTTTTAATTCTTCTATTATTTTATTGAATATTTTGCGCCTTTATGTTAAAATATTTTTAAGGAAGAATTATGGAAAATATAGAAAGTTTTAAAATAAACCACCTTTTATTAGAAAGTGGGTTGTACGTTTCAAGAATAGATAAAAAGGGGCAAGAAGTAGTTACTACTTTTGATTTGCGCTTTAAAAAACCTAACAGAGAACCCGTTATGGAAATTTCTGCAATGCACACTATAGAACATTTAGGAGCAACGTTTTTAAGAAATTCTAAAATAAAAGAAGATATTGTTTATTTTGGGCCAATGGGTTGCAGAACGGGTTTTTATTTGCTTGTATTTGGCAAATTAACACCAGAAGAAATTTACCCTATAATTAAAGAAACTTGCGACTTTATTATAAACTTTAACGGCGAAATTTTTGGCGCAACGCCTATTGAGTGTGGAAATTATAGCGACCAAAATTTACCCCTTGCAAAAGAATACGCAAAAGAATATAAAAATAGACTGATTGAAAATAAAAACTTTAAATATCCTAATTAAACACAAACCAAAAAAGGGTTAACGGCTATTTGCCATTAACCCTTTTTTATTTTAAAACATAAGTTTGTATAAATAAACTTGACAATTTAACTATTTATAGTTAAACTAAATTTGTAAGAATTTTAAGGAAATAAAAAAATGATTTGCAATAACATTTTAGAAGCCATTGGCAACACGCCAATAATTAGGCTAAATAATATGACAGGGCCAGAAGACGCTGAAATTTTAGTTAAGTTTGAAGGGCTTAACGTAGGTGGCTCTATTAAAACTAGAACGGCTTATAATATGGTTTTAGATGCCATAAATAAAGGTCTTTTAAATAAAAATTCTATAATAGTAGAACCAACTAGTGGCAATCAAGGCATAGGTTTAGCATTGGTAGGGGCAGTTTTAGGCTATAAAGTTAAAATCATTATGCCAGATTCTGTTAGTGAAGAACGCAGAAAATTAGTTGCTCATTACGGCGCAGAAGTTATTTTAGTGCACGACAACGGAAACATTGGCTTATGTATTGAAGAGTGTTTAAACCTTGCACTAAAAATGAAAGCAGAAAATCCTAACGTATTTGTTCCACAACAATTTGAAAATCCTGCCAACCCTGCTATACAAAGAAGTGCAACGGGTAAAGAAATTTTACAACAAGTTAACAAGCCTATTCACGGCTTTTGTTCTGGTATAGGCACGGGTGGAACTATTACGGGTATTGGAGAAACCTTAAAACAAGCCAATAAAGATATTGTTATTTGGGCAGTAGAACCTGAAAATGCGGCAATACTTTCGGGTGGCTCTATAGGAACTCATATTCAAATGGGTATCGGCGACGGGTTAATTCCTGCAATACTAAACCAACAAATTTATAACGACGTTTGTATAGTTAAAGACGAAGAAGCAATTAAAACTTCTAAAGAATTAGCCTTAAAAGAGGGTATTTTATGTGGTATTAGTAGTGGCACTAACGTTGCTGCGGCAATAAATCTTGCTAAAAAACTAGGCAAGGGCAGAACCGTTGTTACCGTGCTACCAGATACTGCAGAAAGGTATTTCTCTACACCATTATTTGAAGAATAAACTATTTACAAAGGAAAAATTTTTATGAAAATTGCACTTATTGCACACGACAAAAAGAAAGATGAAATGATAAAATTAGCCATAAAATATAAAGACGTTTTGGCTAATCACGAACTTTACGCAACGGGGACTACGGGTACTTTAGTTATGGGCGAAACGGGGCTTAAAATAAACCGTATGAAAAGTGGCCCGCTTGGTGGCGACCAACAAATAGGTTCTATGATAGCAGATGGCATGTTAGACCTAGTTCTTTTCTTAAGAGACCCTTTAACTGCTCAACCCCACGAACCAGACGTTTCTGCACTATTACGCTTATGCGACGTGCAAAATATTCCACTTGCAACCAACTCTAAGAGTGCTTTTATTATGTTAGAAACACTTAAAGCAGGTGGGTTTAATAAATAATTTTAATTATTGAAGAGTTCTACTTTTTTTGAACTCTTTTTTTATAGTATTTGTATAGACAAAAAGCAAAAAAAAGTATATAATATTAAAGATAAATTGAATATTTAGGAGAAGTATATGGCAAAAGCAATATATAAAAGAGTTTTAATAAAGCTTTCTGGCGAAGCCCTTGCAGGGGAAAAGGGTAACGGAATAGATGAAGTAGTTTTAGGCAAGGTTGTAGACCAAATTATAGCAGTTCATAACCTTGGTGTAGAAGTAGGTATAGTTGTTGGTGGTGGTAACTTCTGGCGTGGTAGACAAGGCTTAGAAATGGATAGGGCATCTGCAGACCATATGGGTATGCTTGCTACTATTATGAACGCACTTGCAATTAGCGATGCTATTGAAAGAAAGGGTGTTGAAGCAAGGGTTCAAACTGCTTTAACTATTACTAGAGTTGCCGAACCATATATTTTAAGAAAAGCAATGAAACACTTAGCAAAAGGCAGAATAGTTATATTTGCGTGTGGCACGGGTAACCCTTACTTTACTACAGACACGGGCGCTGCTTTAAGGGCCACTGAAATAAATGCAGATATTTTACTTCTTGCTAAAAATGTAGACGGCATTTACGATAGCGACCCTAAACTAAACAAAGATGCTAAAAAACTAGAAAAAGTAACCTATAAAGAATTTTTAGACAAGGGCTTACGTGCTATGGATACAACGGCTATTACAATGTGTATGGAAAACAACGTTCCTGTTTTAGCGTTTGGCTTATTTGAAGAAAACTCGCTATTAAGGGCCGTTGCTGGTGAAAAAATAGGCACTATTATTTGTTAATATATAAGGAATATAAGGAGAATTATTATGGCTATTGAAAATGAAAGATTTGAAGAACTTATGATGGAAACCATAGACAGAACAGATAAAACTCTTTCTGTTTTAAACAGCGATTATATTACTATTCGTGCAGGTAGGGCAAACCCACATATTTTAGATAAAATTTTGGTAGATTACTACGGCACACCTACACCTATTAACCAAGTTGGTAACCTTTCTGTAACAGAAGGTAGGTGCTTGGTTATTGCTCCTTGGGATTCTAGCATGCTAAAGGTTATTGAAAAACAACTTTTAGTTGAAAACCTTGGCATAACCCCTGCTAACGACGGCAAAGTTATTAGGCTTGTTTTCCCAGCACTAACAGAAGAAAGAAGAAGAGATTTAGTTAAACAAATTAAAAAAATGGCAGAAGATTCTAAGGTTGCAGTTAGAAACGTTAGGCGTGATAGCATGGATGAATTAAAGAAAATGAAAAATGCTAAAGAACTTTCTGAAGATGAACATGCATCTTGCGAAAAAGAAATAGATAAAATTATTAGCGAAGTAGTTAATAAAATAGATAAACTTTGCCAAGATAAAGAAAAGGATATTCTTTCAGTTTAATGAAAACAAAAATTAATTTGCCTATGCACGTTGCTATTATTATGGATGGCAACGGCAGGTGGGCAGAAAATAGGGGCGAAAGCCGTTTTAACGGGCATAAAGAAGGGGCTAAAAGGGTAAACGAACTTGTTTCTTGCGCTTTTAATAAAGGTATTAAAACCCTAACTCTTTATGCTTTTTCAACGGAAAATTGGGCAAGACCTAAAGAAGAAGTTGCCACTATTTTTACCGTTTTAGAAAATTATTTTAACAATTTTGCCGTTAACGTTGCTAACGGCAAAATTAGGTTAAGGCTGTTGGGTGAAAGAGTTAGTTTGCCTAAAAACCTAGTTAGTGCAATAGAAAAATGCGAAAATGAAACTAAGGCGTTTACTGAATTTAACCTAAACATTGCCATAAACTATGGTGGTAGGCAAGAAATTATTTGTGCCGTTAAAAACTTAGTGGAACGGGGCGAAGAAATTACTGAAGAAAATTTTGCAAAATGTTTATACACTAACGGGCTAACCGACCCAGATTTAATTATTAGAACGGGTGGAGAGTACAGATTATCTAACTTTATGCTTTTCCAAGGAGCATATAGTGAACTTTATTTTACCGACGTGTTGTGGCCTGATTTTGATGAAAACGAATTAGAAAAAGCAATTCAGTCTTTTAGTGGTAGAACTAGAAGATTTGGTAAGGTTTTATAATATGAAAATTAGAATTATAAGCGGTGCGTGTTTCGTTGCCATTATTACGGCGTTTTTTTTGTTAAGAGAATTTGTGCACCCT
>JAZOOP010000016.1:0-13430 GCA_045655065.1 Christensenellaceae bacterium
TAATCTAAAAGCAGTATTTTAAATTTATATTATTAAAATAATATAGAAGGAATTTTTATGGAAAGAACAGAGTTAAAAAAATTATTTTTAGGTGCAGAAGAATTTGGTGGCAAAACGGTTACAATAGGTGGCTGGGTAAAAACTATAAGAGATAGTAAAACTTTCGGTTTTATTATGCTTAACGATGGTTCTTATTTTAAGAACTGCCAAGTGGTTTTTGACGCTAATAAAATAAACAATTTTGAAGAAATAGCAAAACAAAACGTTGGTGCTTGCCTTAAAGTTACTGGCGAAGTTATTTTAACACCAGAAAACAAGCAACCTTTTGAAATAAACGCTACGAAAATAGAAGTTTTAGGCGCATCTTCGCCAGAATTTCCACTTCAACCAAAACGTCATACAATGGAATTTTTAAGAACAATTCCACACTTAAGACCAAGAACTAATACTTTTAACGCAGTATTTAAAATTAGAAGCGAAATTTCTTTTGCTATTCATAAATTCTTTAACGATAGAAACTTTGTATATATTCACACTCCAATAGTTACGGGTAGCGACTGCGAGGGTGCAGGCGCAATGTTCCAAATTACTACTTTAGACTTAGCAAACGTTCCAATGGAAAACGGCGAAGTAGACTATAAGCAAGACTTTTTCTCTAAAAAAGCAAGCCTAACCGTTAGTGGTCAATTAGACGTAGAAAATTTTGCAATGGCATTTGCTAACGTTTATACTTTTGGGCCAACCTTTAGGGCAGAACGTTCTAACACAGTTCGCCACGCAGCAGAATTTTGGATGGTAGAACCAGAACTTGCTTTTGCCGACCTTAGCGACGATATGGATTGTGCCGAAGCAATGGTTAAATTCGTTATAAATAGAGTTATGGAAACTTGTAAAGAAGAACTAGATTTCTTAAATACCTTCGTAGATAAAGGTTTAATAGCAAGGCTAAATAACGTTGTAGGTAACGAATTTAAGCGCTTAACCTATACCGAAGCAATAGAAATTTTAGAAAAAGTTAAAGATAGGTTTGAATTCCCTGTATATTGGGGTGTAGACCTACAAAGCGAACACGAAAGATATTTAACTGAAGAAGTATTTAAAAAACCTGTGTTCTTAACTAACTATCCAAAAGAAATTAAAGCGTTTTATATGCGCTTAAATGAAGATAATAAAACTGTTGCCGCAGCCGACCTATTAGTTCCAGGCATAGGTGAACTTATTGGTGGTAGCCAACGTGAAGAAAGGTTAGACGTATTAGAAAAACGTATGGCTGAATGTGGTTTAGATAAAGAAGAATATAAATATTATTTAGACCTAAGAAGATATGGTGGAGTAATACACTCTGGCTTTGGCTTAGGTTTAGAAAGAATGGTAATGTACTTAACGGGCATTTCTAATATAAGAGACGTATTACCTTTCCCAAGAACGGTAGGAAATTTATAAAATAGGGGATACATATGAAAATTTTAGTAGATGCCTTTGGTGGCGATAATTCTCCAAGCGAAGTAATAATTGGTAGTATTGAAGCCTTAAATTCTAAAAAAGGCTTTAATATAGAATTTGTTGGCGAAGAAAACGCTATTAAAGAACAGTTAAAAAACCTAAAATTTGAAAAGGAAAGGGTAACTATTCTAAATGCAACCGAAGTTATAACTTGCGAAGAAGAACCAACGGTTGCCATTAGAAAAAAACCAGAAAGTTCTATTAACGTTGCCATTAAAGAACTAAAAACCAACGAAGATGCTAAGGCTTTCGTTTCGGCAGGCTCTACGGGTGCAGTTTTAGTTGGCGCAACCTTAAAACTTGGTAGAATTAAAGGGGTTAATAGGCCTGCTTTATGCCCACTTTTACCAACTATTAAAGAAGATAAAAACGTAATTTTACTAGATGCAGGCGCAAATGCAGATTGTAAGAGTATAAATTTAACCCAATTTGCTATTATGGGCTCTGCCGTTGCTAAAAGTTTAGGGGTAGAAAACCCAAAAGTTGCCCTACTTTCTAACGGCACGGAAGATAAAAAAGGTAATGAACTCAACCACGAAGCATTTCCTTTATTAAAAGAAATGAAAGAAATAAATTTTTGTGGCAACTGCGAAGCAAGAGATATTTTAACCGGCGAATACGACGTAATCGTTGCCGATGGTTTTAGTGGTAACGTTGCACTAAAATCTATGGAAGGTGCTGTAAAAATGGTGCTAAAAAGCCTAAAAGAAGCCATTTATTCTTCACTTTCAGGTAAAATTGGTGGTTTAATATTAAAGAAAAAATTTGCCAAAATAAAAGATAAATTAGATTATAATAAAAAAGGTGGCGCACTATTCGTAGGGGTAGAAAAACTTGTAATTAAGGCGCACGGCTCTTCTAAAAGAGATGCATTTAAAAACGCCGTATTACAAGCCGTAACCTTTGTTGAAAAAGATATGGTTGGCAAAATAAAAACTCAATTAGAAGGCACTTTAGGTAACGAATAATGATTTTTGAAATTGCAGAATGCGAAAGCAAGTTAGGTTATAGTTTTAAAAATAAAATGCTGTTAAGGCAATGCTTTACACACGCATCTTACGCCCACGAACACGGCGAAACTAATAACGAATTATTAGAGTTTTTTGGCGATTCGGTTTTGCAATTAGTAGTTACTGAATTTCTTTATAAAAACGTTTATGGCGACGAAGGTAGATTAACGGAAATTAGAAAAGATATAGTTTCTAAAAAACCACTTTTAGTAGCAATAAAAAAACTTGGTGTAATTGAATATATGCTTTTAGGCAAAGGGCAAGTTTTATCTACTGAAAAAGATGAAAAGTTATATTCAAGCCTATATGAAGCAATAGTTGCGGGAATTTATATAGATGGCGGCATAGTTCAAGCCCGAAACTTTATAAAGAAAACGTTAATAGACGTTGTGTATAGAAAAGAAGAAAAGAAAAAAGAAAAGAAAGAAAACTATAAATCGCAACTGCAAGAATACGTTCAAGGCAAAAAAATGGGTAGCGTTTACTACGAAACGTTAAGTAAAACGGGGCCAGACCATATGCCAGAATTTAGGGTAGTGGTAACCTTAAACACAAATCACCTTGCAGAAGGCAAAGGTAAAAGTATAAAACTTGCCGAAAACGAAGCGGCAAAACTTGCCTTAAAGAAATTAAAAAATAAGTAGGAGAACGGCAAATGAATTTTGAAAAAGTAGAAATATATGGCTTTAAATCGTTTGCAGACAAAGCGGAAATTAAGTTTGGTAACGGCATTACGGGTATTGTTGGGCCAAACGGTTGTGGTAAAAGTAACGTAGCCGAAGCAATACGTTGGGTATTGGGTGAACAATCGGCAAAAAGTTTGCGTGGTTCTAGCATGCAAGACGTTATTTTTAGTGGAACGCAAAATAGAAAATCGCTTTCTTATTGCGAGGTTTCGCTATACTTTAACAATAGCACTAGAATGTTTAGTTTAGACTACGATGAAATAATTTTAACCAGAAAATTATTTAGAAGTGGCGAAAGCGAATATTATATTAATAAACAACCTGCAAGGCTAAAAGATATTGTTGAACTATTACACGAATGTGGTATTGGTAAAGAAGGTTATTCTATTATAAGCCAAGGTAAAGTAGGCGAAATTATGGCTGCAAAACCTGAAGAAAGGCGTATGATTTTTGAAGAAGCAACCGGCATTTCAAAATTTAAAACTAGAAAGAACGAATCTGAAAGAAAACTAGAAAGAACTAGGGAAAACATAATAAGGTATTCAGATATTTTAACTGAAATAGAAAACCAACTAGGGCCACTAGAAAAACAAGCAGAAAAGGCTAAAGAATTTAACGAACTTTCTGCAATGCTTAAACACCACGAATTAAATACCTACGTTGCAAAAGTAGAAGGTGTTGGTACGGAAAAAGCAAAAATTAACGAAAGAATTAAGGGCTTAGAAGAACAAACTCTTTTACGCCAACAAGAAATGGCAAAGGCCCAATTAGAATACGATAAAATTTTTGAAGAAATTGCTAAGTCAGACGAAAGGCTTAAAAAATTAAACGACGAACTTACTTCTAAACTAGTTTTAATAGAAAGAAGTTCGGGTACGAAACAACTATTTGAAGAAAGAATAAACTACTTAAACTCTCAAATAGATAGGGGCGAAAAAGAAATACAATCTAACGTTAAACTTGTAAAAGACTGTAAAGAAAACGTTAAAATTGCTATAGACGATTTAAAAAACCTTGCTAACGAACAAAAGAGTTTAGAAAAAGAATACGAAGATTTAATTAACGAATTAACAAAAATAAACGAAAATATTTCTTTAACCGAAGAATTAACTACTAAAAACAGAGAAAAGGTTATTGAATCTATAGAATCGCTAACAGACGTTAAGGTTAATAAAGGCACAATGAATATAGAAAAGAAAAGCCTTTTAGAAAAACTAGAAGAAGTTAGCAATAAATTAAACGATTTATTGGTTAAAAGAGATAATCTTTTTAATGAAAAAGAAAGGTGCGACACAAATATTAACCAACTAGACCGTTCAGTTTACGAACTTAAAAACGCAATAGCAAGCAAAGAAAATGAAGTTAGGGAAGGCAACGAAGAAGTTGCTAAAATAGACAATAAAATTTACACCCTTAACTCTACTTTAGCAACCCTCATTACTAAAGATAATTTCTACAAAAGCATAAAAGAAAACTACGAAGGGTATACTCAAGCCGTTAAACTATTGCTAACGAAAGGCAAAGGAAACCCACAAATCAACGGCAAAATAAAAGGCGTTGTTGCCGAAATTATTAAGAGCGAAAAAATTTACGACGTTGCTTTAGAAACAACACTAGGTAACGCCGCTCAAAACGTTGTAACGGCTACTACTGAAGATGCTAAATTCTTAATAGAATACCTAAAAGCAAATAAATTCGGTAGGGTAACTTTCTTGCCAATTACTTCGGTAAAACCTAGAGAAATGCACCCTGCAATGCTTTTAGCGTTAAAAGAAAAAGGCGCACTAGGCGTAGCAAGTAATTTAGTTAAATACGACGCTCAGTATGAAAATATAATTTCTAACCTTTTAGGTAACACTTTAATTGTAGATACCTTAGAAAATGCTACATATATTGCGAACAAATATAGTTTTGCATTTAAAATGGTAACCTTAGATGGCGACGTGTTTAGTACACAAGGCGCAATGACGGGTGGTTCTAGAAGAAACGAAGGTGAAGGCCTACTTTCTGGCGATAGAAAAATAGAAGATAACCAACGCTTGCTAGCAGAAAAGAGCAAGGAAATGGATAAACTAAAAGAAGAAAAAACTCTTTTAGAAAAGAAAAGAGATAGGGCTTTAGATGAACTTTCTTTATTAAACGAAAGGTATAACGAAGCACGTAGGCAAGTAGTATTAGAAGGCGAAAAACAAGCCGTTGCTGAAAAAGGCTTAATAGATATTGGCAAAGACATAGAAAATACCGATGAACTTATTGCAGTTATTAACGGCAAAATTGCTAAAATTGATGAAGATTATAAGCAAGTTTTATCTGGTAGCCAAAAATTAGAAGAAAGCAAACTTTCCGCCAAAGAAATTGCCGACAAAAATACCTTAGAATACGAAAACTTAAGAAAAAATAGAGATGCTTTAACAGAAAAACTAACGTCTTTAAAGGTTAAAATTACCGAAACGAAAGGCGAAATTCAAGCAAAAACCGAAGAAAGAGATAGGCTTTTAGGCGTTATCAAAGAAGCCGAAAGTTCTAACGAAAGGTTAATTTCTAGTAACGAAGGCGCTAGGGGTATGATAGAGCAAATTAAACTAGAAAGAGAAAAAGTTGCTCTTACCCAAGAAGAACAAAATTACGTTAACTCTTTAAGAGAAAAAATTGAAGGTATAGAACACGAAAAACTTTCTCTAAAAGAAAAATTAAACGCTAACGACGAAACTAAAAAGCAAATTTCAACTGAAATTTCTAATTTGGCAGAAAAGAAATTTAATGCAGAAAACGAACTAACCAAAATAGATACTACCCTAGAATTTATGGGTCAAAGCATTTTTGAAGACTACCAAGAAACTTACGAAACTGCAGTTAAGTATAAGGAAGTTGGGTACGACGCTAAGGCAGGCGAACAAGAAATTAATAGAATTAGAAGAAGGCGTTCTTCATTAGGTCCAATAAACGCAGCCGCTATAGAAGATAGCAAAGCATTTAAAGAAAGATATGATGAAATGACTGCCCAAAAAGAAGACCTATTAAAAGCCGAAGCCGACCTAAAAGAAGCCATAGATACTATTAAGGGCGAAATGCTTACCCAATTTGACGAAGGGTTTAAGAAGATTAACGAAAACTTCCAACAAATATTCAAAGAATTATTTGGCGGTGGTAGGGCTATGCTTGAATTAGATTACAGCGAAGTAGACGATAAGTTAGAAGCAGGTGTAGAAATTATTGCCGAACCACCTGGAAAGAAACTACAAAAACTTTCACTACTTTCTGGTGGCGAAAAAGCGCTAACTGCAATAGCAATATTGTTTGCAATATTAAAACTACGCCCAATGCCATTCTGCGTGCTAGACGAAATTGAAGCAGCGCTAGACGAGGCCAACGTAGATAGGTTTGCAAAATATTTACAAAAATTCAGTCAAGAAACACAATTTATAGTTATTACCCACAGAAAGCCAACTATGGAAATGGCAGACGCTCTGTTTGGTGTAACCATGCAAGAAAAGGGTGTTTCAAAAATGGTTTCTGTAAAACTTGCAGACGTAATGGAAATGGATATAGATAAGGCTATGTAGGTAAATTATGGGATTATTTAGTAAACTAAAAAGTGTTTTACAAAAGACCAGAGACGGCATTTCAAAAAAACTTAACGACCTATTTGCCAAAAACAAACTAGGTGAAGAGTTTTACGAAGAGTTAGAAGATATTTTAATTTCTTCAGACGTTTCAGTTGCAACTACTATGGAAATAGTAGAAGAAATAAAAGAAGTGGCAATAAAAGAAAAGGTTAAAGACAAAGATTACGTGTTAAACCTATTAAAACAAGAACTGTTTGACACCTTAAATTATGCCGATGCTTTAGAAATAGAAACTCCAGCCGTAATAATGGTAATAGGCGTAAACGGGGTAGGTAAAACCACTTCTATTGGTAAATTAGCATATAAATTTTCAAAAGAAGGCAAAAGCGTAACAATTGCCGCGGCAGATACTTTCCGTGCCGCCGCCGCAGACCAACTAACCGTTTGGGCAGATAGGGCAAAGGTAAGAATAATAAAACACACCGAAGGCGCAGATGCTTCTGCCGTTGTGTTTGATGCAATATCTTCGGCAAAAAGCAAAAAAACCGACGTGTTGATTATAGATACAGCAGGTAGGCTTCACGTAAAAACCAACCTTATGGAAGAACTTAAAAAAATGGATAGGGTGGTTAAAAGGGAATACCCAGATGCAAATTTTTATAAACTTATTGTTTTAGATGCATCAACAGGGCAAAACGCAAAATCTCAGGTAGAAAGTTTTGCAGATGCCGTTGGAATAGACGGAATTATTTTAACTAAATTAGACGGAACTGCAAAAGGTGGGTTTATAATATCTTTATCATACGAATTAGAAATCCCGGTCGTTTTCGTAGGCACGGGCGAAAAAATAGATGATATAGAAGATTTTAACGCAAAAGAATTTGTAGACGGGTTGTTTTAATTAAAATAAAAGTTCGCAGAAAAAACTGCGAACTTTTTTATTGTTCTAAACCAACTAAAAAATCTATACTAACGTTAAAGTATTTTGCTAATTGTATTAAAGAAGACATGCTTGGTTCTCTTAGTCCGTTCTCCCAAAGACTTATAATGCCTTTACTAACGCCAATTTCTTTAGCAAGTTGAATTTGCCCAATATTTTGTTCTGTTCTTAATAATTTTAAATTTTCTTTAAATGTATTCATATTATATATATTCTCACAAATGTAAGAAAAATACTTGACATCTTACAAAAGTAAGAATATAATTTTCTTAGGCTTTTACCGTTGTACAAAATTAAGGAGCAGAAGAAAAATGAAAAAAAATGACAATTCATTAAATTTAATTAGAAAAATTACAAACGTAACTTTATTTGTATTAATGTGTTTGTCTGTTTTAACAGGCATAGTTTTAATTGCAATTTCTTTCGGTAGTAATAGTTGGGGTGGTATGTATGTAAATGTTGCCACTTTATTTGGGGGCATTGGTTCTATTGTGTTAGGGCCTGTTCTTTTACAATTAATTTGGCTTTCAACAGATGTAGCTTTTAACTTTATTTTAGACGTTAAGAATATAAAAAATGCACAATTAGGTTTGCCTACAAACGAATTAAGCGCACCTTTATTTCACAAAAATTGCCAAAAAGCAGTAGGTATTGATAACGTTTATAGCGTATTTGAAAAAATTAAAAAATTCAAACTTCTTCTTGATGAAGGTATTATTACCGAAGAAGAATATGTTGAAATTAAAAATGAACTATTAAATAAAAAAGAAAAAGTTGGCAGTAAGTTTGATAAAGATATTGTAAAAATCAAACAACTAAAAACATACGTAGACGAAAAAATTCTTTCAAAAGAAGAATTTGACGATGAAAAAAATAAAATTTTAAAAAAGTAATAAAATTTATTCGGTCGGTAAGCCTAAAAAAGTGTATGGCGTTAAATTGCTGTACACTTTTTATAATTTTAATCATAATTCAATATTGACAACTTATTTTTTAAGTATTATAATTTAAATATAAGGAGCGTAATTATGGACTATAAACAAACTTTAATGTGGCAAGAAATAAACCAAACACCTGAAATTATAGCAGAAATTTTAGAAACTAATAAGTATATGATGGAAGGTCTTATAAATACAATAAAAAAGAACAAGGCCACAAACTTCGTTGGTGTTGCAAGGGGTTCAAGCAATAATGCTTTAACCTATTTTAAGTACGTTTTAGAATATATGTCTACTTATACGGTTGGTTTATCTGCTCCAAGTATTATAACCCTTTATCACGGCAAAATTAACCTAGCAAATAGCGTTGTTATAGCGTGTTCGCAAAGTGGCACGGCAGAAGACGTTATTGAAGTAATAAAAAAGGCAAACGAACAGGGCGCAATAACTATTGCAGTTACTTCTAATAAAGAAAGTCCTTTGGCAAAATGCGCTAAATTTCCACTAATAAATTGTTGTGGAGTAGAAAATTCGTTAGTAGCAACAAAATCTTTCAGTGCAGAAACGTTTATTTTGTTGTGGTTAGCATCTGCGCTTTCTGGCAATAGAGATAACTTAAAATTGCTAAAGAACTTAAAACTTTACGTTAAGCAGGCTATTCCACAAATAGACCTTTTAACTTCCGTTTATGCAGAAAAATTCAAAAAAATTGAAAAAGGTTTCGTTCTTTCTAGGGGGTTAATTTACGGCATAGCGCTAGAAAGTTCGTTAATGCTACAAGAAACGGCTTACGCAACCATGCAAGGCTACCCAAGTAGTGAATTTTATCACGGCCCGTTAGCAATGGTTAATAAAGATACACCGGTTATAATTTATTGCGCTAAATATGAAGGAGATGAAGAAATTCAAAGTAAAATTAGGGCAGACCAAATTAGGCTAATAGAAAGAATTTTAACCCTAAAAGCGCCTGTATTATTAGTCACTAACGACTGCTTGTTAACGGGCAGGTTTTCTAGGTGCGACGATGCGTTGTTAAACTTTAGTTTGCCAGAAGAATTCACCATTTTTGCGTTCAGCATATTTGCGCAAATGTTTGCTTGTAAAATTGGTTGCTTAAAGGGTAACGACCCAGATAACCCTAGGGCAATTCAAAAAAAAGTAACAACTATATAATACTAAATATATAATAAAACGGCGTTAAAATTAACGCCGTTTTTTAATGAAAAAAATTAGTATTAATTCTTTTTCATTTGTCTAACGAAAAGTAAAATTGCAATTATTAAAAATACTATTGCATAGCCTAACACAACTAAAAGGTTAGTAATATTAATAGTTCCAGTTGCGTAAATAGAAGTTTGTAATTCTACCGCATGGTAGAAAGGGAACAACTTAGCAATAAATTCAAAAGCCCCGCCAACTAATTTTATGTCAAACCAAATGCCAGAAAGCCAAGCAGAAAGGTTAGTAAGTAGCGCACCGCAAACACCACCCACTTGTTTTTGTGTTAAAATACTGCCAAAAAGTAACCCTAAAGCAATAAAGAATATACTTATAGGCAAACTTAACGCTAAGCATAATAAAAGGTTAACGGTTATTTTAAGCCCTAAAATAATGCCTACAATAAAGCAAAAAACAACTTGTACTAACGAAACTAAAATTAATGGCAAAGAATAACCTAAAATAAAGTTTGTTGCAGTCATTGGCGTGGTGTAAAGCCTTTCTAGAAAGGCGCTTTCTCTGTCTTTAGCAATTAAAATAGATGCAAATAGGGTTATAAAAGAAAGTCCAAACACAGTCATTGCAGGGGCAAGCCTACCAATTTCAAACATATTAACGGGAATATTTGCTTGTATTGCAGAAAGTAATAGTAGTAGTATTGCTGGAAAACCTAGCCCAAAAAATAGGGTTAAAGGGTCTCTAATAATTTCTAAAAAAGTTCTTTTTGCAAAAGTAAAAGTTCTCATTTTATTTAGCCCCCTTAACAATTTCTATAAAAGCATCTTCTAAAGTGGTTTTGTTAGTTTTTTCTTTTAACTCTTTACAAGTGCCTTGGGCAACTAAAACCCCGTCTTTCATAATTCCAATATTATCGGCAAGTTTTTCGGCTTCTTCCATATAATGAGTGGTTAAAACTATGGTCATTTTGCCTTTTAACTCTAAAATATTTTGCCACAACTCGCTTCTACTAATTACGTCTAAACCCAAAGTAGGCTCGTCTAAGAACAAAATTTTAGGGTTAGAAATAAGGGCAAGTGCAATGCTTAACCTTCTTTTATACCCGCCCGAAAGTTTACTTGCTTTTTTGTTTTTAACTTCCTTTAAGGCGAACTTTTCCAATAATTCGTTAACTTTATTTGCTTTTTCTTCTTTATTTAGGTTGTAAATTCCGCAAACGAAATTAAGGTTTTCTTGTACTGTTAAATTGTTTGCTATAGCCGTTTCTTGTGGGGAAACGCCAATAATTTCTTTAACCTTTTTACTTTCCGTTAAAATGCTGTTTCCAAGTAAATATGCGTTGCCACTAGTAGGTTTAGTTAGGCAACATAAACATCTAATAGTAGTAGTTTTGCCAGCCCCGTTAATGCCAAGTAGGGCAAATAAAGTGCCTTCTTCAATAGTTAAATTAAGGTTGTTAACGGCAACAACGTCTTTATATTTTTTCGTTAAATTTTCTATTTTTATTGCGTGCATAGTCTATTTTTCTTCCTTTTCAAAAACAACGTGGCTAAAGTTTTCAAATGCACTTTTAGGGGGAATTGCAATACCTCTATCAATATCGCCAAGTAAAATTAACGTGTCGCCAGGTTTAATGTTAAAAATTTCTCTTGCTTGTTTTGGTATTACAAATTGCCCTTTTTCGCCAACCGTAACAGTCCAAGCAAATTTTCCTTTTGGTTGCATAAAAAAATCTCCTTATAGTATAAAAAGTATGATTTGTTATACAAAGTATACCATTTTAATGCAAATTTGTCAAATAAAAAAGGTGGTTATTCAACCACCTTTTTTATTTAAATTTCGCTTATATCTATTTTATCTTCAGGCTCTTTTTTATCTTCTTTCGTTTCTTTTTTAACGTTTATTTCCTTCTTGTTTTCCTTTTCTTCTTTAGCCTGTTTTTTTGCTTCAGCCTTAACTTCCTTAACGGCTTTTTTCTTTGCTTTAGCAACCTTTTTTTCTTCAGCTTTAGCTTGTTTTTTTGCTAATTTTTCTTCAGCTTTTTTTTGCTTTTCTTCTTTTTTATCTATAGGAGTTTCGCTAGGTTTTTTCTTGGTTTCTTCGTAGTCATCTGGTAATTCGTTATCGTGGAAAATTGTTTTTAAATCTTTATATTGTTTTTTTGTTAACTTATATGGTTTAGCAAAGAACTTAAATTGCCTTTCAATAAAAATACCGTTTAGTAGGGCAAACCCAAAAGCAAACACTAAGCCAGAATTGGTTATAGATAAATTTATATCTGCACCACCAAAAATTAAGCCTGCAACTCCAACCATATAGTAAAGCCAAGTAATAAAACTTAAAACTATTGCAATGGCTAAAATAATGCTAATGGTTCTTAAAACTATTCTTAAATATCTATTTCTAAAAATCATTAATACAATAGAGAATAAAACATCTGCAATTAGCGTTCCGTAGAAAACGTATAAAGCAACAGTTAAAATAGTGTTAGTAATTTCTATTAAGCCTTCGCCTAAAAGATTGCCAACGCCGTTAGAAATAATTGTAAAGTAATTAAAAATAGTGCCGTTTCCAATAACGGGTAAAACTTGGTACGTAAAAATTAAACCATCTCCACCAACCGAAAATGGAACGAATAGGGTAATGGCAAAAATAACTACAGCCCAAATTAAAGAGCCTATACAAGAAGTAATAGAAACGTAAAACCAATTTTTATTCATATTATTCTCCTTTAGTTAAAAGCCTTTCTAATTGTTAAAGCGTTCATAACTTTTTCAATAATAGCAGGGAAGTGCCCGCAAACGTACATAAGGTTTTGGTAAAATTCGTTAGAAGGGTTGCCGTAAATATCGGTAACACCTTTAATCATAACTAGTGGAACTTTATTTGCAGTACAAACTTCGCCAATAGCACCACCTTCCATATCTCTTAACGAACAACCTAATTTTTTAATTAAATCTATATCTTTTGGGTCAAAAGAAAACCTATCGGCAGTAGCAAGGTTGCATTTTTTTAAGAAATTAATATATTTAGCGCTTGCGTTAAAGTAAATTCCGTTATAATCTTGCAAATAGCCAACGGGAACGGGGTCTATGGCAGATAAATCAAAATCAAATTGGCAACACTTTTCAACAACCATAAAGTCGGCAACTTTAACAGAATTATCTATGCCACCTGCCGTGCCAAAATTTAATATATATTTAGGGTTAAATTTGTCTATTAAGCATTGTGTAGCCATACCGGCGTTAACCTTTCCAATACCACTAATTATAGCAACAACTTCTTCGCCAAAAAGCACGCCTGTATAAGCCTCTTTTCCACAAATTGTAATAGGCTTTCTATTAACAATTTTGTCAAAAACAAACTTACTTTCTTTTTCCATGGCAACTACTATTCCTACCATAAAAAACCACCCTTATAATTTTTACTTTATTCTATCATAATGAAAAAAAATTGTCAATAGCGATATATGCCAAAATTAAAAGCAAAGGCTTAAAAATTATAAAAATATAAGCAGTTGTTTAACGACAAAATTTTTAAAAGAAGTATTAAATAAACTCTATTATATTTATTAATTATATTTTCAAAATATTTACTTTTAAAAATAAATG
>JAZOOP010000017.1:0-7652 GCA_045655065.1 Christensenellaceae bacterium
CTAGGAGGATTTTACAATGAATTATTTTACTCAAAAATCTAAATGGATTGGTATAGACGAAGGAAACCATAATATAATTGACAAAAGCCCGGCAATGCAATTAAGAAAAGAATTTAACTACGTTAAAGGTGGAAATGCTGAATGCCTTATTTGTGGGCTTGGCACATATATTCTATATATAAATGGTAAAAGGGTTAATAACGACGTTTTATCACCTGCTATTACTGCTTACGATATTCGTTCACTTTTTGTCCGTTACGATATAACCAACTTTTTACAAGAAGGTAAAAACGTTATAGCGGTAAAACTTGGAAATGGTTTTTATAACCAAACAACAAAAGATATTTGGGGTTTTTATTGTGTTTCTTGGAGAAATACACCAAGATTAAGGCTTGAAATTTTTAATGATGATACAACCATCTTATATACTGACACTTCTTGGAAAGCAACCTACGACGGGGCAACTTTTCACAACAATATTCGTGAAGGTGAATATTACGATGCTAGAAAAGAAGATAATTGGGAAACATTAAATTACAACGATTCAACTTGGAATAACGCTAACGTTGTGCGTGCACCTGGTGGTGTACTAGAAGAACAACTATTGCCCCCTATTAGAGAGTGCGAAACGTTTTCCCCTATTAAAATTATTCAATCTAAGGAAGGCTATATTTTAGATTTTGGTCAAAATATGGCAGGCTACGTTGGTTTTACCTTAAAAGAAAAAGAAGGCACGAAATTAACTATATCCTATTCTGAAAAATTAATAGATGGTGAACTAAATAGAGAAAGCAATTCTATGTATTTATATAGTGGTGTTTACCAACAAGATGAATACGTATTTAGCGGAAAAGACACGGAAAGTTGGAAAACTCAGTTTGCTTACCATGGTTTTAGATATGCTGAAGTTAAGGGTTTAACTAAAAAACCAAGTAAAGATAATTTTACTGCGTATTTCGTTCATACCGACCTTAAACAAGTTGGCAACTTTGCATGCTCTAATGATTTATTAGATTGGATTTATAAAGCCGGAATTTATTCTTTTTTAAGCAATTACCACGGAATTCCTACTGACTGCCCACATAGAGAAAAACACGGCTGGACGGGTGATGCAAATATGTCTTGCAACTATGCAACTGCCCTATTTGACATGAAACAAGCTTATAAAAAATGGCTTATTGATATTATAGATACACAAAGACCAAGTGGACAAATTTGCTCTATTGCCCCAACAAATGGTTTTGGCTATAATTGGGGACCTGGCCCTGCATTTGATAGTGCCTTATTCTTTATTCCGTACACCTTATACGTTGAAACCGGAGATTTAGATTGCATTGAATTAGTTTATGAACCTTGTAAAAAATATTTAGAATTTGCTAGTTCTTTGGAAGTTGATGGAACAGTTTGCTACGGCATTGGCGACTGGTCTTGGCCTATAGAAAACAGAGCCGATATGATGACTAACCGCTTTTTAGATACAACCTTCTACTACAATATGGTTAAAGTAGTTTCAAAAATGGCTAACCTATTAAACAAAAACGAAGATGCTATTATTTATTCCGACAAAGCAGATGAAATAAAAAACACTATTTTAAATAAGTTTATTGATGGCAATAACGTAGATAATAACACTCAAGGTGCATACGCTAGTGTTCTTTATTTTGATATTGTTAGTGGCGAGCAAGCAAAACAAATAGCAAAAAAACTTGTTAAAAAGATAGAAGAAGATGAATATAAGTTTAGAGTTGGCATACACGGAATGAAATGCTTATTAAATGCCCTTTCTAAATACGGCTATACCGACATTGCCTATAAAATGGTTAATAGGTACGACTACCCTTCTTATGGTTTTTGGAAAGAACAAGGTTTAACTACTCTTAGTGAACGTTGGCACGTAGCACTTTCGCAAAACCACCATATGTATGGAGACGTTCTAAATTGGATGTATAGAAATATTGCTGGTTTAGTAAATACTTCTATAAATTATGAAACCTGCGAAATTAGGCCTTTCTTCTTTGATAAAAATTGTAGTGCTTCTGCAAATAAACTATTGAAAAATGGAAAACTTGAAGTAGATTGGCAAAAACAAGGCGATTTGTTTACTGCTAAAATTAATATTCCAAAAGGCGTTAATGCAAAACTTGTTCTTAATAAAGAATACGTATTAAAACAAGGCTTAAACGAAATTAATATTGAATTATAAATAAATAAAAAAACAGGTTCTTATTGAACCTGTTTTTTTATGCCGATTATTTTATAAAAATACTCTGTTATGGTTTCTGGAGATTCTATCATTCCATTATCTATCCACCACATCCTTTTATTTTTTTATAAATTTATCATTAAAATTTTTCTATTTCTTCATCTTTTAAGAAGTCTGGAATTTCTTCTTCACTTATATCTGGAAGTTCAAAATCATCGTCAGTAACTGCAACTTCTTCTATTTTATTTGCATTTTCTTCAACGTACACGTCTTTTTTATACAAATATTCATCTGTATTATCAGTTCCACGAATAACGCTAATTTTATTAATAAGTTCTTCGTAGTCTGGCAACTCGTCTAAAGAAGAAATTTGAAACCTTTTTAAAAACTCGTCTGTTGTGCCAAATAAAACAGGTTTACCAACGGCATCTTTTCTACCAACAGGCTCTATAACCTTTAGTTCTAGAAGTTTTTGTATAGCATATTCAGAGTTAACTCCCCTAATTTCTTCTAAATCTATTCTAGTAACAGGTTGCTTATATGCAATAATTGCTGCAACTTCTAGCATGCTTTTAGAAAGTTCTTTTTCTTTTATTGGGTTAAGTACGGAAGAAACTTCTTCAGCATTATTTGGGTTAGATGCAAACTGAAGTTTTTTATTAAATATTAAAAGTTGTATTCCACTTTCTTTAGAATACTTTTCTTGCAAATTTTTTGCACATTTTAACACTTCTTCATCAGTAACTTCTAGTTTTTCGGCTATATCGCTAATTTTAACTTGCGTACCCGAAACAAATACTACCGATTCAATTATACTCGTCAATTTCTCCAAGTTCTTCATTTCTATCATCCCTTAATTTTAATGTTATATCATCAAAAACGCCGTTTTGCTCTGCAGTAATGTATTGTAATTTTAATAGTTCTAGCATTGCTTGAAAGGTTGTAATAAGTTCATTTTTTGAATATATAGAAGAAAATAATTCAAAAAAACTCATTTCCTTTTTTTCTAATAATGTATGTTGAATAGAATAAACTTTATCTTTAACAGTAAAAACTTCTTTCGGAATTTCTTTTAAAACTGTTTCTTGCCTTTTCTTATCGTCTATTCTCATTAACAGCTTAGAAAAAGCATTTATAAGCCCGTCTAAATTAAAATCGTTATAAACAACTTTTACGTTACCAACGTTTTTATCGGGTTCTTTATAGAACCTATCTACGTTTTCTTGTTCTTTTAATTTTACACTTGCTTCTTTTAATAGTTTATATTCTTCAAGTGCCCTTATTAAAGCATGTTCTTCATCTTCAATATCATCAGTAAAATCTTCAATTTTTGGTAGTATTGATTTAGATTTAATTTCAAGTAGCGTTGCAGCCATATTCAAATATTCGCTTGCTTTATCTACGTCTAATTTCTCTAACCCGTTTATGTATTCTAAAAATTGTTCGGTAACTTTTGAAACAAAAACGTCTTTAATTTCTATTTTTGCTTCTTTAATTAAATGTAAAAGAAGGTCTAAGGGTCCATCAAAATTGTCTAGTTTAGTAGAATATTCTACAACCGATTCAAATTCCGCCATATTAACCTCCTTTTATTTTTAATTTTTTTATTTATAGTTTTTTTATAAAATATTAAACGTCGTTTCTAATTAAATCGTCTAAAGATTGTGGTTTAACAATATATTTCGCCTTACCATTTTCTACCATTATTACAGGTGGAACAAGGTTTCTGTTATAATTGCTTGCCATTGAATAGTTATATGCACCCGTAGATAAAACTGCTAAAACATCTCCACTTTTTACTTCTGGGAGCATGCAATCTTCAGCAATAACGTCGCCACTTTCGCAACACTTACCTGCTATGGTATATTTTTTAATTGGTTCTAAATTAGCCCTATCGCATAATTTTACGGTATACTTTGCTTGGTACAATGCAAACCTAGGGTTTTCAAACATACCACCGTCTACTGCAATATAATTCTTTAAATCTTTAATTGTTTTTAATGCACCTACGGTATAAAGTGTTATTCCTGCTTCGCCAACTATAGACCTACCAGGTTCTAAAATTAAAAATGGTTGAGTTAAACCTTTTGCTTTTACACTTTCTTTTAATGTTTTAGTTATAATTTTAACAAAATTTGCGTAGTCTTCTAACTTTGTTTTCTTATCTTCTTCGTTATACCAAATGCCAAAGCCACCACCTAAATTTATGGTTGGTAAATTTAAGGAAAGTTCGGTTTTAAGGAATTTATAAAATTCTGTCATCTTTTCTACACAAATTGTATAAGATTTTTCTTCAAAAATTTGCGAACCAATGTGGCAATGCAAACCTTCTAATTTAACGTTTTTCTTTTGTAAAACGTATTTAATAAACTCTAATGCATCTCCGTTAGAAATAGAAAAACCAAACTTACTATCTTGTTTAGCAGTTTGAATATAATGGTGGGTATGCGCCTCTATACCAGGGTTTACCCTAATTAAAACGTTTTGAATAACCTTGCGTTCTTCGCAAATTTCTTCTAGTAAATCTACTTCATAATAAGAATCTAAAACAATATATTTAACGCCGTTTGTAACTGCCGTAATAAGTTCGTTTTTGTTTTTATTATTTCCATGAAAAACAACCTTATTCATTGGGAAATTAACCGATTTTGCGGTATAAAGTTCGCCATTTGAAACAACGTCTATTCCCAAGCCTTTTGAATTAATAATGCGGTATATTTCCTTGCAGGAAAAAGCCTTAGATGCATAGCAAACTAAACTTTTAGAATATTCTTTAGAAAGAGTTTTAGAAAATATATCGCACATGTTTTCTACGTGCTTTTTATCTAAAACGTAAAGAGGAGTGCCAAACTGTTTTGCTAAAACAGATGCTTGTACTCCCCCTATAATTAATTTTCCGTTTTCATTTACATAAAGTGTATCTCTTGTGTTCATTGCAAGTTCCTCTCGCAATATATTGTACCAAACCCAGCAAGTTTTGTCAAAGATTTTTTATAATTTATTATTTATATTAAATAATAAGCAAAATTTAAATATTATTTTACTATAGACACCAGTTCTCAATAACGTCGTTAACGTTGTCAAAATATTCTTTTTTATCTATATTTTCGTTAGCCAAAACGTTAACTTCATAAATACAAATACTATTTTCGTAAACATATAACTTACCTACAACTTGCCCCTTTTTTACTGGTGATAAAATATTGTTATTTTGAACAAATTGCAGTTCAAAACTTCTTTTTTCGTTCATTTTTGAAAAAATATAAACAGGGCTTTCTGCAATTATTTCAACTGTATTTTTTTTACCGTTTTTTACGGTGCATATATCTTCAAGTGGAATAGTGTTATCTATAATTTTTTTAGTAGTAAAGTTTGCAAACGCATAATTAAACATATTAGAAACTTCCCTAAACCTTGTTTTACTATCTGGTGATGAAATAACTACACAAACAACTCTAGTATTATTTCTTATTGCCGAAGAACACAAACAATGCCCTGCTTCAGATGTGTACCCCGTTTTACCGCTATCGCAACCATTATAAAATTTTATTAATTTATTAGTGTTAGAAATTTGAGTAATTCTATTATTAGGGTGAGAAATTTCATCCATCCAAATGGTAGAATAATTAAAGTATGCCTTGTGTTTAATTAATTCTCTAAACATAATTGAAACGTCTTTCGCCGAACTATATTGCCCAATTCTTGGTAAACCTGTGCAATTTACAAAATTAGTATTTTCCATTTTAAGTTCTTCAGCTCTTTTATTCATTAGCAAAACAAAAGCATCTTCAGAACCAGCAATTCTTTCAGCCATTGCAACACAAGCATCATTTGCAGATGCAATTACAATACCTTTAATTAATTCTTCTACTTTATAATTGCCATTTGTTTCTAGGAATATTTGCGAGCCACCCATTCCACTTGCATTAGAAGATACTATAATTTCTTCCTCTAAACTAACGTTGCCACAATCTATTTCTTCAAATATTAAAAGTAACGTCATAATTTTACACATACTTGCAATTGGTAAACGCATATTTTCATTTTTACTATATATTAGAGTACCTGTATTAGAATCGCATAAATATGCCGATTTAGAAGTGCATTCAATAGCGCCACCATTTGCAACTGCTTTAGAAAAATTAACTCTACTAAAACAACCAATGGTAAATATAAATGCTAGTAATATAAATATTGTGTAATTTAATTTCTTCATACCTATCTCCTTTTAACAATATTGTTTGTAAAAAATGTTTTTATATACAAAAAAAGCCTATTTAGGTAGGCTTTTTACTAATTATGTCTAACATAATAATATTAATATCATATTTAATTATCAGTTGTTTAGCATTTTACTAATATCAATACCAAACCCCCTTGTTGGGTCATTAATAAACACGTGAGTTATTGCCCCAACTAACTTTCCATTTTGCACTATTGGGCTTCCACTCATACCCTGAACTATGCCACCTGTTTTTTCTATTAATTCTTCATCATCTATTCTAACAACAAAATTTCTATTATTAAAATTTTGTTCATCATATTTAATAATGCTAATATTATACTCTTTTGGCGCACAACCATCTATAGTTGTAAATATTGTTGCACTTCCAATAGTTGCTGTACCAATTTCTATAGGTACTAGATTATAACCTTTAATAAAATTATTATCTATTTCACCAAAAACACCACAATCTTTATTTTTTGTAACAGCACATTTAACTTTATCTTTTTTAAATATACCTTTAAGCCCACCGGCCCTACCTCTTTCGCCCTTTATAACACCTGTAATTTCACATTTTTTTAACTTACCGCCTATAATTTCAACTATAGTTCCGTTTTCATTAACTATTGGATGCCCTAAACTTGCAAAAGAATTTTTACTAATATAGGTTATAGTTCCAATACCATTTATACAATCTCTTATAAATACCCCTAATTTTATATTACCATTTACGTCTTTTTCAGGTTTTATATTTAAAGTTAATTGAACGTTGTTTCTAGAAATTTTTATAACCTTAGTTAAGCAAGAATTTAATTGCTTTTCAATATCTAAAGCATTGTTAACTTCTACGTTATCTATACTTAAAATATAGTCTCCTACACGCAAATTTGCGTTTTTTGCAGGGCTTTTTGCTCCATTTTCTGTAATAACGTCGCAAAGACCAATTACGTAAGCCCCTCTTGTATTTATAGAAAAACCTGCAGGCATACCACCTAAGTATACAATTTGTTTTGCACTAGCAAAATTATACTTTATTGTATTAGAAAAAATAGTTACAAGTAGTAAAAATGCAATAAAAAAAATCCGTTTAATTTTCATAAAACACCCTAAAACATATATTGAGTAATTTATTTTAAATTATACGGATTAAAATTAAATTAAGTTAAATAAATTTATAGCCTATTCTTAAACGAATTAGCTTTTTCTATTATTTCTACTGCGTGA
>JAZOOP010000018.1:0-2743 GCA_045655065.1 Christensenellaceae bacterium
ATTGTTACCGATAAAATAGATACTATTATGTTGCCAAAGGCAAGTTATTTAGGGCTTATCCAACTAGATGAAATACTTACCAAAATAGAAAAAGAAAAAGGTTTAAACAAAAAAATTGCCGTTATTCCTATTATAGAACTTGCATCTTCCGTGCTAGAAATAGAACAAATTGTTAAAGCACCACGTGTAAACGGCTTACTTTTAGGCGCAGAAGATTTAACTAGCGATTTAGAAATTTCTAGAACTAAAACGGGCGAAGAAATTCTTTATCCAAGAATGAAAATTGCTATGGCTTGCTGTGCTTATAAAATAGATTCTATTGACACTCCTTTTACCGACACTAACGATGAACAAGGCTTAAAGGAAGATTGCATTAAGGTTATGGGATTAGGCTTTACGTCAAAATCTGCAATCCACCCTAACCAAATTGCAGTTATCAACTCTACTTTTGTTCCTACAAAAGAAAAAATCACTTGGGCACTAAGGATTGAAGAAGCAAACAAGTCTGCACTAGAAAAAGGGCTTGGCGTATTTAGTTTAGATGGAAAAATGGTAGATAAGCCTATAATAGAACGTGCAAAAAAAATAATTGCAAAAGCAAAAAGATATAACCTTATATAAAAAATATGAAAAATACTTTAAATCGTGACGTGCCACAAGGCTTTAAGCCTTTTAATGGTAGCAATAATTATAAAAATAACCCTATAAAACGCATAGATGAAAAACAAACTTCTAACGGCTTTATTTCTTTAGATAGTTATGAAGAACTTTTTAACGTGCTTAATATTAAAGATGGAATGACGTTATCGTTCCACCATCATTTAAGAAACGGCGATTTCGTGCTTAACGAAGTGTTAAAACAAATTAAAAAGCGTAACCTTAAAAATATGGCACTTGCCCCAAGTTCTATATTCCCTACCCACGAAAGCATGGTGGAACTTATAGAAAACGGCAATATAACTTCTTTAAGTGCTAATTATGCTAACGGACCGGTTGCAAAAGCTATTTCTCAAGGGAAATTGAAAAATATATTTGCAATGTATACCCACGGTGGCAGACCTGTTGCCATAGAAAGTGGCGAACTTAAAATAGACGTTGCAATTTTAGCCGTTCCTACGGTAGATAAGTTTGGTAACGGCACGGGCGTTATTGGTAAAAGTGCTTGCGGCAGTTTGGGGTATGCCGTTAGCGACCTAAAATATGCTAAAAAAGTTGTTTTAGTTACAGATAACTTAGTAGATAAAATAGAAAACCCTCAACTAGATGGCAAATACGTAGACTACGTGTTAAAAGTAGATGCTATTGGCGACCCTAACGGTATTGTTTCTGGCACTACTAGAATAACAAAAGACCCTGTTGCCTTAAAAATAGCAAAACTTGCTACTTCTCTTTTAGATAAACTCGGCGTTATTAAAAACGGTTTTTCTATGCAAACGGGTGCTGGTGGTACTAGCCTTGCCGTTGCACACTTTGTTAAAGGCATTATGAAAGAGCGCAACATTAAAGGTAGTTTTGCATCTGGTGGTATTACCGGCTATTACACAGATATGTTAGAAGAAGGTTTATTTAACCAACTTTACGACGTGCAATGTTTTGACTTAAAGGCAGTGCAATCTTCGGCAAAGAATAAAACTCACCTACTTATGAGTGGCAATGAATACGCTAGTTGCTACGATGATTGCGTTGTCAATAAACTAGATTTCGTTGTTTTAGGCGCAACTGAAATAGATTTGGATTTTAACGTAAACGTCACCACCGATTCTCACGGAATAATAATGGGTGGTTCTGGTGGCCATAGCGATACGGCACACGGCGCAAAAATCACTTTAATTACAACTAATCTAATTAGGTCTAGAATGCCTATAATAAAAGAAAGAGTTACTACAATAACTACCCCTGGCGAAGACGTTGACGTTTTGGTCACAGAACGTGGTATTGCTATTAACCCAAAACGAACAGACATTTTAGAAAAATTAAAAAATACAAACTTACCTATTTTTACAATAGAAGAATTATTTAAAACAGCCCACGAAATTACGGGCAAACCTAGTATGGTAGAACCTTCTAACCAACCTATTGGTGTTGTCGTTTATCGCGACGGTACTGCCATAGATACCATTTACAAAATTTAGTATGCAAATAAAACAAGCAATTTTACAAACTGAAAAGCAAGCGGTTGAAGAATTTTTAAAAACATTCGCCTTAGGGTTTAATAAAAACGCCGAACACGTTGCTTATATAGAAGATGAAAATAAAATAATTGGCACCGTTTCTATAACGGGTAATCTTATTATGCAACTTGCCGTTTCTAAAAACTTTCAAGGCGAAAATCTTGCCTTAAAGTTAGTAGATTATGCTATTAAATTTTTGCGTGAAAAAGGGTTTTTTGGCTATAAAGTTTTTACAAAACCACAGTATTTGCCTTTATTTGAAAATATGGGCTTTAGAAAACTTGTAGAAACTAAAAATTTTGTTGCGTTAGAAGGTGGCGTTGCCAATATTACCAAAACTATAGATGCACTTAAAAACAAAATCATTATGGAGCTTGGTAATATAGAAGAAGGTACTGGTGCAGTTGTTATAAACGGCAACCCGTTTACCAAAGGCCATATGGAACTAATTGAATATGCACTTAAAAGCCACAACAGAGTTATTCTTTTCGTGTTGGAAGAAGATGAATCTTATTTTTCTTTTAAAGAGAGGTTTTCGCTTGCATTTATTGCTACTCGCCCCTATTACGAAA
>JAZOOP010000019.1:0-41065 GCA_045655065.1 Christensenellaceae bacterium
GTTCTTCTTTTGATTTTTTAAAACTATTACTTTTTAATTTCTTTAAGCTTTGCAGCCTTACCTGTTCTTGCTCTTAAGTAGTAAAGTTTTGCACGACGAGTTTTACCACTTCTAATTACAACGATATCTGCAATTTTTGGTGAGTGTAGTGGGAACGTTTTTTCTACGCCTACACCGAAAGATAACCTTCTTACTGTGAAAGTTTCGCTAATGCCACCGTGTTTTTTAGCAATTACAATACCTTCAAAGGCTTGAATTCTTTCTCTGTCGCCTTCAATAACCTTAATCATTACTTTAACTGTATCGCCTACAGCGAAAGCAGGAAGTTGGTTTTGTCTCATGTTTTCTTTGTTAATAGCGTCAATTATGCTACTCATTTGCTTATACCTCCTATTTAACTAAACGTTCATTGCCACTGAAAATTTTATATTTTTTTATATTTTTTTAATATATTTTGCAAGAGGAACATCCGAAGCCCTAATATAATAACACTTTTTTTTAACTTTGGCAAGCGTTTTTACATACAAAACGCATCTTTTATATGATTTATTTTGCCATTTTCTATTTCTATTACGTCAAACCTACAAGGCGAATCTAAAAGCCCTTTTCTCATAAGATATTCGGTTGCAACCTTAAAATATTTTTGCCTTTTAACTTTATTTACTGCTTCACTAGGTTCGCCGTAATTATTATTTTTTCTTGTTTTTACTTCTACAAAAACCGTATACTCACCATCTTTGCAAATTATATCTATTTCGCCTAAACGAGTGGTATAGTTTTTTTCTAAAATTTTACACTTTTGCTTTTTTAAATACTTTACGGCTTGTTTTTCGCCTATTTCGCCAAAAAGTTTTTTATAAAAGTTCTTCTGTGTAGTTTGCAAGGCCCTATCTCCTTAATTTTATCGGTATGATATTTCGTGCCGTACCCTTTATGTTTTTCAAAGCCGTATTCAGGGTATTTATTTGCTAGTTCTTTCATTAAATTATCTCTATAAACCTTGGCTAAAATAGATGCACAGCCTATAGTATAACTATTAAAATCGCCTTTAATTATGTATTCTGCGTTTATTTCTAGGTGGGTATCTACACCGTCTACTAGGGTGATATCAGGTTGAATTTTAAGCCCTTTTACTGCGTTTACCATACACTTTTTTACTGCGTTTAATATGTTAATTTCGTCTATTTCTTCAGGTGAAATTTCACAAATGCTATATGAAATTGCTTTTTCTTTAATTAAAACGGCAAGTTGTTCACGCTTTTTTTCAGTTAGTTTTTTACTATCGTCTATGCCTTCAATTAAATTATCTAACGGCATAATTACGCTAGCGCAAACAACAGGGCCTGCAAGTGGGCCACGGCCAACTTCATCTACCCCTGCTATGTATTTATAACCTAAACTTTGGTATTTTCTTTCGTATTGTAATTTATCCATTAATCTAAAATAATTTTCCCTATTCTGCCTTTTCTAAAATCGTCTATAATAGCAACGGCACATCTATCGTAATCTAGTTCGCCCCTTTTCAATAGGTAGCCCCTTTTAACACAAATATCTTCTAAAAGTTCTACGCCTAGTTTATTTAAATCTTCTAAACCATACTTTGCTTTTAACATTTCTGGGTATTTTTCTTTCATTTCTAATAAAAACTCTATTGCAAGTTCACCAGCGTCTATATTAGCGTCGTTCATACTGCCAATGTAGGCAAGGTGTTTTGCTAGTTCTTGGTTTTCAAAGGCAGGTGGCATAGTTCCAGGGGTATCTAAAAGTTCTAGTTCTCTTAACCTTACCCATTGTTTGCCACGGGTTACGCCAGCCTTGTCGCCCGTGGTGGTTTTTTTGCCACCGCATAGTGCGTTTATTATTGTAGATTTACCCGTATTAGGTATACCTGCAACCATTATTCTTACAGGCTTAAACACACCTTTTTCTTTATTTTTATCTAATTTTTCTTTAAGCATAGCAAAAATACTATCGTATAATAAATCTACCGCTTTTTTATCCATGGCACTTATAGAAATGGCTTGCATACCTTCTTCTCTAAAATATTTTACGGTATTTAACACGTCTTTTTTATCTACTAAGTCGGTTTTATTTATTACGTATAGCACTTTTTTATTTGCAAAAAGTTTATTAAGTTTTTTGTTTAGCGATGCCCTTGGCGCTCTTGCATCTAAAATAACTATAACCCCGTCGCAAAAACGTAAATTTTCTTCCATCATACGCATTGCGGCTGTCATATGGCCAGGGAACCATTGTAAATGTTGCATATTATTTATTCAACAAGTCAGGTCTACATTTTTTAGTAATTTCTTCTGCTTGTTCTTTTCTCCATTTATCTATTTCTTGGTGATTGCCACTGAACAAAACTTCTGGAACTTTTAAGCCCATAAATTCCCTTGGTTTAGTGTATTGAGGGTATTCTAATAAATTTGTAGAAAAACTTTCTTGTTCTAAAGATTGGCTACTAATTACCCCCGAAACGTACCTACTAACTGCATCTGTAAACACCATTGCAGGTATTTCGCCACCCGTTAAAACGTAATCTCCAATAGAAAGTTCTTCATCTATAACAAGGTCTATAGCCCTTTGGTCTACACCTTCGTAATGCCCACATAAAATTAAAATATTTTCTTCTTTAGCATATTCGGTAACAATTTTTTGGCTTAAAGTTTTACCTTTTGGCGACATATAAATACGCTTTGCTAAATGGTTTGGGTCTATACTTAAAACGGCGTCTACAATAGGTTGAGCCATCATAACCATACCTGCACCACCACCAAAAGGCGTATCGTCGCATTTCCTATGCTTATCTAGGGTGTATTCCCTTATATCGTGTACGTTAATTTCTAATTTACCACTATCTACCGCCCTACCTATTATGCTAGTTTTAAGTGGCGTAAACATTTCTGGAAATAGGGTTAAAATATCAATTTTCATAACAACTTATCTCCATAAGCCTTTTTTTGTTAAATATTATGCGTTTGTTTTTAATATCTACTTTAACAAGTGCATCTTTTAAGAAAGGAAAACGCATAATTTTGCCGTTACAATTTTCTACGGTAAAAACATCTGTTTTAGCCTGCGTTACGTCTATAACCTTGCCGTAAGAATTATTTTCATCATCTAAAATTTCACAGCCTAAAATATCTACTATAAAGAAATTATTTTCTTCTAGTTCTACTGCGTTATCTCTTTCAACAGATATGTATTTAAACCTAAAAGTTTCGGCAATATTTCTGTCAAAAATAGAATTTAACGACAAAATTACAAAGTCTGGTGCAATTTTAGCACTTAATACTTTGTATTTTTTTTCTTCTATAAAAACTTCTTTTAAGCCCTTAAACCTACTAGTGCTATCGGTTAAAGATTTAACCTTTAATTCGCCTTTAATTCCCTGAGGTTTTACTATTTGACCTATAACTAAAAAATCTTCCATTTTACACTATAAAAAGAAAGGGGGAATTATAAATTTTCCCCACGTTCTTTTATTTCAATATTGTATTTTTTGTTCTCTTTTGCAGAGCCTTGGCGAACAAGCGTGCGAATAGCCTTGGCAATTTTCCCTTGACGGCCAATTACCCTACCCATATCTTCAGCACATAACGTAATAACTACGTTTGCGTTGTTGCCGTTTTCTGTTATATCGTATTCAATTTCTTCCGGTTTTTCGGCAAATTGACTAACGATATATTTAACCAATTCTACCATAATTTCACCTAACTATTATTTCTTGCTCTTACGAACTTTAGTTTTAGGTGCAGAAAGTTTTGTAGGCTTTGGTAAAATACCTTCGTTAATTAATATAGATTTAACTGTTTCGGTAGGTTGAACACCTTTCTTTAACCAATCTAAAGCCTTTTCTTTGTTTATAACGATTTCTGCTGGTTGTGCTGTTGGGTTATAGTGACCAACTTTGTCAATATAAGCACCATCACGTGCGTTTCTGCTGTCTGTAATAACAACACGGTAGAATGGAGATTTCTTGTCGCCCATTCTTGTTAATCTCATTTTAACTGCCATTTTTATTTTCTCCTTAAAATTAGTTTCTTTTATTAAAATTTGAACATTTTATTGTTCTTCATTTGTTTCATCATTAGTTTGGTTTGTTCAAACTGCTTTAGCACCTTATTTACTTCTTGCACGTTAGTGCCAGAACCATTTGCTATTCTTATTTTCCTAGATGAGTTTATTATGCTTGGGTTTTTTCTTTCTTGCATTGTCATAGATTGTATTATTGCTTTCATTGTAAGCATTTTACTTTCATCTATATCTTGCTCTTTTATTTTAAATTTTGCACCCATGCCAGGTATCATTGAAAGAATATCTTTTATGCCACCCATTTTGTTCATTGTTTCAAATTGGGTTAAAAAATCGTCTAAAGTGAAGGAATTTTCCCTAAACTTTCTTTCCATTTTTTTGGCTTCTTCTTCGGTAACGGCTTCTTGTGCTTTTTCTATTAAAGTTAGAACGTCGCCCATACCTAGAATTCTGTTTGCCATTCTATCTGGGTAGAAAGGCTCTAAATCGCCAAGTTTTTCGCCTACTGAACAGAATTTAATAGGTTTGCCTGTTACGGCTTTCATTGAAAGGGTTGCACCACCCCTTGTATCGCCATCTAGTTTAGTTAAAACTAAACCGGTTACTTCTAGCCTTTTGTTAAAAGTATCTGCCACTTCTACGGCTACTTGCCCCGTCATTGCGTCTACAACCAATAATATTTCGGCTGGGTTTACTTGCCCTTTAATTTTTTCTAGTTCTTGCATTAACGCTTCGTCTATTTGAAGCCTACCTGCAGTATCTATAATAACGGTGTCAAAACCATAAGATTTTGCGTATTCAACACCTTGTTTTGCTATTTTTACAGGGTCGCCTTGCCCCTTTTCAAAAACTTCGCAACCTGCTTTTTCGCCAACTACTTTTAATTGGTTTATTGCGGCTGGTCTATACACGTCGCACGCAACGAAAAGTGTTTTCTTGCCTTGTTTTTTTAGGTATAAACCTAATTTACCAACTAACGTTGTTTTACCTGCACCTTGCAAGCCTGCCATCATTATAACGGTTGGTTGGGTTGGACCCGTTAAGAGTTTGTTGTTAGTGCTACCCATTAGGGCTATTAACTCTTCGTTAACTATTTTTATAACTTGTTGGGTTGGGCTTAAGCTCTTTAATATTTCTTGCCCAACTGCCCTTTCCGAAACTTTGTTAACAAATTCTTTTACAACGGAAATATTAACGTCGGCTTCTAAAAGCGCAATTCTAACTTCACGCATGGCAGTTTTAATTTCTAGTTCAGTTAACCTGCCCCTTTTCGTTAGTTTGCTAAATATATGATTAAGTTTTTCCGATAGCCCAGAAAACAACGCCATTATTCACCTATAATTTCTTCTAATTGCTTTGCAACATTTTCGTTTGTTGCGTTTAGTTTATTAGAAAGTGTTTTAATTTTAGTTTTTATTTCTTTTAAGCCTAAAGCCTTTTCGTATTCTAATAGTTTATTTTTAACCTTTTTAACTGCGTCGTATACACTTTGGCGAGATAAACCTTCTGGTTCGGCTATTTCAGATAGCGAAAGGTCGTATAAATAATAGGAAGAAAATAATTCCCTTTGCCTTTCGGTTAAAAGCCCTTTATAAGTTTCAAAAAGTTCTATAAACTCTAAATCTTTTTCCATAAAAACCTAACGAGTGTAAAACAAAATTGCTTTACACCCGTTATTATATTATTATTTTATTACCTTGTCAAGCAAAATTACCTAACATTTATTTATTTCTACCAAATTTAATTGTGAAATTTTTTAGTTTTTCTATATATTTGTTAGAAAAATATTTTTTATTTATTATTACTGCCCAATTTTGCTCTTTTACAACTGATGGCTCGTTTACCCTATATTCCGAACCAAGTAAGCATAAATCTTGCATAGGTAAAATAAATAGTTTAGAGTTAGTTGCAAACCCAAGCCTAATTATTGTGTTTACTAAATTAGAGCATTTTTTAACGCCTAATTGCTTACAACTTTCTTTAACGCAATTTTCTAAAACTTCTAGCCTTTCTGGGCTTAAAGAGTTTATTAAACCCACTAAAGTATCGTTATCGTGAGTGCCTGTGTAACACACGCTATTATATACAATATTCTTTGGTAAATGCAAGTTATTATTATCTCCGTCAAAGGCAAAAGACAATACTTTCATACCTGGAAAATTGGTGTATTTTAATAACTCTCTAACCCCGTCGTCTATAATGCCTAAATCTTCGGCAATAATGTTTTCACAGTTGATTTTACTTTTTATTTCGTCAAACATTTTATAACTTGGCACGTCTTTCCAATTACCTACCGTTGCATCTAAACTGCCGTTAGGAATTTCGTAAAACCTATCTAAACCCCTAAAATGGTCTATTCTAACGTAATCAAAAGTAGAAAGCATATTTTTTATTCGGTTTTTCCACCAAGCAAAGTTGGTTTTTTCGTGTTCAGCATAATTGTACACAGGGTTACCCCAAAGTTGACCTGTTTTAGAAAAATAGTCTGGCGGAACGCCTGCTACGGTGGTTGGTACAAGGTTGATATCTAATTTAAATAGTTGTGGGTTTACCCAAACGTCTACGCTATCGTAAGCGGTATAAAGTGGCATATCGCCAATTATTTTTACACCATTTTTGTTGGCATATTTTTTTAAGGCTTGCCATTGTTTTTGAGCCTTAAATTGAATAAATTGGTAAAATAAATATTCTTGTTTATTTTCTTTTTTAACTTTATTTAAGGCTTTTTTGTTTCTAAATTTAAGTTCTTCTTCCCACTCGTTAAATGGTTTGTTGGTTAAATTTTTAATAGTTAAAAACAAAGCGTAATCGCCATATTTATTTGCTTTCAAAAATTTATTAAACTCTTTATCGGCAGTATTAAAATTGTTAAAAGCCTTTCTTAAAAGAGTATACCTAGTGTTGTATAAAAAATTATAATTTATTAAAGTTCCGTTATATTCAACACTTTTTAGGTCTTTTTTAGTTAATAAATTTTCTCTTTGTAACTCTTCTAAACTTATAAAATAAGGGTTAAAAGAATACGAGCAAACAGAAGAATACGGCGAATCGCCATACCCCGTTTGAACTAACGGCAAAACTTGCCATATAGTTTGTTTAGATTTAACTAAAAAATCTATAAAATTATAACTAGTTTTGCCAAAATCGCCTATGCCGTATTTAGTTGGCAAAGAAAAGATTGGCATTAAAATTCCACTTTGTTTTTGCATATGTATTCCGTTAAATATTATAGGGTAAAACCACCGTCTATGGTTATTATTTGCCCCGTTATGAAAGAACTTTTTTCGCTACTTAAAAATTCTACTAAGTCAGCAACGTCGCTAGGGCTACCTAGCCTATTTAATGGCGTAGAAGATTTAATTTCTTCTATTTCTTCTTTAGAAAGATTTGCGTTCATAGGTGTATCTATAACCCCTGGGCAAATGCAGTTTACCCTAATACCACTTAAGCCCACTTCTTTTGCAAGCGCTTTAGTGTAACCTATTAGTGCAGATTTGGTTGCAGAATAAGCAACTTCGTAACTTGCACCCTTTTCGCCCCAAATAGAAGAAATATTTATTATGTTGCCACTTTTTCTTTCTATCATTTTGTTTAAAACGGCATTATTAGTAAGGTATGCACTTTTTAGGTTTATATTAAAAATTGCATCCCACTCATCTTCGGTTGTTTCTGTTATTAGTTTATAAAGTGCAACACCCGTGTTGTTTACAACAAGGTCGTAATACTTAAAACTATTTTTTATTACGCTTAAGAAATTTTCAACTTCTTCTTTATTATTAAAATCGCATTTAACGGGAAAAACGTAGTCTTGTAAACCTTTTTTAGAAAGTTCATCTTTTAATTTTTCAATTACACTAGTATTTTTGTTTACTTGCGCTATAACGAAATAACCATTTTTAACTAGTTTTTTAGTGATTTCTAGCCCAATGCCACCACTTGCTCCCGTAACTATTGCCGTTTTCATTTAATCACCTATAAAAAAATACCCACAAACAAGTTTGCAGGTATTAAAAGTTTTTTTAGCCTTTTACACGTTCCATGTATTCGCCGGTTCTTGTATCTACTCTTATTAATTCGCCTTCTTGAACGAACATTGGAACTTGAATTTTAGCACCTGTTTCAAGAATAGCATCTTTAGTTGCGTTAGTTGCCGTATTTCCTTTAACAGATGGGTCTGCTTGAGTTACCCTTAGAACTACGAAGTTTTCACATTCAACTGAGAATGCTTGGCCTTTGAAGAATTTAACAACAACAGGGTCGTTTTCTTTAATATATTTTAGGGCTTCTTCTACTTGTTCGTAGTTAAGTGGGGTTAGGTTATATTCTTGGTCCATAAAGTAGTAAAGTTCACCGTCGTTATAAGAATACGTCATGTTTTTCGTTTCAATGTGTGCTTCTTGAACTTTTTCGGTTGGGTTCCAAGTTTTTTCTAATACAGAGCCTGTTATAACGTTTTTCATTCTCGTTCTAACGAACGCTGCACCCTTACCTGGTTTAACGTGTTGGAATTCTACAATAGTAAATACTCCGCTTTCATATTCAAATGTTACGCCTTTTCTAAATTCGCCTGCTGTTATCATATTTTTTCTCCTTAAATTATATGTAAAATTTATTTATTTTATAGTTATTAACTTTTTACTATCTGTAAAAAGCCTTTTGATTTTGCCTTTATTTAAATATACCGTATCTTCTATTCTTACGCCAAACTTATTTTCCAAATATACGCCCGGCTCTATAGTAAACACCATATTATTTTTTAAAGTTTGAACTCGTTTTGGCGATAAGGTTGGGTATTCGTGCACCTCTAGCCCTACGCCGTGCCCTAAAGAGTGGGTAAAATATTCTTTATAACCTTTTTCTTCTAAAACCTCTCTTGCAAACTTATCGGCAACGTTGGTTTTAATGCCGTTTGTAATTTTTTCTTCTGCTACTTCGTTTGCTTTTAGAACGGCAGAGTAAACGTTTAAAAATTCTTTAGTTGGCTCGCCATAGAAAAAGGTTCTAGTTAAGTCGGCAATATAGCCGTTATATTTACAGCCCATATCTATTAAAATAGGGGTGTTTTTTACAAGTTTTTCTTCGCTAGTTTCGTGGTGTGGAATAGCGGAATTTTTAGAAAAAGCAACTATAGTTTCAAAACCAACCCCGTCTGCACCCAATTCTAACATTTTATTTTCTATTATGCTAGCAATTTCTTTTTCGGTTATGCCTTCTTTAACGAAATTTAACGCATAATAAAATGCTTTTTCGGTAATTTCGCAGGCTTTAGATATAGTTTCTATTTCTTTTTTACTTTTAACGCTTTTTATTTTTTGTAGTTTAGCACTACAATCTGCCACCCTAACACCAAAAGATTTTATAATTTTATATTCTTCTACGGTGGTTTTAGAATAATCTAAATAAACTTTTTTTATACCCTTTTCTTGCAAAAAGTTTTTAATAGTTTCGTAGCCGTTAAAAAGAATAGTTTCGGTATTAGTTAAACTTAATTTTTGTTTGGCTAAAAGGTAACTTCTTGCGTCTACGAAATAATAGTTTTTTTCGGCAACAAGTAAATAGCCTTCTGCAATATCTATACCCGTGAAATATAGCCTATTAATTCTGTCGTTAACAAAGTATACACTTTGGTTTTTTGCAACTAATTTTTGCATTAATTTAATCACCTAGTATATTTTACCAAAAAATTTAAATTATGTCAATTATTACAATAAATTTCTTGCATTTTAACTGCATCTATATCTTGCGTGCCACTACTTTCGCAAATTACAAATGGAGTTAGGTTTAATTTCTTTAGTGCTTTGGCTAAAGGAGTAAAGTCTGGCCCGTAAACTTGGTCTTCAAAAGTTAAGTGTTTACTTTCGCCTTTAGAAGTAAATTCTATTTTAGAAAAATGTATATGGAAATTTTGCATTTTTTCTTGCCCTAGTTCGCTAACCATATATTCTAGCCTTTCTAAATAGTCTTTTTCAGTTTTAAGAGAGCCTTGCTCTCGTGCGTTAACGTGCCCAAAATCTACACAAGGAATATAAATTTTATCTATTTTACAAAACCTAACTATTTCTTCAATAGTGCCTATTTGGGCAAGTTTTCCCATAGTTTCAGGGCAAAAATAAAGGTTTTCTAAGCCGTTTTCGTAAACTTTATCTCTTAATATTTTAAGCCTTGTTTCAGTTAGGTTAACGGCGTATTCTCTAGTAAGTTTGCCTTGGCTTGCAGGGTGAAAAACTACCCTTTTGCCACCTAGTAAAACAAGTTTTTTTGCAGAATCTAAAACGTAATTATAAGAATTTTGCGCCTTTAATTCATCTTCATTAGCAAAGTTAATATAGTATGGTGCGTGAACGCTTATTTCTACACCTGCATCTTTAAAAGCCTTGCCTATTTCTACGGCTTTTTCATCACTCATATTAACGCCCCTGCCAAAAGAATATTCAAAGCAATTTAGCCCTAAATCTTTTACCCATTTAGCAGATTGTTCGCTTTTATTAAACCCTTTTTCGTAAAAGGCGTTTGAATTGCCACTTGGCCCAAATTTTATCATACGTTACCTATAACCAAATTAACGTCTTCGGTTATTCTTTTTATTAGCATTTCTTTAGAAGAAAATTTCTGCACGTCTCGTATTCTACTTAAAAAATATACAGCAATTTCCTTTCCGTATAAATCCCCAGAAAAGTCTATAATATGCGCTTCAATCACCTTTTCGTAAAGAGAAAAAGTAGGTCTTCCGCCACAATTTATTACGCATTTATAAATTTTATTATCTATTATAGTATAGCCGGAATAAACCCCGTCTAAAAGGGTTATTTTACCTTCTTCAGTTTTTATATTAACGGTAGGAAAACCCAATTCTTTTCCTACTTTTCTATCGCCGTAAACTTTGCCCAAAATAAAGAAGTTTTTGCCTAGTAATACGTTGGCTTTTATTATGTTGCCATCTGTTAAAAGCCTTTTAATTCTAGTGGTAGAAACCCTACCCAAATTGTCGTTAACAGAGTTTACTATTTCTACACTTTGCCCTTTGCTTTCGGCATAGTTTTTTAGGGTGTTTATATTACCTAAACCACCTTCGCCAAAAGTATAATCTTCGCCACAAACGTAGCCTTTAATATCGTAAATATCGTTTATATAATTTAAAAAATTAATTTTATCTAACGACAAAAACTCTTTTGTAACGGGAGCAAAAAACACTTCGTTAACGCCCAAATCTTTAATTAAAATTTTTCTTTCGTTAACCGAATAAACAAACTTTTCAGGCTTATTTAGTATTACCGATTTTAAGTTGCCGTCAAAGGTGAAAACTGCCGGTTCTATACCCAATTCGTTAGCCATTTTTTTTGCCGTATTAATAACTTCTCTATGCCCTATATGAAGGCTATCAAAAAAACCTAAGGCTATTACAACACTCTTTTTATCTAACATACGCACTCATTTTTAATATGCCGTTTTCTACTTTTCCTATGCCCCAAAATTCTTGCTCGTTATACACCCTGTAAATTCCGTCGTTAAACCCGTATTTTTCGTACAAGCCGTTTAATAGTTTGGTTGCTTGTTCTTTAGTTAATATAAGTTTAGTAAAATCTACCACGGTGTCGGCAGGAATTATAAAGTTTAGTGGGTTTTCGCTTTTAGCAAATTCTTCTACGGTTACCCCGTTAGAGTAGTTAAAAACACCACTCTCCGTTCTGTTTAGGCTTACCATTATGGCTAAAGAATTTAGTTTATACCCTAAATCTCTTGCTAATGACCTTATGTAAGTACCACCTTTACAAGTTATTCTAAACTTAAAGTCCGTTTTGCTAATTTGTTCTAAAAATTCGTATTTTAAAACGGTAACTTTTTTAGGAGCAATGGTAAATTCTACACCTTTTCTTGCTAATTGGTAGCCCCTTTTTCCGTTTATACACTTTGCAGAATAGTTAGGTGGAACTTGGTCTATTTCCCCTACGAAACAGCCTAAAACGGCAATTATTTCTTCTTTGGTTGGAATATTATTGGTTTTAGAAGTAACTTCACCTGTAATATCTAGGGTATTAGTTAATTCGCCAAACCTAAAAACTGCTTCGTATACTTTGGTTTTATTTAACAAATAATCAAAAAGCCTGCTTGCTTTACCAACGCCAACAGGCAAAACCCCGCTAGCCAAAGGGTCTAAAGTTCCCATATGACCACAAGGAATTTTTAGTTTTATTTTAACAGCACCTACTGCATAAGCAGAACTCATACCTTCGGGCTTAATTAAATTTATAAATCCGTTCATATTACTCTGGAATTCGTTGGCTTATTGCATAACGAAGTTTATCTATAATTTCTTCGTATTCGCCGTTAATTTGGCAACCACTTGCCAAAATATGCCCTCCACCACCGAATAGGCTTGCTACTTCGTTTACGTTTGCACCCTTTGAACGAAAACTTACTTTATATAAATTACGTTTCATTTCCATTAGAGTTACGCCAACTTCTACGCCATTTATAGTCATTAAAAAGTCTATAAAGCCTTCGGTATCTTCTGGTTTAGCGCCGTTATTTTCAATATCTTTTAAGGTAATTGTGGCTATAGCAAGTTTATCTTCTAGCATAAACCTAATTTTACTCATTACCGAAGAGAACAAGGTTGCACGCCTTTTTGGTTGAGCAACGAACATATCGTAAACTATTTTATTAAGGTCTGCTCCTTTTTCTAGCAACTTTGATGCAGTTAATAACGTGTTTGGCGTTACGTTTTTATGCTTAAAATTACCCGTATCGGTAACAATACCCGTTAATAAATAGTTAGCAATTTCCTTAGTAATTTCTATATTTCCTTCTACCAAAAGGTTGTATATATTTTCGCAGTTGCTTGCAGTAACGTTAACGTAGTTTACCTTTGCAAATTTAGTGTTTGAAATATGGTGGTCTATATTAAAAGTGTTTTTATGCCTAATAAATGGTTCGGCAAAATTGCCTAGCCTATAAATATCGGCACAATCTACTGCAACCATACAAGAAAATTCGCCAAAAAATTCTTGGCTATACTTACCTTGAATTCCAACGAATTTTTCAGGTATAGCATCTTCGCAAAAAAGTTGGTTTTTAATACCTAGGCTAGTTAATGCCAAAGATAAAGCCATAGAAGACCCAATAGAGTCTCCATCTGGCCTAACGTGGCAAATAATAGCAACGTTATTTTCTTTTTTAAGTTGTTTTGCAATTTCGCCTAAACTAATCAACTTTTTTACCTTCATTTATCTTTTTAAAAAGTTTATCCATATTGTCGCCGTATTCCATAGAATCATCTAACATAAAGTGTAATTCAGGAACGGTTCTTACGTTGCTTATTTTAGCAAGTTCATACCTAATTTTTTTAGCATCGTTACAAATTTCAGTAAAGGTTGTGTTTTTCTTTTCTTCGTTAGTAGAAAACACGCTTATATATACTTTTGCGTGAGATAAATCTTTAGAAGTATCTACCTTAGTTATGCTAAACATTTCCGTTATAAACGGATTTTTTAGTTTTCTTGTAATTATGGTATAAATATCTTGCTTAAATATGCTGTTTAACTTTTCTGTTCTATTAGATTGTTTGTTCATAATTTACCTTATTGTTGTTCGGCTAATAGGTAACATTCTATAAAGTCGCCAACCTTAATATCGTTGAATTTTTCTATAGAAATACCACATTCGTAGCCTTGAGCAACTTCTTTAACGTCATCTTTAAATCTCTTTAATTGTAGAACGTTTCCTTCGCAAATCATAATATCATCTCTATAGATACGAAGTTTACCAGACCTAGAAATTTTACCATCTGTAACGTAACAACCTGCAACTTGACCAACACCAGAAATTTTAAATACTTCTCTAACTTCGGCTTTACCAAGGTATGTTTCGGTGATTTTTGGTGCAAGCATACCTTTAAGAGATTTTTCTACGTCTTCTATTGCTTCGTAAATAACCCTATAAAGTTTAATATCTACGCCACTTCTTTCTGCAACTTGTTTTGCATTAGAATCTGGCCTAACGTTAAAACCAATAATTACTGCACTAGAAGATTCTGCAAGCATTATATCAGATTCGTTTATAGCGCCAACGGCTGCGTGAATAACGTTAACTCTAACTTCTTCGTTAGAAAGTTTTTCCATAGATTGCTTAACCGCTTCTACAGAGCCTTGAACGTCTGCCTTAACTATTAGGTTAAGAACTTTCATTTCGCCTTCGCTAATTCTATTAAACACGTCGTCTAAAGTAACTTTTTGAGAAGCGTTCATCATTTTTTCTCTTTCTCTATTTTTACGTTCTTCAACAACTTGTTTGGTTAATTTTTCGTGTTCTACGGCAAACAATATATCGCCAGAATTTGGAACTTCATCTAAACCCATAATTGAAACAGGGGTAGATGGCCCTGCACTAGTTACACGGCGACCTTTATCGTCTGTCATAGCCCTAATTTTACCCGTTGCCATACCAACAACAACACTATCGGAAACCTTAAGTGTACCATTTTGAACTAATATGGTTGCAATTGGGCCTTTGCTTTGGTCTAGTTTTGCTTCTATAACTACGCCTTTAGCCTTTCTGTTTGGGTTTGCCTTAAGTTCGGCAACTTCGGCTACAAGAAGAATATTTTCTAATAAGAAATCAATACCCTCACCTGTTTTTGCAGAGATTGGGCATAAAATTGTATCTCCACCCCATTCTTCTGGTAATAAGCCGTGTTCGGTTAATTGTGTTTTAATTCTTTCTGGGTTTGCTTCTGGCTTATCCATTTTGTTAATTGCAACGATAATTGGAACGTTTGCGGCTTTTGCGTGGTTTATTGCTTCTATAGTTTGTGGCATAATACCATCGTCGGCAGCAACTACTAAAACTGCAATATCGGTAGATTGCGCACCCCTTGCACGCATAGCCGTGAATGCTGCGTGGCCCGGTGTATCTAGGAAAGTAATTACTTTGCCGTCTACTGTAACTTGGTATGCACCAATATGTTGAGTAATACCACCTGCTTCGCCTGCTGTTACGTTGGTTTTTCTAATTCTATCTAAAGTAGACGTTTTACCATGGTCTACGTGCCCCATAACAGTAACAACCGGTGGACGTACAACTAAGTTTTCGCTATCTTCAGGTTCAGAAACGAAACCTTCGCTTAATACGTCTTCTGCAGTTTTATCTAACTTTAACTCTAATTCAACACCAATATCTGCTGCGATATATGCTGCAGTATCAAAGTCAACAGAGTCGTTAATAGTTTTCATTATGCCTTCTTTAAATAGGCGCTTTGTTATTTCAGCAGCAGTTATACCAATTTTTTCGCTTAATACTTTAAGTGGAATAATTTCGGTGTTTATTACTGCCTTTTCTATTTTAACTTTAACTACTTCCGCTTGTTCCTTTGACTTTTTAGCAGGGCGGAATTTTCTGTAGCCTGTTTTATTTTCATCAAAATCGTCTATGCTAACTTGGTTTTTAATTAAAGCACGTTTGTTAACAACACGCTTTTCTTCAAAAGATTTTTCGTTTTGTTGCTTTTTCTTATTAAAGTTTCTCTTATCGTTGGTTGTTTCAACAATAGGAGGAGCAACGTACGTTTCTTTAGGCTTTTTAAAGTTTGGCTTACTGCCTGCAGGGGCTTGAGCGCCCTTGTTAAAGCCACCTTGACGGTTAGCATTATCTCTTGGAACGAAAGTGTTGCCTTTTTGGTTAGGTTGTTTTGGAGCAAAAGTATTTTTCTTTTCAGGCTTTTTCTCTTCTTCTACGCTTTCGTGCCTAACTATAAACGATGGGCGTTTTTTAGGAACTTCAGTTTGGGCAGGTGCAGGTGTAGGAGGAGTTTCGCTAACAATAGGTTCTTCCTTTACTTCTTTTTTCTTTTCTTCTTGTTTTTCTTCCTTAACTGCCGATACTTTTTCTTTAACTATTTCTTTTTCTTCAGTTTTTTCTACAATTTTTGTTTCTTGTTCTTTTATTAAAGCCTTTTGTTTTTCTTCTTCGTTAAAAGCCTTAATTTTAGATTCTAACGCTTGCATTATAGAATTTACGTTAGTTATAGAAGTGCCCACAAGCCCTTTTAATTCGCCAATTTTACCATCTTTATTTAAAAGTTCTCTAGCCTTTTTAATATTTTCATTACGAGTTGCTTTTTCTGCCATTATTTTCTCCTGCTTATAAGTTTATAAAGTAATTTTCGCTGTTGTTAATTACGGCAAGTGCAAGGTCTTTATCTGCAAGTGCCATAACTTTGGTGTTTGCCCTATGAATTATTTCTTCAAGTAAATCTACTTTGGTTTGAAAAATTTTACAATGCAATTTTTTTGCTAGTTTCACGGCTTCTTTTACCGTGTTTTCACTTGCAGATTTACAAACTATTACTAAATTTGCTTTTTTTAAGGTTTGACAAGCGTTCATACCAACTTTGTATTTCATAGTACGCATTGCAAAACCTATAAATGTGTAGGCCTTATTGTTTTCCAATATACGCCTCCTCTATTTGCAAGTATTCTGCTTCGGTAACTTCGGTTTTAAAAGACTTGTTTAACATTTTACCTTTTTTAAGTTTTTTAAAACATTCTATATCGTCGCAAATATATGCGCCCCTGCCGTTCACTTTACCCGTTTTATCTAAACTTATTCCGTTTTCGTTTTTAACAATTCTAATAAGTTCTTTTTTAGGTTTAGTTTGCCTGCATGCAACGCAGGTTCTCATAGGAACTTTTTTTTCCATTTTTTAACTTTTTACTCCCCTTGTTCTTCGGTAGCAGGCATATCGCCTTCTGCAATTGCAGCAGATTCGCTCTTAACGTCTATTTTCCAGCCCGTTAACCTTACTGCAAGCCTTGCGTTTTGACCTTTTCTACCAATTGCTAAAGATAACTTATCGTCTGGAACTACTACTCTTGCTTGGTTTTCACCTTCTAATTGGTTAACGCAAATAACCCTTGCTGGAGAAAGAGCAGAAGAAATAAATTCTAGTGGGTTTTCGCTCCATGGAATAATATCTATTTTTTCGCCGTTTAATTCTGCAACTATAGCGTTTACTCTTGCACCTTTATTACCTACGCATGCGCCAAGTGCATCTATAGATGGGTCTTCTGAATAAATTGCTATTTTTGTTCTTTGGCCAGGTTCTCTTGCAATGCCTTTAATAACTACTAAGCCTTGTTTGATTTCTGGAACTTCGTTTTCAAATAAACGTTTAACTAAGCCGTTTGCAGTACGAGAAACTACTACTTGTGAAGTTTTACCAATGTTTTTAACTTTTTTAACGAAAACGTTTAATCTTTGATTAATTTCGTATTTTTCGCCAGGAACTTGGTCTTTTTCCATTAGAACGCCTTCTATTTGGTTACCACCAATTTCTACGTAAACGTTGCCGTCTTCTATTCTACGAACGGTACAAGCCATAAGTTCGCCTTCTCTATCTTCAAACTCACTTACGGTGTTTTCGTGTTCAATTTCACGTAGCCTTTGGGTTAAAACTTGTTTTGCAGTTTGAGCAGCAATTCTACCAAAATCTTTAGTTGCTATTTCTTTAGAAACTACGTCGCCAACCTTATAAGATTTTTTAATTTCTTGCGCTTCTTCTAGGCTAATTTCTTTTTCTGTGTCTACTACTTCTTCTACAACGGTTTTTACGCTATAAATTTTAATAGAACTTTTTTCAGAGTTAAGTTTTACTACTACGTCGCTAGGGTCTTTAGTGTGCTTTTTGTACGCAATTACTAGCGCATTTTCTAACGCAGTTATAAAATCTTCTTGGGAAATACCTTTTTCTTTTTCTAGCAATTCTAATGCTTGAAAGAAATCTTTACTTGTCATTATTTTTCTCCTCGTAATAAATTTTATTTTTAATTAAAAATCAATATATTCATTAATTTTAACAATATTTTTTAAGTCTATTGTAAAAGTGTTTTTTGCATCTACTTTTAAGGTTATAGTTTTTCCGTCGTAGGCTAAAAGCACCCCGTCGTAAAACTTTTTGCCCTTTATTGATGAATACAATTTAACTTCTACTTTTTGGTTAAGATGGGAAATAAAATCTTTATCCGTCTTAAACGGTCTATCTACACCTGGGCTAGAAACGTTTAAGGTATATGGTTCGCCAAAAGTCGGGTCTAGTTTATCTATAGGTTCAAATATGGCTTTGTGAAAAAGTTCTAAAGTATCTAAATCTATTCCACCTGCTTTTTCAACGTAAATGGTTAAGTTTGGATTTTTGCCTTGTTTAAACTCTACGTCAAAAATTTCTACACCTAATTCGTTAGCATATTTAGTTAAAAATTCTATAATTTCTTTATTACTTTTTACTTTCATTTTTACCCTTACAAAAAATTATGAGAACGGCAACCCGTTCTCATAAGTAAGCATTCTTATAATCGTCAATAGTATTCTAACATAACCTACAATAAATTGCAAGCATTTTTATAATTATTTGTTATTTAATGCCATTAATTTCTTAAATATTTCCGCCGTAGCGTAAGCATCGGCAAGCGCTCTATGGTGGTTAAACTTTATTTCGTAATACTCTGCTAAGGTATGCAAGTCGTGCTTACGAAGTTCTGGCAAGCATTTTCTTGCTAAAGCCAAGGTGTCTATTACTTCGTTTTTTATTTCGTAGTCTTCGGCTTTTGCAAACCTAGTTATAAAACTCATATCAAAATTAGAATTATGCGCAACTAACGTAGCCCCTTCTATAAACTTAATAAAATCGGGAAGAACGCTACTAATTTTAGGCGCATCTTTAACCATTTCTTCGGTAATACCCGTTATATCTACTATCTCTTGCGTTATGTTATAATCTGGCTTAACCAAGGTGGTAAATTGCTCGGTAACTTCGCCGTTTATTATTTTTACTGCACCTATTTCGGTTATTCCCGCTTTCATAGGCTCTGTGCCTGTAGTTTCTAAATCAAAAACAACGAAGGTTTTTTTAATGAATTCTAATGGTAAAATTTCTTCATCATCAAAAACCGAACTAACCTTTATAGTTTTTGCAGGTGTTGGGAATATTAGTTTATAGTTTTTAGGAGTTGGTTTTTTATATTTATCTTTCTTTACGAAATCGGGTGGAAAAACACACTTGTTAATTTTTTGAAAAGTTAACGAGCGTTTTCCTTTATACTCGCCTATATTTACTTTTGCTATAATTGCGTCGCCAACCTGTAACTCCCTAATTTTATATAAAGTGTTCTTTTTAGAAAAATATACGCCACTTGTTTGACCGGTAGTATCGTTAATATGAATAATAAAAAACGGCTTGTCTTTTACAGTTGATTTTTCGGTAATTTCGGTTATTTTACCACAAATAATAGCATCTCCACTCGTAACGTCTTCTATATATTCGGCAACCGTGCCAATATGAACGTCGTCTATTATAAGTGGTTCTAAAACTTTAATAGTTCTATGTTCTACTTTTTGTAATTCACTTTCGTATACTTCTTCGTTTAATAAACTAATTGTTTCTTCGGCTTCTTTTATTTCGCAATTACCACGAAAATCGTTACAAAAACGTTTTGCTAAATGGTTGTTTAGTTTATTTAAAATATCGTTTTGTTTTATGTAATCTTCTTGGTCTAAAGTTACCCTTAAAGTGTATTTAACAATATCTGCATAAACTCCAGAACGAATATCTGTATCTTTTAAAAATATAGATAAAGACGGGTAGTTTGCGTTAAAAAATTTAAAAATTTCGTTGTTAACTAGTTCTGTTTCGGCAACCATTTTTTTAATTTGCACGCTAACGGAATAAAACACGTTAGGAACTAATTTTGTAACGTAAGCACTTACCCTACCTTTTAGTTCTTGGCTTATGGTTTTATCTGTAACGAACACAAAGGCTATACTACGATTTTTCTTATCTACCTGTATTTCCGAAGTTCTTATATTATTAAGTTGAGAATCTAACGAACGAATACCTTCAATAAACTCGTTCTCTGTTTTTATGCTAGGCATTTATCTATCTCTTTAAAAAATTCCTTTTCTAAGTTTTGTGTATTAACTTTTTTTATTATTTTACCTTTTACAAATATGGCACATTGTTCTTTAGCACCTGCAACACCAATATCTGCATCTTGGGCTTCACCCGGGCCGTTTACAACACAACCCATTACTGCAATTTTTATAGGTTTAGTAGCATTTTTGGTATATTCTTCTACCTTTTTTGCAAATTCTAAACAATTCCACTCGCACCTACCACAAGTTGGGCAAGCAATAATTTTAGCGCCGTATTCTTTTAAGTTTAATGCTGAAAGTATGCTTTTTGCACTAATTACTTCTTTTATAGGGTCTGCCGATAAACTTACCCTAATAGTATCGCCAATGCCGTCTAATAAAAGTGCACCTATGCCTATACTGTTTTTAATTATTCCGTTATATTCGGTGCCTGCTTCTGTAACACCTAAGTGAAGTGGGTAGTTAGTTTTACTTGCTACGTACCTATAGGCTTTTACCATTAAAGGCACTTCGCTTGCCTTAACGGAAACAACTATATCTTCTACACCATTTTTTTCTAGAATAGCAACCTTTTCTAACGCACTTTCGCCTAACGAAATTTCGTTTTTACCATACTTACTTAAAAACTTTTTTTCTACGCTACCCGTGTTTGAGCCAACTCTAACGGGAACTTTATATTCTTTTAAATATTTTGCAAGTTCCTTTACTTTATCTTCCCCACCAATATTACCTGGGTTAATTCTAATTTTATCTGCCCCGTTAACGATAGAAGATATTGCTAATTTATAATCAAAATGTACGTCGGCAACTATTGGCATATTTATATGCTTTTTTATTTCTTTAATAGCCAAAGTATCTTCTATATCTAAAACGGAAAACCTAATTATTTCGCAACCAACGTTTTGCAAGGCTTGGGCTTGAGAAATAGCACTATTAATATCTTTTAGTTGGCAAGTACACATAGATTGAATTTTTATACTTTCATTATCACCTATATATAAGTTGCCTATTTTTACTTTTTTTGTCATAAACGCACCTAAATAAAATTAGTTTTTTATAAGTTCTTTAATTTTTTCAGCGTATTCTTTGCCTAACTCGTAACCCTTTTCTATGGCTTCTTTTATGCCCTTAAATTTATATTGGTTCATATCGCCTAAATCTGGGCGTAAATAAAGGTCTGGTTTTTGGTATAGAAGTTTAATTTTTGTTAGTTCAGCATCGTAAATATCTGCAGTTCTAAACATAACCGAAAGAATATTATATTTTTTATTGTTTGGTCTTAATTCACCCATAACGTCTACGGCAACTATAACTTCTGCACCCATATTTCTTGCTTCATCTATAGGCAACCTACATTGAATACCACCATCTACAAGCATTTGCTCGCCACGAACAACAGGCTTAAAAACACCCGGTATACAACAACTAGAAACAACGCCATCTACAATTTTTTCGTGTTGTTCAAAGGTAACTGATTTGCCTGAATGAACGTCTACTGCAACGCAATTATAAGGTATTTTCACGTCTGCAAAAGTTTTGTTACCAAAATATTTTTCTAACCTTTTATAAACTTTTTTAGAACGCAAGATAGCCAAGTTCCCAAGTGGATTAAAAGAAATATCTAATAAATCGCTCATTTTTAATTTGGTTATTTCTTTTATCATATAGTCAGGTTTAAGCCCCAAGGCAAAGCAAGCCCCTACTAATGCACCCATAGAAGAGCCCGTTATAACGCTTGGCGTAATATCTTCTTCTACCAAAGCCTTTATAAACCCAATATGAGCAACGCCACGACTACCACCAGAACCTAAAACTAACCCTAATTTTTTCATTTTTATTTTTCCACCTTTAATCCAATATTTTGCAATTTTAACTTACAATGATGATAGTATTATACCCTTGTGCAAAACATTATAACACCTTGTTTTTTATATTTCAAGCAGAAAACTAATCTTTTAATATAGTATTTCTTTCGTAAAAAACTCCATCTTTGTAGCCTTGAATTGTTTTATCTTCTTCAGCCATTTCTAGCCTTTTTCCCGCCCACACACAATAAAGTGGATTTTGTTCTATACAAATAAATTTTCTATTAAGTTTTTTTGCAACTACCCCCGTTGTTCCACAACCTGCAAAAATATCTAGCACCAAGTCGTTTTCGTTAGAGCTTGCTAGCATTAATTTTGCAATAAGTTTTTCGGGTTTTTGGGTTGGGTGAGCAGTATTTTCTGCCATAGACCAATATGGAACGGAAATATCATTCCAAAAATTAGAAGGACAAGTATTACGATATTTTCCGTTTTCAGTTTGTTCCCAATCTTTTGGAACGCCCTTTTCTTTATATGGTGCTAGCACCTTTTTTCTAACTTTAACTGCCTCTAAATTAAAGGTATATTCGTTAGAAACGGTTGCAAAAAACACGTCTTCCATACTATTTTTCCAATTAGATTTTGCACCCCTACCTTTATCTCTAGACCAAGTAATTCGGTTTTTTAATTGCAACTTTTCGGCTAAAACTTCGCCTATAACTAAAGCACTTTCCCAATCGCAACAAACGTAAACGCTTGCAGTATTTTTTAATTTTGGTAAAACTGCGTTAAGCCAACTTTTAGTGTATTCTTTGTATTCTTCTAAAGATGATTTTTTAAAATAATTGCCGTGAAAATATTTGTTTAAATTATAAGGCGGGTCTACAATAAGTAAATCTACACTACTATCTTCAATTTTTTTTATTGCGCTAAATGCATCGCCAATAACAATGCTATTGGGCGTAATTTTTTTGGTATTTTCTTCTTTAACGCACATAGATAAATATTTTTCGCCCTGCTTTAGAGAAAAATCTATCGTTTTATTTCTTTTAGATTTCATATTACTTTCTATATAATTTTATCCAAACGTCTATTTTAGACATTAATTCTTCGTTGGTTTTGGTTTTTTTCAACATTTCTAGTAAAGAATCGGTAGCGTCGGTTCTTTCTTGTAAAATTCTTCTTAATTGGTAAACCGTACTTTGTTCTTTTTCAGTTAGTAATAACTCGTCTTTTCTAGTGCCCGATTTATAAAGGTCTATTGCAGGGAAAATTCTTCTTTCGCTTAACTCTCTTGAAAGGTGAATTTCCATATTGCCCGTGCCTTTAAATTCTTCGTAAATAACGTCGTCCATACGGCTACCCGTATCTATTAATGCAGTAGATAAAATTGTTAAACTACCACCGTTTTCTATATTTCTTGCCGACCCAAAGAAACGTTTAGGGCCTTGCAATGCAACAGGGTCTAAACCACCGGAAAGTGTTTTGCCACTACTTTCTATAACGTTGTTATAAGCCCTTGCAAGTCTTGTTATAGAATCCATTAAAATTACCACGTTTTGCCCAACTTCTACTAGCCTTTTTGCCCTGTTTACAACTAGTTCGGCTGCTCTAATATGGTGTTCTGCACCTTCATCAAAGGTAGAAAAAACAACTTCGCCTTTAACCGAACGTTTAATATCGGTAACTTCTTCTGGGCGTTCATCTATTAGTAAAACGATTAATTTAACGTCTTTGTGGTTTTCTTCAATAGATTGAGCAATTAATTTTAATAGCGTGGTTTTACCTGTTTTTGGTGGAGCAACTATTAAACCCCTTTGCCCCATACCTAAAGGTGCAAATAAATCTATACACCTAATAGCAAGGTCGTTATTATTAGTTTCTAATTTTATTCTTTCAGTTGGGTAATATGGAATTAAATCGTCAAAATTAGCACGCTTTAAAAACGTTTCAGGGGTTAGGTCGTTAATAGCAACAACTTCTTGTAGAGCCATTGAATCGCCTTCTCTTACCGTTTTTGCTTTGCATTTTACTTTGTCGCCCTTTCTTAAATTATATTTTCTTATATTTTGCAAAGAAACGTAAACGTCTTCTTTAGAATTTTCATAGTTGTTTACACGCAAAAAACCAAAGCCAGAAGAGTGTTGTTCTAAAACACCTTCTACAACAACTTCTTCGTTAGTATTATCGTTAAGTTTAATAGTTTGGGCTTCTATAGTAACGTTTTCATAAATATTAGTAATTTCTTTTTCGTTAATTATAAATTCGCTAATATCTATTTTAATTTTTGGTGGAGCACCCCTTTTGCTTGGTTCTACAGGTTTAAGTTTGTTATTTTGAATATCTAAAATACCTTTAATTAAGTCTTCTTTTTTCTTAGAAGTAGAAGATTTAACGCCAATAACTCTACCAATTTCTCTTAGAACGGAAAGATGTTGCTTGTCTAATAATTCATAATTTAATTTCTTAAATTTTTCCATATTTTTGCCCCTTTAACTTAATTTATTTTTAATGTTTTTTGCACAGGTTATTCCGCTATAAAAGGCAAATGCTAGGTTATAACCACCACAATCGCCGTCAATATTAAGCGTTTCGCCTACTATATAAAGACCACTATTAACTTTGCTTTCAAAAGTTTTTGCGTTAAGGTTTTTAACTGTTATGCCACCTTTTGTAACTTGAGCGTAATCAAACCCCAAACTGCCTTTAACTTCTATATTAAAGTTTTTAATGTTATTTGCTATTTCTTTATAAGAATATTCTTTTAAGTCCTTTAATATTTGCAAACCTATTTTTTTATTTATTATTCCACATAAAACTTCTTCTTTTTGCATAAATGAACAATTAGAAATTTTATCTTTAATAATTTTTTCCGTTTCTTCTAAGGTATAGTTAGGTAAAAATTCTATTCTTACGTTTGGTTTTTGTGCCTTCGCTAAATGCCCAGAAATTTGAAATATGGCTGAGCCCGAAGCACCAAATTCTGTAAAAAGAACGTCTCCCACTTGGCTTTTTAATACCTTTTCGCCGTCTTTAGCATAAACCCTTGCCCTTTCTTTAATGCCTTTTAAGCCCTTAATTTTAGTTAAAGAAAGTTTAATTTGCACTAGCGAAGGGTAAAGGCTAGTTAGTTCGTGCCCTAAATTTTGCACTAAACCGTAAGAAGTTCCGTCCGTGCCAAAATGTTTACCCGCTTTGCCACCCGTTGCAACTACAACCTTGCTTGCTAAATAACCTGCTTTTTCTGTAGTTAACTTATATATTTCTTTTTGCTTTTCTATTTTAGTTACCTTTTCGTTAGTTATTACGTTTACGCCTTTAGAAAACAAATATTTCATTAAAACGTCTAACACGGCACTTGCTTGCTTACTTATTGGGTAAAGTTTACCTTCTTCGCACTCTATTTGTGGTATGCCCAATTTATAAAAATATTCTTCTAAAGAAATTTCTTTTATGCCGTTAAGAAAGTTTTGTATTATATCTTCTTCGCCATAATAATTTTCTTTAGATATGTTTTTATTTAAAATGTTTCCTTGCCCGTTACCCGTTGCAATAAGTTTTTTACCTATTCTGTCGTTTCGCTCTAGAATAACTATTTCCTTGCCTAAAAGTGCGTTATTGCCACTAACTAGTTCAACGGCAGTAATTATTCCACTAGCACCACCACCAATAATGGCAACTTTAAAATGGTTTAACAATTATATCACCTCTATAACTTGACTAATTTGTAAAAATATATTAAAATCTATTTGTAAAAAATTTAAGGAACTAAAAAAATGACTATTTTTGAGTATATTGCCCAAAACCTAAATTATTTGCTAATAGTGGTTTTAGCGCTTTTAATAATTATTGAATTTTCTTTGGTTAAATATTTAATTTTGTTAAAAGTAGAAAATAAAAGTGAAAAAAAATTAAATGAAAAAAGTGGTAAGCAAGGCTAAAAAATTTAGCCTTGTTTTTTATTAAAAATGTTATTGAATAAGAGAAAGAAGTTCTTTAGGGCTGTTAGCAAAAACTTTTGCACCAACTTCTACTAAAACGTCTTTATCTCTATAACCCCAAAGGCAAGCAATACCCTTTATATCTGCATTAACAAAAGTTAACACGTCTGTTTCGCCATCGCCAACGAAATAGGCGTTTTCTTTTTTAACGTTTAACTTTTCTAAAATGCTTAGGGCTGCAGTTTTATCTGGCTTGCATTTTACGCTTGCCGAACTACCTACAACGTAATCAAAATTATATTTCTTTAAATACCTTTCATATACGCAAAGGGTTGATTCGTGTGGTTTGTTGGAAAGTATGGCAAGTTTATATCCCCTATTTTTTAGGGTTAAAATAACTTCATCCATACCATCAAAAAGGCAGGTTTTTGGACTATTAGATTTATCGTAAACGTCGTTATAATAGTTTAACCTTTCTAATAGTTCTTCTTCACTAATAGGAAAACCTACGCATTTTTTAACTAAATCTTTAGCGCCGTGCCCAACGTAACTTCTAACTTGGTTAAAAGTTACTTCCTTGTGCCCAAAGTGGTTTAGCATAACGTTAATGCTATCTAAAATATCTGGAATAGTGTGTAAAATCGTGCCGTCTAAATCAAAAATTACTAGTTTTTCCATAATTTACCTACATTTGTTCTACAACACCAATACCCAACAGTGTTAAAGCATTAGTTAAAGTTGTTTTAGTTGCTTTAGTTATAGCAAGCCTAAAGTTACGTACGTTTTCGTCTTCTACTGCAATTTTACAATCAAAATAAAATTTATTAAACGCCGTTGCTAAATCTAACGCATACCTTGTTATAAAGAAAGGTTCGTATTTTTCGCTTGCGCGAACAATAGTTTCCTTAAACTTGCCTAGTAAAGAAATAACGTCGTATTCTTCTTTTTGCATATTATCTATGGTAAACGCTCCGCCGTTGCCACATTTTTTTATAACGCTATTGCACCTTGCAACAGTATATTGAACGTAAGGGCAAGTTTCCCCTTCAAAAGATAACACCCTATCGTAAGAGAAAACTATATCTTTAATTTTACTATTGCACAATGCACCGAAAATTACAGCGCCCGTGCCTACCGTTTTTGCAACTTCTTCTTTGTTTTCTATGTTAGGGTTTTTGGCTTCTATAACGCTATACGCCTTTTCTATTGTACGGCTAATAACGTCTTCAAGTAAAACAACGTTACCCGTTCTAGTACTCATAGCCCCGTCTTCTAACGAAACCATGCCGTAGGCTACGTGTTCTAAATCTTTCGCCCAACTTCTTCCCATTAATTCTATAACTTTAAAGAATTGCTTAAAGTGTAAGTTTTGTTGATATGCAACTACGTATAAACACTTATAAAAATCGTAAGTATTTTTTCTATACTCTGCGGCTGCAATATCACGAGTAGCGTAAAGAGTAGACCCGTCTGATTTTAATATTAAGCAAGGTGGCATATTATATTCTTCTAAATCTACAATAGACGCACCTTCAGATTTTTTTATTAGCCCCTTTTCGTTTAATTCTTCTACGATTGGCGCCATTTTATCGTTATAAAAACTTTCGCCCGCATAAGAGTCAAAAGAAACGTTTAGCATTTTATAAATTTTATCTACTTCTTCTAAAGTTATTTTTTTAAACAAGTTGAAAAGTTTATTGCTTTCTTCATCGCCTTTTTCAATTAAGGTAAAATAACGCCTTGCTTCATCATCTAACGCAGGGTTAACCTTTGCTTCTTCGTGGAATTTAACGTAAATTCTGGTTAGTTCTTTTAGCCTACCCTTTATAACTTCTTCTTCGCTACTCCATAACTTAAAAGCAACTATTAGTTTACCAAATTGAGTACCATAATCGCCAAGGTGGTTAATGCCAACTACCTTATAACCTAAAAACCTAAAAATTTTACATAGTGCGCTACCAATTACCGTGGTAGATAAATGCCCTATATGGAAAGGTTTTGCTATGTTAATTGAAGAATAATCTATACAAATTGTTTTGCCTTCGCCAATGTTTGAAGAACCAAATTTTTCGTTTAAATTTAATACTTCTTCTAAAGTTTTATAAGCAAAATTTTCACGGTTGATTTTAAAATTTAAATAGCCGTTTATTGCAGAACATTCTTTAATAACTTCATCAGTTGAAAAACCATTAGCCAACGTTTCAGCAATTACTACGGGAGATTTACGCAATATTTTTGCTAGTTTAAAACAAGGTAACGCATAGTCGCCCATAGTGGTTTCTGGTGGAATTTCTATAAAAGATGCAATGTTTTCTACTTCTAGTTCTGGAATATTAAGTTTTTTTGCTATATAAATTTTATAATCCATAATTCTCTCCAAATTAATTATATAATATCACATATTTATTAAAAAATGCAACCTAAAAACTTGAATTTTTGTACAAAATACATTATAATTAATAAAAAAGTATTTTTTGGAGATATAAATTATGAAATTAGGTGTTGTTGGGCTACCTAACGTTGGAAAATCTACCTTATTTAACGCAATTACTCACGCTGGTGCAGAATGCGCTAACTATCCGTTTTGCACTATTGAACCAAACGTTGGCGTAGTTGCCGTACCAGATGAAAGATTGCAAGTTTTAGGCAAACTTTATAATACTAAGCAAATTACCCCTGCTGTTATAGAATTCGTAGATATTGCTGGGCTTGTTAAAGGTGCTAGCCAAGGCGAAGGCTTAGGCAATAAGTTTTTAGCAAATATTAGAGAAACAGATGCTATAGTTCACGTAGTAAGGTGTTTTGAAGACGAAAATATTACCCACGTAGACAATTCTATTAACCCTGTTAGAGATATTGAAACTATTAACTTAGAATTAGTTTTAGCCGATATTGAAAGTGTTAAAAGAAGATTAGATAAATCTTTAAATATGGTAAAAACAGGCGATAAAAAATATAAAATTGAAGCGGAATTCTACCAAAGGTTATTAGACCATTTATCTGCATTTAAGCCTGCAAGAACTTTAGAAGTTAACGAAGATGAACAACTTTTATTAAAAGATTTGTTTTTAATTTCTGCAAAGCCTGTTATTTACACTGCTAACATTTGCGAAAACGATATGGGCAAAGACCCTACTACCCTTCCACTAGTAAAAAAACTTATAGAGTTTGCAGAAAGCGAAAATTCTAAATACTTAGTTATTTGCGCCAAAACCGAAGAAGAACTTTCCGTATTAAGCGAAGAAGAACAACAAATGTTTTTAACTGAACTTGGCGAAAAAGAAAGCGGGTTAAATAGGTTAATTAAAACTTCTTACGAACTACTTGGTTTAATTAGTTATTTAACTGCCGGCGAAAAAGAAGTTAGGGCTTGGACTATTGAAAAAGGCACTAAAGCGCCACAGGCTGCGGGAAAAATTCACTCAGACTTTGAAAAAGGCTTTATTCGTGCTGAAATTGTAGATTACGATACGTTAGTAGAACTTGGCAGTTTTAACGCTTGCAAAGAAAAAGGCAAAGTTCGCTCTGAAGGTAAAAATTACGTTATTGTAGACGGCGACGTTGTGCTATTTAGATTTAACGTTTAAGCCTATATTAAAATTTAAAATTAAAAAACTCGGCTAATAAACTGCAATAGATATAGGGATTTTTAAGCAACAACAAAAGTGTAGCCCACTATACTTCGCTTTAAGGCGAAATATGGTGGGCTTTATCTTTACCACAAAAGATTAAGTTTTAATAAGTTTAGCCGAGCGTAGCGAACGCCAACGACTTTAGTCGTTTTATTTTTAGCCTTGTGGCTAAAAGTGATATGCAAAACTATTTTGCGTTAGATTGCGACTTGCAGTCGCAGTTATATTATATTTGCCTATCTTTCACTACAAGTGAAAATATCACTTTGCGTAGCAAAATATCACTGCTTTTAGCAATATAACTTGCCGTTAGGCAAATATAGTTGTGGCGTAGCAATAATCCCTATCGCTACGCCACTAATTAGCCGAGTTTATTTTTTATATTAAGAAAACTTAGTTTCTAACTTCTAATGCTTCGTAAGTTGCATCTAAAGAAGCAACTTTTTCATCTAGAATTTTTTGTTCTGCTTCGGTTAAAGGAAGTTCAATAATTTTCTTAAAGCCACTGCCACCAACCATACAAGGAACACCCATACATAAATCTTTAGCGCCGTATTCGCCGTTAAGAACGGTAGAAAGTGGTAGAATTGTGTTTGTATCGCTTAAAATTGCTTTAACAAGTTGGCAAGTAGAAGATGCTATTGCATAGAAGGTTGCACCTTTTGCTTGAATAACTTTTGAACCTGATTTTACCATACCAACGTAAATGTTTTCTAGTTCTGCATCTAATTCTTCTTCACTAACGTTTAAGAATTTTTTGCTATATTCTTTCATTGGGTAACCACTAATTGTACATAAACTCCAAGGAGCCATACAAGCATCGCCGTGTTCACCAATAACGTAAGAGTTAACGTTTTTAGTATCTACACCACAGTAAGATGCAACTGCTTGAGATAACCTATTAGAATCTAGAAGTGTGCCGGTACCAATAACTTGGTTTACTGGTAAACCTGTGCATTTAATTGTTACGTAAGTTAATACGTCTACAGGGTTAGAAACTATAACGTAAATTGCGTTTGGAGCAATTTTTGCTACGTTAGGCATAACGCTCTTTAATATACCAACGTTTACTTTTGCTAAATCTAACCTGCTTTGACCAGGTTTTCTGCCAATACCAAAGGTTACTATAACAATATCTGACCCAGCAACGTCTTCATATTCGCCACTACGAATAGTTACAGATGGAACGCATGCTGCACATTGCCTTAAATCTAGTGCTTCGCCTTCTGCTTTTTCTTTGTTGATATCAACTAAAACTATTTCAGATGCAATACCTTGATGTGTTAAAGTGTATGCGATAGTTGCACCTACGTTACCTGTTCCTAAAATTGAAATTTTTCTTGCTTTTTGTACCATGAAACCAAATTTCTCCTATTATCGTTTTGTTATTTTAATTTTAGCATTTAATTTCTTTTTTGGCAACTATTTAATAAACTTTTATTTAACATTTTTTATTTTAACAAGATTTTTTTCTACGTAGTCGTAAATATCTCCGGCACCCAAGAACACAATTCTATCGTACACTTTTTCGTTGTGTTTTAATATTCGTTGTAAAACTGAAAAATTATCTGCATAAATAACGTTATTTTCTTTTTCTTGCAATTTTTTATATAGCGCATAAGAAGAGCCTAAGCAATCTTCTTTTTCCCTTGCAGAATAGGTTTTTACTAATATTAAATTATTAACGTTTTTTAATGCGTTTACAAAATCATTTATTAGTAGCCTTGTTCTAGAATAAGTGTGTGGTTGAAAAACAACAAGGTCTTTTTTAGTTATATCAAGCGAAGTAAGGGTTGCATTTATTTCAGTTGGGTGGTGAGCGTAGTCGCATATTATTTTTGCACCCTTAAACTCGCCTTTTTCTTCTAGCCTACGCTCTACCCCATAAAAACTAACGAGCCCTTTTTTTATTACGCTAAAAGGGATATTAAAAATATCGGCAACGGCAACACTTGCCAATGCGTTATATACGTTATGTTTGCCTAAAACGTTTAGTTTTATTCTTCCTAATTTTGTATTATTTTTAACAAGTGTAAAACTATACCCGTTTTTTAGTTTATATAGATTTTTAGCAAGGTAATCTGCATTATTTTCAATACCAAAAGTAATAGTGGTTTTACCTTTTATTTTATTGCAATTAATATCGTCGGCATTAATTACTAGTTTAGTGCCTTTTGCGAACTTTTTAAATGCTTTTTTTACGTTAGAAATAGTTTTATAAAAATCTAAATGGTCGTTGTCTATATTAAGTATTACGCTAACGTTTGGTTTTAGGTCTAAAAAGTTTTTCTTAAATTCGCAGGCTTCTGTTATTACAAATTTTTTTTCGCCGTATAAAAAGTTGCCAAACTCCTTTGTAAAACCACCAATAAAAGCAGTTGGCTTTTTGCCCGCTATAAAGAAAATATTAGTAAGCATTGCAGTAGTGGTAGTTTTACCGTGGCAACCTGCTACACCAATAGAAGTTTCAAAATCTTTTAGTATTTCACCTAATAATTGGCTTCTTTTTACAACCTTTACCTTTTGTTTTTTTGCCGTTTGAACTTCTATGTTTTGCTTATGTATAGCCGAAGTAACAACAACTAGGTCGGTATTATTTATGCTTTCAGAATTTTCGCCAACCTTAACATTTATGCCTGCCATTTCTAGTTGTTTTATGCTGTTACTATATACCCTATCGCTACCCGTAACCTTTTTATCGTTTATGGCACAATACTTGGCAAGCGCACTCATTGAAACCCCACCAACACCAACAAAATGAATATTTTTTGCATTTTTTAAAAATTTTAAGTTTTTCATATATTATTGTATGAAAAATGTTAAAAAATAGGTGCTTTTGTTAAAAAAAAGTTAATTTTTTTCAAAAAGGGTATTGAATTTTACTTTTTTATATGTTAAAATGTTGGTAATGATGATTAAGGAAGGTAACGAAAACATGAAAATTTCTGACGTAAGAGTTCGCATCGTTAAAAAAGACGATAGCAAACTTAAAGCAGTAGCTTCCGTTACTTTTGATGACTGTTTTGTTATTCACGACATAAAAGTTATTGAAGGCAACGAGGGTTTCTTTATTGCTATGCCTAGCCGTAAAACAAATGATGGCGAGTATAAAGATATTGCACACCCTATTAAGACGGAAACTAGAGAAGAACTTATCGCTGTGATTTTAAAAGCTTTCGAAGAAGAAAAGGCAAAACCACAAGACTAGTATTTTTTTTCTAACTTCGGCTTAAATGCCTATCAATGTTAATTAGCGAAAAAGTTAGTGCCACCAAATTGGTGGCACTATTCTTTTTTATTTAACAAATTATTTTATTTTAGTTATATTTTCGTTAACTATTATACTATTTTTATCCCACTCTTTACTTGAATTGTTTTCGCAATCTTCTTTAGCAGTTTTTATGTTACCTGTAAGTATTGAAAAAATTCTTCTTTGTTCAGTTATAATAGTAGCATAACTAGTTAGGGCGTTAATTACGTGGTTAAGCACAATTTTATTTACCCCACTTAATATTACGCCTTTTTCTGCTATTAGCGTTTTAGCATCTTCTATGCTAACTTGTGCTACGTCGCTAATTATTTCTACAGCCTTATTATAGTTAAGAATTTCATCTATTATAATATCGTAAACGTAAACGCTTTCTTCTTCTACCCTTACGCTACTTTCTTCGTTTTGTTCTTGTTTTTCTTCTTGCTTAGGCGCATTTGTAAAAAACGCAGAAACCTTTTTTAATATATTTTCTTTTACGTTTTCGTCGTAAACAATGGCGTTTAATTTTTGCAATTCGTGTGGCAATGCTAATGGCGAAAAGTTAGTTTCTAAATTTCCACAAATAGGAACTAACCCTTGCCCGTTATTTAAATCTAAAAACCTTGCCCACTCGTTTTTTACCCAAGCACTTTCTATTGTTTCTACGCTAGAACATAGTAGCAACATTACTTTTGCAGTAGATAACGCCCTATAAATATATGGCTCAAAGTTTTGTTCTTTAACCTCTAATAAAGTTTTTGCGCTATTAAAAACCTTAAAGCCTTTTTCTTCTAAGAAATTATATAGTTCGTTGGCAAAATAAAAGTCGGCAGTTTTTTTGTTTTCATCTTCTATTTCCGTTGCCTTAAAACAAATAAAAACTTGGTAATTAGTGCCGTCTTCTACTTGGTTTAATATTTCTAACCTAACCCTTTCAATTTTTTCGGCTAATTCTTTATAGTTTTCTAATTGAATAGAATTCGCATATTCTATTGCTTTAATATAATATTGGTTTTCGTAAACGCTAACTACGTTTGCTCTATGGCAAGTTGGTGTTTTATTTTTAAATTTATCTATAACGAACTCTATTCCATATTCTGCTAAAAAAGCACCCCAATAAGCAGAGGTAAAGTTAGTATCTTCTGCCAATTTAACAAATAACCTTTTTGCATCTGCAAACCTAAAGGTTAATAAGTATTCCGTTGCCATTTCAAATGAAACGAATTGTTGGCTATTTAATGGTTCTTTTAGTTGGTATTCACTTCCACAATAAGAACATTTTCCATATAATCCGTTAGCGGAAACCAAAATTTCGCCACCACATTCCATACAAGTTAGTTTTTTCATTTTTTACCTATTAAAAACTTTTTCAGCAATGTTTTTTATAAAATATAAAGAATTAAATAATTCTTCGTAATTACTATAATCGTTTTGGTAAACTTCTAGTAGCATAGCCCCGTTAAACCCAACGTCTTTTAGCCTACTAAAAAGGTCATAATAATCTACTATGCAATCTTTACCTGGCAGGCACATTTTTCCACTTTCGTTTACACCTGAAAGATGAACGGTAACAATATCTTCTTTCATTTCGTTAATAAAATCTTTATAACTTATACCACTTTGTCTTGCTTGCTTAATATCTAAGGTAGCCTTTAAGCCAACCGTTCTTTCTTTTAATGCCTTAAAGTAGCCTATGTAATTGTAATAAGACCAATGCACGTTTTCATACGCTAAAGAAATATTTCTAGTTTTGCAAACGTCTATTATTTTTTGCGTTATATTCCCAAGCCTTTCAAAATTCATTACTATTGGTGTTTTCTTTAGCCTTGCAGGGCCGTGAAAGGTGTAGTATTTTGCACCAACTTCTTTGCCTGCATCTAAAGCACCTTCTAAGATTTTAAAAGAATCTGCTTGCGCCCTTTGGTTTATGCTATATAATTGTGGTTCAAACTGAGTGGTTAAAACGTGAATAGAATGTACGTTAATATCACCCTTATTATTTAAAAGCAGTTTACCAAATTCTTTATTATATTCGCAGTAACTTTCTAAAAAAACTTCTGCTACTTCTACGTTGTTTTGTGCTAAAAATTGCAAGGCATCTTCAGTTGTTTTTCTAACGAATAAAGATGCCGTTGATATACCTATTTGCATACTAACTCTTAGTTACGAATTCCCCGCTAACAGCATCTATAGTAACGGTAGAATTTTCTCCTACTTTGCCTTTTAAAATTTCTTCTGAAAGTTTATCTTCAATATAGTGTTGAATAACCCTCTTTAACGGCCTAGCGCCATAGTTGTCGTCGTAGCCTTTTTCTAAAATTAAATCCATAGCGCTATTGGTTATTTCTAGCGTAATATCCATAACGGCAAGGCGTTTTCTTAAAGAAGCCATCATTAACCTTGCTATTTCACTAGTTTCTTCTTTGGTTAGTTTGTTGAACACAATAATATCGTCTATTCTATTTAAGAATTCTGGGCGGAATTTCTCTTTTAGGGCATCCATATATTTATCGCACATCTTTTCGTATTCAACGTTTGCATTACTACTTGCAAAGCCTAAAGATTGCGTCTTTTTAACTTCGGTTGCACCTACGTTAGAAGTTAAAATAATTATGGTGTTCTTAAAATCTACTAATCTACCCTTACTATCGGTTAACCTGCCTTCATCTAAAATTTGTAGCATAATATTAAACACGTCTGGGTGGGCTTTTTCAATTTCATCAAACAATACTACTGAATAAGGCTTTCTTCTAACTTTTTCCGTTAGTTGCCCTGCTTCGTCAAAGCCAACGTATCCCGGAGGCGCACCTACCATTTTAGCAACGGAGTGCTTTTCCATATATTCGCTCATATCAATTCTAATAACGCTATCTTCATTGTTAAATACTGCTTCAGCAAGCGCTTTAGAAAGTTCCGTTTTACCTACGCCGGTAGGGCCAACGAAAATAAACGAGCCAACAGGCTTTTTAGGGTCTTTTAGCCCTGCTCTAGCCCTTCTAATAGCATCTGAAACGGCTTTAACGGCAGAGTGTTGCCCAATTACACGCTTGTGTAAAATTTCTTCTAAATCTAGTAGTTTTTGCGCTTCCGTTTGGGTTAGTTTTACTACGGGAACACCCGTCCAATTACTTACTACGGTTGCAATATCGTCTGGGGTAAGAATTAAATTATTGCGGTCTTTATTGTTTTTACTTGCTTCTTGGCGAATAATATCTAATTCTTTATTAACCCTTTCTATATCTTTATTAATTTTAATAGCACGGTCTAAATCGTCTCGCCTAATGGCTTCGGTTTTTTGTGCTAAAAGTTTATTTAATTCTGCTTCTTTTTGCTTTGCTTCGGCTGGAGAATTATAACTATCTAGTTTAACCCTAGAAGCCGCTTCATCAATTAAATCTATGGCTTTATCTGGTAAAAACCTATCGGTAATATAGCGGTCAGAAAGCGTAACGGCAGACATAATTGCTTCATCTGGAATACTTACGCCGTGGTGAGATTCGTATTTATCTCTTAAACCCTTTAGTATTTCTACCGTTTCATCTGGGCTAGGTGCTTCTACTAAAATAGATTGAAACCTACGTTCTAGCGCAGCATCTTTTTCAATATATTTTCTATACTCGTCTAGGGTGGTTGCACCTATGGTTTGTAGTTCCCCACGAGAAAGCATTGGTTTTAATATGTTTGCTGCGTCCATATTGCCTTCGCCCGTGCTACCTGCACCTACAATATTATGAATTTCATCTATAAACAAAATAATATTGCCGTTTTGTTTAACAATATCTATTGCTTTTTTAAGCCTTTCTTCAAAGTCGCCCCTATACCTAGCGCCCGCTAACATACCTGCAAGGTCAAGAGAAAATACTATTTTATCGGTTAAAATTTCGGGTACGTTACCTTTTACTATTGCTTGTGCTAAACCTTCTACAACTGCACTTTTACCAACACCCGGTTCGCCTATTAAAACAGGGTTGTTTTTAGTTCTTCTAGAAAGTGTTTGAATAACCCTATCCATTTCATTTTTTCTGCCAATAACAGGGTCTAACCTACCTTCTTTAGCAAGTTTATTTAAGTTTACGCCAAATTTTGCTAATTCGCCAAGTTCATCTTCATTATTATAGTGTTCTTTTTTCACTTCTTTATCTTGGCGATAATTTTTGTTAAATAAGGTGCTTTCTTCCTCTTCTTCAACGTTGCCTGCCAAAGAATTTCTTATTTCTTTAGCCATTTTATTAGTATCTATTTGCATAGCGTTTAATATTAAAACGGCGTAACACTCAACGTCTTCTAGCACGGAAAGTAAAAGGTGTTCCGTACCAACGAAACCTGCATTTGCGTTTAATGAAATATTTACTGCTCTTTCAAAAAGTTGTTTTGTTCTTGCGGTAAACAACGTTTTATCTGGTGCAACGTAGTCTTTTTGAATAGTTCTTAAAAATAATTTTAAATATCTTTCGTTATCTACACCTGCTTCACGAAGTATGGCAGCAGCCCTACCTTCTTTTACGTTTAATAAACCAAACAAAATATGCTCGCTACCAATATACCTGCAACCATACCTTTTTGCAAGCAATGTAGAAAGTTCTATTACTTGGTTTACGTTAGATGAAAAAGCATCGTAATACATTTTTTACTCCTTTAATTTTTTAAGTTGATTGGCAACTCTTTCTGCCCTTACTAAATCTCTATCTGTACTAGAAAGTCTTTTGCCATAATTTTCACATAGGTTTGCAGGGCGAACGGCTACAATTAAATCGTCTATTTTTTCTATTTCGGTAATGTTTATCATGCCTAGCATTGCGCCTATTTTAACCCTTGCAATATGTTCTAAAAACTCGTTATATTCTAGTAATAGGGCATTAGTTAATATACCATAAGATTTTTTTGCCCTATCCATAGTTTTTATTTCTTTTTTTAGGTATATTCTTTCAGTTTCGGCACGTTCTGCCATACAAATTTCTTCTACAGCCTTTCTTACCGTAGTTAAAATTTCGTATTCGGTTGCACCTAAAGTAACTTCGTTACTTATTTGGTACATATACCCTTCGGCTTTACTGCCTTCGCCGTATACACCCCTAATGGTTAAACCTAACCTTTCTACTTCTTCTATTAATTGGCTAATTTTTCCACTTTCAGTTAAAGCAGGTAAAAACATCATTACCGATGCCCTTAACCCCGTTCCAACGTTGGTTGGGCAAGCAGTTAAATACCCCAAGTCTTTATCAAACGCAATATTTAAATATTTTGCAAGTTCATTATCTATACCATCTAAACGTTTATACGCTTCTTCTAGCCTTAAGCCACGCATAAAACATTGTTCCCTAATTACGTCTTCTTCGTTTACCATTATAGAAAGGCTTTCATCTTGGTTTATTAATACTGCACCACAATTTTCGTTTTCTATTAAATTTTCGCTAATAAGGTGGCGTTCTTTCATGCTTTCCTTAGTCAATGCCGTTAGGTTTTCCATATAGAAAAGATTAAAAGTATCGCACTTAACTAGCGCTCTATTTACAGTTTTAATTACTTCTTTAGCAAGCGCTTTGTCGGTTATTTTAAAAGGGTAACCATTTAGGTTTCTTGCAAGGCGCACCCTAGACATTATTATAGTTCCACTTGTTAAATCTGGCATTAAAGATGGCATTATAATAACCCCCTATTTTTTAGTTCTAGGGCTAATTCTTCTAAAAGTTTAGAAATTTTCGCCATATCGGTAAACCTTTTTTCCATACCGGCTAGTTCTTTTTCTTTTAATAAACGCCTATATTCTTCTAAAAGTTCTTTGTCGGTAGAAGTTATTTCTGGTTTTTTACCCACGTGAAAAGGTTTGCCTTGAATATCTTTTAAGGCAATTAAAATTTCCCTTCTAAAACTTTCGTAGCAATTTGGGCAACCTAGCATTCCCGTATTATAAAAGGAAGAAAGCCTTGTGCCACAAGAAGAACATACTTTTTCGTACATTTATTATAACCTACTTGCTAATTCTTTAATAAATTCTTTTGTTTCTTCGCCTATTTCTTTGCTCTTTAAGGCAAATTCTACGTTGGCTTTAATGTAACCTAATTTATCGCCAACGTCGTATCTAGCACCCTCAAAACAACTTGCTAAAAGTTCGCCTTGTTCGGCTAGTTCATCTAACGCATCAGTTAAATAAATTTCGTTATTTCTTGGCGTTAGTTTTTTAAGCATAGCCATAACGTTGCCACTTAAAACGTACCTACCAATAATGGCGTTGTTAGAAAGTGCTTCGGCTATACTTGGTTTTTCTACTATTTTAGAAACTTGCATAATGCCGTTTTCTTCGCTTGCTATACCAATATTACCGTATTTACTAACGTCATCGCCAAATACTTCCATAGTAGCAATTACGCTTTTATTTGTTTTTTCAAAAATTTCTACAAGCCTTTTAACGCACGAAGTTTGCCCTTTTTCTGCATAAAGGAGTTCATCGCCAAGCAATAGCACGAAAGGTTCGTCTTTAACGAATTCTTCGGCACATAATATTGCGCCTGCTAGACCGTTAGGTTGCCTTTGAATAGCAAATTTTACGTTAAACTTTCTAGTTTCTAGCGCTATTTCATAAAGTTTTTGCTTGCCGTCTTCAAGTAGCCTTTGTTCTAAACTTTCGGCTTTGCCAAAGTGTTTTCTAATAACTTCGCAGTCAGGACTAACTACAATTACAATTTCTTCAATGCCAATTTCGTTTAGTTCTTCAGTTATGTATTGAATAGTAGGCTTGTCTAAAACGGAAAGCATTGGCTTTGGAACGGCTTTAGTTATTGGTAAAAACCTTGTTCCTAAACCTGCGGCAGGTATTATTGCCTTTTTAACTTTATTCATATTATTCCCCTATTACTTAAAATTCTTATTTTCTAATTCTTTAATTTTTTCTACTCTTTTAATATGCCTTTCGCCAAAAGAAAATTCAGTTGTCAAGAAGGCTTTAACTATTTCTAACATAAGCCCTACGCCAATTACTCTTTCGCCAAATGCTATTACGTTAGCGTCGTTATGTTCACGGGTGGCTTTTGCAGAAAATACGTCTTGACAATGTGCGCAACGTATACCTTTAATTTTATTGGCAACAATGCTCATACCAATGCCCGTGCCACATATTAAAATGCCCCTTTCGCATTCCCCTTTAACTACGCTTTCACATACTTTTTCAGCATAATCGTTGTAATCGCAAGAATTTGCGTCGTAACAACCGAAATCTATAAATTCTATATTGTTTTCTTTTAAATATTCTTTTAACGCTGGTTTTAAGTTTATTCCACCGTGGTCGCAACCAATAGCAACTTTCATTATTCTTCTCCTCTAACTTTTTTAATTTCTTTAACTATAATTTCGCAAGCATTTTTAATTTGCTTTGCAGTTTGTATATAATATTCTAGGCTTAACCCGTAAGGGTCTGAAACGTCGTTAGTGCCGGTAACTTCAGCCAAGGTAAATGCGTTTTTTAACCCGTAAAGACTTTGTTTATGCGAACTTGTCATACAAATTAGTATATCTGCCTTTTTTGCCATTTCAGGCGTAAGTAATTTAGATTTAAACCCGTATAACCTAAACCCTAATTGTTTTAAGGCTTTTTTAGAGTTTTCGCTCATAGGCTCGCCGTCAACGGCCATAGTGCCTGCACTAGAAATTTTTACGCCCTTAATATTAGCATCTTTAAGTAGTTTTTTTAATATAATTTCTGCCATAGGGCTTCTGCACGTATTACCCGTACACACGAAAATTATTTTGTTCATTTTATTACCCCTAACCACAAGATTTTTTTAACCTGTTAGTTATTCCTAAATAAATTCCTTTTTCGTTAGGCATTTCTACTGCAATAATTATATCTGCTATTTTTTCGCCCTCTAAAAGTTTATAATATAAATTGCTTGCTATTTCTTCTTCAGTTTTACCTAAATTCAAAATATTATATCCAATAAAATTTTTAGCCATATCTACGTCGCACATAATATAAGGAACTAGGTTTTTATTTATATACTTTTGGTATTCCTGTTTAATTTCTTCAACTTGTTGCCTAGAAAATAAAGCCGTTTGGCATTTTGGCCTATAGTGTTTATATTTTACACCTGGAGATTTAACTTTATCGCCTTCTTTATGTTCGGCAATTAGGCAAGCGCCTACCGTTTGTTCTACCATTTCTTTAGTTATTAAGCCTGCCCTTAAAATTCTTGGAACTTTTTCCGTTACGTCTAACACCGTGCTTTCTATGCCACCAGAACATTTGCCCCCGTCTAAAATAAAAGGTATTTTTCCGTTTAGGTCGTTATAAACGTGCTCTGCAGTTACGGGGCTAGTGTGTTTAGAAAGGTTTGCGCTTGGGGCAACTACGGGTAAATTAAGTAGTTCTAATAGCCTTTGGCAACCTGTATGAGAAGGTATTCTTACTGCTAGAGTTTCGCCACCACAAGTTGCTTCATCGCAAACAACCCTTTTACTTTTAAACACCAAAGTTAACGGGCCCGG
>JAZOOP010000020.1:0-14942 GCA_045655065.1 Christensenellaceae bacterium
ATAATATCTTGCGTGCTAGAATAACTATCTTTTCTAATAGTTTTAGTAGAAATTTTTTTGCCGTTTTTATATTCTATAAGTTTGCCTTGGCTTTTAATGCCTTCTTTTCCGTATTGAATAATTTCTTCTTCTCCTTTGTAAAGGTTAGGGTATTCTTTAGCATTATCAATTATATATAGTGGGCTAGGCTTGGCAATTTTTTCAGTTATAACGCTTTCTCTAACGAACTTGCTTTGCATAGGCTCACCGTAGATAGAAATAGTAAGAGTAGTTTCGTTAGCATTAGCCAAAATAACTATTGGATTAAGGGTAGTATTAACGAATTTTAAGTCTGCCGTGTAAGAATTAACCATAGCGTCAAAAGATGGCGCAACGTAACTAACTGGCAAACTATGTGGGTGATATTCTGTAATTTTTAGCCCAGAAAGAATAACTGCGTTATAAAGAGTGGTAGAAACTTGGCAAACGCCACCGCCAACCCCGTCTGTAAACTTTCCACCAACAATTATTTTAGCCGTTTTATAACCCCTTTTTTCCGTTCTTGCGCCAACAACTTTGTTAAAAGAAAATTCTTCGCCTACGTCTAAAATAGTTCCGTTAATGCTTTTCGTAGCAAGTTTAATGTTGCATTTTCTTTCTTCTATAGAAGTAGTGTAAGAAGTATAAAACTTTGCCCTTAAAGTAATTTCGCAAGGCTTAAGGTTATAAAAAGGCATACTAAAAGCCTTTACGCTATTAGTGTTAAAACTGCCGTAAACAGAGCAAAAACTAATGGTAAAAGCCAAAAAAATAATGAAAATAGACAAATAATTTTTTAGTTGCGTTTTCATTTACATTTATTATGTGTAAAAAAAGAATTTTAATTATATAAGAATAGGTAGATGAATAAATTTTATAAAGCAAATTGATTTTTTATAAATTGTATGTTATACTCTAAACATAACAAAGGGAAAAACTATGTATTATAAACACAATTTAAACTACGAATATCCAGACCGTAGCGACGAACATATGATTACGGTAAAAAAAGTTCGCACCACGGTGTTTGATGAAAAATACCCATACTACAAAAAAGGGTTTTGGTATGGTGTTGCAAGGGTGTTTTTGTGGATTTTTTTAAATCTAATAGCATTTCCACTTTTGCGCATCACTCACGGGTTAAAAATTTATGGCAAAAAGAACTTAAAGAAATATAAAAAAGAATTAAAAGACGGGGCAATAACAATTTGCAACCACGTATTTATGTGGGATACCCTTTGCGTACTAAAAGCAATTCGCCCACACTTAATTCGCTTTCCTGCGTGGAAAACTAATTTAGACGGGCCTAACGGACCTTTAATTAGGTGGGCAGGTGGCATACCTGTGCCTACCGACAATATGCGTTCTATGGTTAAGTTTAAGTATGCCTTAGAAGAAGCGTTTGAAAATAAAGACTGGGTGCATTTCTTCCCAGAAGGCTCTATGTGGTTTTTCTACCCAGATATAAGGCCACTTAAAAAAGCCGTGTTTAAGTACGCCGTTAAATATAATAAACCAATAATACCAATGGCAATATCTTTTAGGCCAAGAAAGGGCATAGCAAAATTATGGGGCAAAACCCCTAGGGCAGATTTGCATATAGCAGAGCCACTTTTTGTAGATAAAACACTAAACCCAAAAGAAGCCGAAGAACAATTACATAAAAAAGCCTACCATATTATGCAAGAAATGGTTGGCATAACCCCTGAACACCCTGCTTATAGAACAGACCAAAATATAGAAAATTATAAAAAGAGTATGTAATAAAAACGTCGTAAATAAGGGAATAGGTATATGCTTAATTTATCAATAGTTCCAATGGTTGATAACCATATTGAAGAAATATGCCAAGACATTATAGAACAACAAAAAACGGGCGTGTCTACCCACGCCCTTTTTATAATGTATTTTAGCCCAATTGGCAATCCGCCGGTTTCACGTGCAGAACAATTTTGCCAAACGTACGATAAATATCGTAAAATTTTAGACAAGGCTGGCGCTAAGCACGGTGTTTTAGTGCAGTCCACAATGGGGCATATTAAAAAGCCTGCAATTCCGCATAATTTCCAAAACGCCGTTAGTTTATTAGATGGTCAAACAAACCCTGCAACTTGTTGCCCTTTAGATAAAAACTTTAGGGCTTATATGAAAGAACAAATGCGTATTTTGGCAACACGTAAACCTTCTATTATAATGATAGACGACGACGTGGGGCTTATTTACAGAAAAGGCAAAGGTTGCGTTTGCCCACTTCATATGGCGGAACTTAATAATATAGTAGGCACTAACCTAACAAGAGAAGAACTTTACGCGCATACTCAAGGAAATACCGAAGAAGATAAAAAAATTACAGAAATTTACGTTAATACGGTAGGAGAGTCTATTGTAGATTTCGTTAAGGAAATGCGCGAAGGTATAGATATGGTAGACCCTACTATTCAAGGCGTTGTTTCTGGCATATATACTTTAAGTGGTTTTTGCGAATTTTCAGACCGTGTTGCTAAAGCCTTTGCAGGTAAGGGCAATATGCCTATAGCCAGAATGAACAATGGCGCATATACAATGAGCACTACAAGATTTTTAACAAAACACTTTTACCGTGCTGCAATTATAAAAAAGTATATGGAAGATAAAGGCATTGTTTTGCTAAACGAAGCAGATACTTGTCCTCATAACAGATATTCCACTAGTGCTTCACTTATACACGCACACTTTGTTGGTGGTGTATTAGAAGGGGCAAAAGGGGCTAAACAATGGTTTACAAGAACAAGGGCATACGAACCTAATGCTGGCAAAGCGTATAGGAAAATATTTGCCAACAACCATAAAATGCACGAAGTTTTAGCAACTCTAGTTGACCAACTAAAACCTATTGGTTGTAAAATGCCACTTTCAACTAGCCAAAACTACCCTTTTAAGGCGTCTAATACGGGCATTACTGTTTGCCCTTGGGGTTCTTCCGTTGTTGAAAGATTAGGTCTTCCTATGTTCTATGGAAATGGAAACGGCGTTGCTTTTATAGACGACCTTTTAGCCGAAAGGTTAACCGACGAAGAACTTTTGCAACTTTTCAAAGGCCCTGTGATTTTATCGTGTGGGGCGGCAAACACCTTAAACGAACGTGGTTACAATAAGTATATAGGCGTTGAACTTAAAGAGTGGCAAGGCGCAACCGTTTCTGGCGAAATGCTGTATGGCAATCATGTTGCGATGCATGCAAAATTTAAGGAAATAGCGTTTACTAAAGAAGGTGTTGAAGAACTTTCTTATGCATTTAATCAATCAAACGCTAACACTACTATTAAACTATTTCCAGCATCAACGAAATACGTTCACCCATATGGCGGAACAACTTACGTTTTTTGCGGTTCTCCAGATACGCATTTCGTTTATTACGAAGCGTTTTCTTTCTTAAACGAAACAAGAAAAAAACAATTTATAAATATACTTAAAGAAAATAATTGCTTACCTGTATATTATACCGAAGATTTAGACGTTTATATTCGTGCAGGGTATTTACCAACGGGTGAACTTATGTGCGCTTTATTTAATTTGAGTTTAGATGAAATGGAAGATATACCGTTAAAATTACAAAATAAAATAAATAAGGTTGAAACGTTAAACGGCAAAGGAGAAAAAGTGCCACTTAACTTTAACGTAGAAGATGAAGTTGTTCGCATAGAAAAACACGTTGCCGTTTTAGAGCCAGTAATATTATTTTTATCGTAACAAGTATGTGTTAAATAAAAAAGGAAGCAAAAATTTGCTTCCTTTTTCTAGTATAAAAGTTAAATAATAAAACCAGTAATTAAAACTGCTAAGCAACTTAAAACGGCAACTACTATTAAAGAACGTTTTGTTAAAGATGCAATAAGCGCAACCACCGTGCCTATTATTGCCGTGTAAATATTACCCGTAGAATAGAAAATAAAAGGGAAGGTCATAGCCGAAAGAACTGCGTAGGGAATATAGTATAAAACGCTACGAATAAAGTTGTTGGTTATTTTTTTGTTAAAGAAGGTTAATGGTATTGCCCTAATAACAAAGGTAATGCCAGCCATGGTTAAAACTAATAAAATCATTTTTAAGTTATTATCCATTGTTCTTACCCCCTTCTTTAATAGGGAATACTAGCGCCGTTATAACGGAAACCACAACGGCAGTAATTATAATAGCAAGCCCTGTAGATAGTGTGTTTAACACCGGAATAAAATAAAAAGCGCAAGAAATACCAGAGCCAAGTAAAACGGCAAAAAGAACGCCAATTTCTTTGGTGGCTGGTGGAACAATTATTGCAATAAACATAGAATAAAGTGCAATACCAAGTGCATTAACAATAAAAACAGGCAAAATATTACCTGCTATAGCACCAAGCAAAGTACCTAACGCCCAACCAAAGTATGGCAAAATTACAAGCCCAAAATAATAAGTAGTGTTTAATTTTTGTGGTTTAGAATGGGCTACTGCAAAAATTTCATCCGTAATAAAAGCACTAGCCATTAGCCTTTTAGAAAAGGTAAAACTTTCATCTACTTTTTGAGAAAGTGAAAGGCTCATTAAAAAATACCTAGAGTTTATTATAAGTTGGGTTAAAATAATTTCTATAAAAGTACCTAAATTAGCAATAATTTCTAACCCCGCAAGTTGCCCTGCAGAAGTAAGGTTCGTCATAGAAATTAATAGGGTAATAAGTAGTGGAACTTGCAAAATACTTGCGCTAACCCCAAAGGCAAAAGAAACGGAAAGATAGCCTAAACCTATTGGCAACCCGTCTTTTAAGCCACTTTTAAATTTTAACCCTTTAGTATTTTTCATTTCTTATTACCTTTAATACTAAAATATTTTAGCACTAATAAAAAAATATGTCTACGAAATTTTGGCAAAAATAAAAAGCAGAAAATAAAATCTGCTTCTTTTTTATTTATTTAAGGTGCATAGGTTTAGGTAGTTCCCAATGGAATATGCAAGCAAGTAAACGCAAGGTAAAAATAAGTAAAACGGAAATTATGGTTGCACCTAACGTAGACCAAACGCTAACTACCAAGTAGTAGGTTATTGCCCCAAGTAGCGAAGCGCTTGCGTAAAAGTTTTTAATAAATATTTTTGGTACGCTTTGCGATAAAATATCTCTCACAACACTACCACCAACGCCGGTAAGAGTGCCTAAGCAAGCAATGGTAAAAATATTTGGTGTAATTAAGGTTTCAAAGCATAAATTAACGCCAATTACGGTAAACACGCCTAAACCAACGGAATCGGTAACAAATAGCGCCGTGTCGTAAATTTTGTGCTTGTGCGTAAAAAACCTTTGCATAAAAGGTAAATATGCAAAAATAGAAACACCAATACTTATTAGCGCGTGGGTAGGGTTAACGAAAACAGTTGGTGGGGTAATGCCTAAAATTAAATCTCTAATAAGCCCACCGCAAGTAGCGGTAATCATACCAAGTACGCACCCGCCAAAAATATCCATTTCCTTTTTTATTGCAACAAGCACGCCAGAAAGGGCAAAAGCAATAACACCTAAAATTTCCAAAACAAAAAAGACAACGTCCATAGAAGTTCTCCTACAAACTTTGTCTTTTTACCTGAAAGATTCTTCTTTTACAAATTGCTCCGTCGGTAGCGCAAAAAAGTGCGCATTTTCCAAAGTGCTGTCCAAAAACGGTGCATTTACCTGAAAGTGTTACTTCTTCGGTGACGGGTTTAAATCCGTTCTCTCCCGAGTTCTTCAACCAGCTTAAATATTTATTTTATATTATCATAATATACCAAAGCAAAAACTTTTGCAACTAAATTAGGGTAGAAGATTAAAGGAATCTTTTTCTTTTTAATAGGTTTTGAACATATAATTAGTTGTTTTCTTCTTTTTCTAACAAGCATTCTAATAAAAGCATAAAATCAAAAGAATTTACAATTTGGAACAAGTAGGTCTTTTTTTCAGTTTGAAATTGTATCATATTTTCCACAATGTTTAGGTTTACAATGTCTTTATATTTTATAACACAAGAATTTTTTAATGCAGAAAATATTATTTTTTTGCTTGTTAAATAAATAGTACCATTTGTTTTTTCTTTAATTTCTTCTTTAATATAATGTCCTCTATGGTTGCCTACTCTAAAACTTAAACCTTTTATAACTCTAACAGAAAAACCTCTACTACCTCCTTGATAGCCCACAACTTGTTGTTTTAGTTTGCAGAAAGAAGCAGAACTTTCAAAGTGACAAATTTCATTTTTTGTTAAACATAAAGTTCCAGAGTTTATTGTTGGTAATCCTTGTTCTAAAAACTCTTTTTTCTTTTTATCCCATTTTTCCTTTAGTAGTTCTTCTTCGCTTTTCTCGTTTTCTTTTTGTTTTGTTTGTGTTTGAATTTGAGATGTTGTAGTTTTGTTCTCATTATTTTTTTTAACATAATACACTATAACGCCAATAATTATTCCCAACACTAATAAGCCACTAAACGCTTCCATAAAATCTCCTAAAATGTAATTTTTTCTAAATTATATGACAAACCGTCATATAAAGTCAAGCAAAATATGACAAAATGTTATATATGGAAATAAAATGTAGATTAAAAGAGTTGAGAAAAAGTAAAAAAATATCGCAAATAAAATTACAAATGGAGACAGGCATAGAACAAGCGTTAATTTCAAAATTTGAAAATAACGTTAGAACACCTACTACGGAAACTTTAATAATACTTGCTAATTATTTTAATGTTTCTATTGATTATATTTTGTGTAGAACAGATAATCCTAATATTAATAAATAAACAAAAAACCGCAGTTTGTTTAGTGCAAACTGCGGTTTTATCATAATATAATATATAAACTAATTATCTACGTCAAAATTTTCTAAAACGGAGTTGTTTTTAACGGGTTTACTATCGCCGTGTTTTACAAAGAACATAGTAACAAACGCTAGCGCAACACAAATAAATGCGTAAGGGAATAGTGGCAACATATTACCAACTAAATCCATAATAGCGCCAGAAAGAACAGGGGTTAGCACTTGGGCAGACATACTTGCCGTGTAATACCAACCGGTGTATTTACCAATATCGCCACCCTTAGCAAGTTCAACAACCATAGGGAAACTGTTAACGTTAATAGTTGCCCAAGCAATGCCGGCCAACGCAAATAGCACGTACATTATAATAGGGCTACTATTTGCTGAAATAAACGAAGCAAGTAAAAATGCCGTTGCAAGCATAATAACACCTGCTAAAATAGTTTTCTTTCTGCCAATTTTAGTGGCTATTATGCCAACTGGTAGGTAAGAAACTATAGCAGCACCTTGTGCAATTAGTAAAGTTAAGTCGTAACTTTGTTTTAAAACGTTATCTGCATAAAGTGAATATTTAGAAGTTATTGCATTGTAACCCATAAACCAAAGAGCAACTGAACTAAGTATTAGAAGTAAAGATTTTAACTCTCCCTTAGAAAGTTTTTTGCTATTTTTCGTTTCTTCTTTTGTAGGCTCTTCAGGGAAATATTTTTCGGTATCTATAATCATTTCTTCAGCCCATTTCTTTTCTTTAACGGTTAGTAAAAATATTATTAAGCCTAAAAGAATAATACCGCAAACTGCAATATAATAAGTCATAAGGTTTTGCATAGTATCTTTGCTAACTTTAACAACCATACCAAGCCCAAGAACTAAAAGCCCACCAACCGTACCAACTAGGTTAATAATTGCGTTGGCTTTAGAACGAAGTGGTTTGCACGTTACGTCTGGCATAAGAGCAACTGCTGGCGAACGGAAAGTTGCCATAGAAAGCAAAGTTATTAAAAGTATTGCAACAAATAGCCAAACGTTGCCTATAAGAGGTAAAAAAACAAAAAATATTACAGAGCAAATAGTGCCGAATAAAATAAACACTGTACGTTTGCCTAGTTTAGAATTAGTCTTGTCGGAAAGAGCGCCAAACAAAGGCAACATAAATACAGCCAAAATATTATCTAATGCCATAATTAAGCCCGAAAGGGTTTGGTTCATATTAAACCTATAGGTTAAAATAAGTGGAATAGTTTTATCGTAGGCTTGCCAAAATGCCGAAATTAAAAAGAATGCAAACCCAACGCAAATAACACGTTTATAGTTTAGTTTCATAATTTTTTTCTCCCTATATGATATTATACCACATTAAAATAATAAATCAATTAGCAAATTAAAATAAAAAAGGCTAATTGCTTAAACAAAAGTAAATTAGCCTAAGTTTTTTATAATTTTTCTTGGTTATAAGTAGCCCTTTCGCCACCAATAAATTTAGGGCGAGTGCGTGCAGCAATAACCAATGCTTCGCCTATTTTATTATTTTCAAGTCGTAAAGGAACGGCAACTTTTTTAAGGTGCATACCAATTAACGTAAAACCAATATCTAAACCAGCGTTAGCCTTAATTTCTTCAACAACAATAGGGTTTTTAAAGCGCGTATATGCTTCGGTCGCCATAGAGCCACCTGCTTTAGGCTTAGGAATAACGTTAACTTCTTCACAAAAAGGAATAACGCCTTTTTCAATTACGATTGCACGGTTAAGGTGCTCGCAACATTGAAATGCTAGGTTAATGCCTTTTTCTTGCGAAACTTGGTAAAACCCTTCAAAAACGGCATTAGCAATTTCTGGCGAAGATTGTGTACCTATTTTAGAACCTATAATTTCACTCGTAGAGCAACCAATAACAACAATATCGCCTTTATTTAGTTTAGCCTTATCAATAAGTTCTAATAAAACGGCTTTTGCTTGGTCTTTAAGTATTTCTTTCATTTGGTAACTCCTTAAAAAAAGTTATATTTATTATAGCATACATTAAAAAAGAAATCAATTACAAAAATAAAATTAAGGGTTAAGGCAAGTGTGTTGTTTTGCCTAAAAGTTAATAATTAGTTTAATATTTTATATAATAATTGACATAGACTATTATATTTGATATAATTTAAAAAACAAAAAAAGGAGTTATTTTTTATGGTAATTGGCATCATCGCACTTGTTTTAGTTATAATAATTCTTGCATCTGTTATTAGAGTTGTTCCACAAGCCACCGAATACGTTATTGAAAGGCTTGGTAAATATAATAAAACGTGGGGCGCAGGAATTCATTTTTTAATACCTATCGTAGACGTTATTTCTAGAAAGGTTACGTTAAAAGAACAATATTTAGATTCTCCACCACAACCAGTTATCACTAAAGATAACGTTACAATGAGAATAGACACGGTTGTTTTCTTTAAGGTATTTGATTCAAATCTTTACACTTATGGCGTAGTAGACCCAATTAGTGCTTTAGAAAACTTAACGGCTACAACGTTAAGAAATATCGTTGGCGAATTAGAATTAGACGATACTTTAACTTCGCGTGATACAATTAACGGAAAAATGACGCAGATTTTAGACTCTGCAACAGACCAATGGGGTATTAAAGTAAGCCGTGTTGAATTAAAAAACATTATTCCACCAACGGAAATTCAAAATGCAATGGAAAAGCAAATGAAAGCAGAACGCGATAGGCGTGAAACTTTACTTGAAGCAGAAGGTCATAAAGCAGCCGTTATTACTAGGGCAGAAGGCGATAAGCAAGCAATGGTTTTACAAGCAGAAGGTGAAAGAGATGCTAGAATTGCCCGTGCAGAAGGTGAAGCAAAGGCTATTTTATTGGCTAAAGAAGCCGAAGCCGCAGGGTTAAGAGCATTAAAATCTGCTAATCCAGACCAAGCCGTTTTAGAATTAAAGAAATTTGAAGCGCTAATTGCAATGTCTAACGGCACGGCATCTAAAATAATAGTCCCAACCGACGCCGTTAATATGACAAAGTCTAACGTACTATTTTCAGAAACAACAGGTTTAGGCGATACAACGCCATCTGCTGAAAAACCAGCAGAAGACGTAGAAGAAGACGTTTGCTGTGAAGAATAGTTAACAATTAAAATTTAACGTAAAATAAAAAACACTTCGGTTGAAGTGTTTTTTGCTTTTATTGTGTAAAAAAATTTGCTTTGTACCGTTCAAATAATTGTTATAATTCTACTAATTAAATATGATTAGTTAAAAAAAATTATTTAGTTAATGATTTTTTAGAAAACAACAACTTAATTTTTTGAAAAAGTTCTTTGAAAGTATTTTTCGTGTTTTTAAAATCAAGTATAAAACATAAAACAAGCGGAATAAGTATAAAATAAAATATTGCGCCTGGAACCATCCAAAAGAACGGCCAAAATTTTTCTTGCCCTGCATATTGCCCAAACGGAATAACTTTCATAAAATTAGGTGTTAACCAACTGAATAGTACGGCAACAGAATCTGTTGGCCCCCAAATCAACGAAGGATTATCAAAATTAACGTCAAACATATTGCTATCTCGTAAATCTATAATTCCAAGTTCGCTTTGCAAAACTTGGTTGCAAATTATAAATAATAACATTGCCATAACGCATAAAGGCATTTTCCAAATACGCTTTACGTCAAGTTTATGTAAGCCAAGCAATACCGTCAATAGTGGAACAACTATTATAATCATATGGCAAATATAGAATCTCCACAAATCTAACGTTAAAACGTTTTTACCAAGTGCTTCCGTAGGATACACCATTGCCAAAAAACCACTTACTATTCCTAAAAAAACCATATAGTCTTTTGCCGTATTACTTTTAGAAATAAACAAAAAAGGAAAAAACAATACGCTTGTTGCACATACGTTTATAAACCAAATATCTTTCATTGCTTTTTCTGGATTAGTGCTATAAGGGGGAAACGTTAGTTTTAAAAAATGTAACACTAAATTAAAAAATAGTATTGAGGCTAAAACTATCGTCTTAGTTTTTTTGCTTTTATTTCGCAATAAAAAATATAGCCCAACAATAATGCCCGAACAAAGCAATATAAAAAAGAAATACCAAAAGTTGAAAAGATTAACCATAGTTCGCCAACACATTCCTTTGTAAATATATTTTTAATTATACACGATTTGCTTAATAAAAGTCAATTGATATTTAATAGACTATTTTTTTGCCTAACGGCAACACGCAAACAAGTTTGCTCGCTCCTAATGCTCATAAGTTTCACTACTGAGAATTTCATTCAAATCCTGTGAACTTTCGCACCAAAAAAAGAACGCCCTATGATTAGGCGTTCTATTTTTTATGGCGGGGCGTGTGAAACGTAAAACTAATTTAAATTGAGATTTATAGTTTGATTATACGAAGAATCAAATTCCACAACACTTGATATAAATGGTAATGATGTGTCAATATACATATTAATATATTGTTTTATAAGGGATTGCGATTCAAAGTTCATAGTCCCATCTTTATAAACTAAAACAGTATCATATATACCAGCATTTATATAATATTTACCTTGTGTTCCATAATAATCACTGTACACAACAAATTCGATAATGCTTTTTATATTTTGAAATTCATTTATTTCGTGAGTATCTTTTACTTCAATAATTCTACTATTTGCGATTCTTATTTTATTTTCACGATTATCAATGGGGCGTTGTGTATAAACATTCTCCCAACCTTCTTTTAACACACTAATTGCATTGTTCATTATCTCGTCATATTCTTTATTGCCACTTTTAGATGTAGAACACGCAAATAAATTTATGGAAACAAAAACCATAATAATAGAAACAAAAAAAATTAAAAACTTTTTCATAAAAAATTACCTCTTTATTATAATAGCATAAAAACTGACGCAATGCAATAAAATCTTTAATAATAAAAAATAACCTAACCCGAATTGAGTTCGGATTAGGTTACACTTGGCGGAGAGAAGAGGACACAACTACGCTTTTGCTCCGTTGGGCTACGCCCGAAAACCGTGCACTATTTATTCATTAGTAAACATTACTATATTAACAAGCGCACTCATTCAAATCCTGTGAACTTTCGCACCAACTAAAAAATCCATACCAAAAGGCAGGGATTATTTATTTGGCGGAGAGAAGAGGAAACATCTCCACTTCGTTACGATGGCAAAGCCGAACTAAAAGATTCAAACCAAGCGCTTCGCTCCACAACTAAAACCGCAACACCAGAGGATGCGGTGGTGCTTGCACCACTACCGGAGCAAATTTTTGCGTAGGTAACCTTGTTCGTTGTCCTATTCGCGTAGCAAACAAAAAAGTGCAAGCAGGGCGTTAGCCGGTGTTGCACTTTTAGTTGGCGGAGAGAAGAGGATTCGCTTCTCTCGAGCCTCCCGATAAACAGTAGGTGGCTACTGTTTACCCTACGGGAAATTTGCCAAAGCAAATTTTCTCCTAATTCAAATCCTCTCTCATCCTACTCAACAAAGCAAAAACCCTACACAAGCGTGTAGGGTTTTTGTTTGCTGGCGGAGAGGTCGGGAAGATGTTCGAATTTTTTCGAAACGACTTTTATTTTTTATTTACAAAAAGTATATAATTATGATATAATGATTGTGTCAAATAAAATCGAATAATTTTAGTGCAAGAAAGTCTTTTAATTTTAAAAGGCAAGGTTTTGTTGTTCTTTACTAATTGAATTTAATAAAATCAAATTCCACGGCAGTAATGAACAGCAACTTTCTTGCTTTACACCGATTTTGTTTGGCGACAATCGGAGTTTATGTTTTTGTGCGGTAACTTCGGTTATCGCACTTTTTATTTTATTAAAGCCCAGGAGGTTTTTATGAAAAAATTTTTTGCTTTACTTTTAGGCATAATAATGATATTTAGTTGTGCAATGGGACTAACTGCTTGTTCAAATGATAGTCCAGCTAATAATCCACCAGATAGCTGGTCATTAGATCTAACAGGTTATGTGGCTAATGTTAGCAATGCTACGGCTTTAGGCATAATGAAATTAGATGAAACTGATCCCAAGCAAATTAAAGACAATGGCGTTTCACTAATGAGAACAAAATTATATAACAAAGACGTTGAAGAAAAAAACTATATTGTAAAAACTAACAGTCAATACAACGCTAACAATCCAGAATTATCAGAAAGCGGAATTGAAAAAATCTCGTTTACTAAAACAATTACGGAAAATGTAACAACTATCACAACAGGAACTAAATATATCTTAGCAAAAGAAAACACGAATAAACAAAGTTGTTCGATAACCTTTGCTAGTGTAAAAGATTTTACATATTCTATTTATTTAAATGACAGCTGTTTATTAGATAACGTAGTAGACAATGATAATAATGATGTAAACAAAGAATTTGGAGTTGTTGAAATTGATGGCCTAGAAAAAGATAAAGAATACGCTGTAAAATATTCTGGTGTGGGGGAAGAAACGACAATAACCCAAGATGAAATAGAAGGCGAGATAGATAAACTCTACGTGTTAAACGAATATACGTTTATAAGTTTTGTTCCAAAAGGAGAATCAAAAAGACCAGAAAATGGTGTTTTAACACATGATACTGACGGAATTGCAACTTATGATAAGTGCGATTATTTTAGTAATGGCATTGATAGGCAAAGTTTTATAATTGACAATGCTACAGGTTATGTTTATGACCTAAAAGGGTTTAATATTAAAGCAATACAAGGTGGCTGTCTGCTTTCGGCTAACGATAATTATATTTACGATTTCAAAATTAACGCAAACAATGAAGTAGAAATCTTTTCTCTTTTTGCAAATGATAGTATTGAGTGGGATTATTGTTTTAAGGATAAGTATGGAAATAAGTTTATTAGGAATAATGTTCTAGATATTTATGACGATGTGTCGAAAACTTATTTTTATAAAAATGGAAATGTTAAATATGAATTAACATCAACAGGTGAAGCTATTAAATTAGAAAGAGCCAATACTTATTGGTATTGCTATAAACAAGCAAGTATAATTTTAGAAAACAAACAAACGCGAAGTCTAAATCGAAACGATAATTTTGAAATATTTTACAGCAATACGAGCCAAGCCGCTTATAAAGTCGTAAATGGATATCTTTATTCATATGAAAAAGACAGTAATGACACAGGGTACGATACAGGTCTTATTTTGGTTCAATTTGATACTGTGGAACAATTAAATTATATTAAAGTATGGGGTACTTCGTATACGGTTGGTTATAATACCAAAGAATTAGAAAAACATAATATGGTATTATGTTTTACCGATGAACATGCCTTGTATTATGTTAAAGATGTGTGGAATGATTTTAGAAGAGATGCTAGCATAATCAACAACAATGGGGAATGTTTGGTAAATAAAGATAATGGGACAATCTTAAACCATTATTCTTCCAAGAAAATACTAGATTATTTTGATAAATTTGATGAAGCAGAAGAATCTTTTTTAGTATATGGTATAAATGGCAACACTTATTATGAAGTAGTGGTTGAAGAAGTTGACGGCGAAATTGTTGTTAATAAATATATAAAGGGAACATATATTAAACCACAAATTAAAGTTGTTTTACAACCATTAAATAAATGAAAAATTAAAGGATATAATAAGGTAAAAGAAATTATTGATTTATACTCAAATGACTAAGATTAAAGCATTTAAAAGTGTGCGATTATTCGCACACTTTTTGCTTTAAATTTTCTCTATAAAAATCAAAGATTATACCTGCATTTCCTTTAATAAAGATATATTTAATTATATTAATAGAAAAAGCGACTCTATTTGGGTTCAAATAGAATCGCTCTTGGCGGAGAGAAGAGGATTTGAACCTCCGATACCTTTCGGTATACTCGCTTTCCAAGCGGGCACGTTAGACCACTCTGACATCTCTCCAATATTAAAACCGAAAAACATTTTAATATAAAACTAAAAATTAGCGTATCACGAAAAACAAGCAATCATCATATTTATTTTCTTCTTAATGACCAAGTTGTAAAAATCCTTGAATTTTCCTGCGAAAGTGCTTGCGAACTAGACTTTGAAACAGAATTTGACGGCTATTCAACAAGCAAAAACAATGTGCTTCGAATCTACG
>JAZOOP010000021.1:0-3272 GCA_045655065.1 Christensenellaceae bacterium
CTCATAAAAATATCCTTTTGGCGCTCCTGGCGTAATGCCAGGGGAGAACGCCAAAAAATATTTTGAGTTTTATATAAGGAAAAGATATGAAGGTTTTAGACGTAATTAAGTATATAATTTTTGGAATTATATTAGCCATTGCACTATATGGCATACTCAGTATGACGGTTGCATTTATAAAAGGCGTACCGTGGAGAGAAGAGTTAGCCTTATGGGAAAAGACAATAAGTGATTTTTTTGTAAATTTATTTTAAGGAGATATAAAAATGAAAAAAACAACAACAATTAGCAACAAAGTAAAAAACGTTTTAATAACGTTTGTATGCGCAACACTTGTAGCGCTAACGTGCTTTAGCATGTTTACTTTTAGCCCTGCGCCAACTAATAACGGCGCAAGTAAACTTTCTTTGTTCGTTACTGCATCTGCAGAAAGCGTGCAAGAAAACTACGTAGAAAAAACGTTAACTGCTACCGTTCTACCAGAAGCCGCACCAGACAAAAGTTTAGACTGGTCTGTAGAGTGGTATTTAAACAACCAAGGCGAAAACAGTGGCAACGTTACCGACTATGTAACAGTTACGCCAACGTCAGACGGCTCTAACGTTGCAAGTGTTAAATGTTATAGGGCCTTTCCTGGTTCTACAATAGTAGTTACTTGCACAACAAGGGTTGGTGACTTTAGCGCACGTTGTATAGTTACATATTTAGGCAAACCTAGCACGTTTAATATAGTTCAAGAAGGTGGTACAAAAGAATATGACGAAGACTGGGGCGTTGATATTATAAACCTACCAATAGGGCAAACCTACAACTTTGACCTAGCATTAAACAATATTTTTGGCGTTGTTACTGATGAATACGTTAGAAGTTGGGAAGTAACAAACGTTGGGGTTGGCAGATTATATCTAAAAGTTGAACAAACTATTAATGGCGTAATACAACCTGAAGAAACATGGGACTATGAAGCCAAGAATGCAGAATATTGTTGTACTGCACGTGTTGAAGACGGAACACTTAAAATAAATTCAATAAAGTCATTTGAAGCAATGAGTTTTTATAGAACAAGTGGAAGGTCAATGGCACAATTTACTTTCACTGACTATAATGGCGCTATTCCTTATTATTCAATTACAGTAACAGAAAAGAATTCTGGTTTAAGCCAAACTATAAACGTTAGGCCAGAAGCAGTTGTTACAGACGTTTCATTAGATAAAGGCAATTTAGTGTTCTAGTATGAAAAAATTTATAGTAGGGCTGTTTATAGTACTTATTTTAATAGCAATAGGGCTAGGCGCTATTTACTTTTTTAAGTTAAAGGAAGAAACAAGCGAGTTCTACGTAGAGTTGCCGAACGGCGCAATATGCGAAAGTTCAGTAAGTTTACACCTGCCAAAAGGTAATAGTTACACGTTTAAGGTTAGCAAAGAGTTTAACCTTAACGTGCTACCAAACGTAGAGAACCCGGAAAACAATTTTACGTTTAGCGTTGAAGGCGCAAGTAAACAGTTTTTTGCAGAGTTAAACTTACAAAACGGTTTTAACCTTGAAATAAAAGAAAACGAATTTACACTAACATTAGCGCCAGAAGAAAGCGTTAAAAACGTTTTAGAAAAAATTTACGAAGGTAAAACTGTAAACGTGCCAGAAGATAAAGTTAATAGCGTAGCGCTTTTATTTTCGTTCTACGTAAGTGATAAAGAAAACGAAAATCTTTACATTATAAATTTTGCTATTATGAACGAATTGTTAGTAACGTTGCCTGGGGAGATAGTTTTTTAATGAAGACAAAAAAATTAAACAACGTTTTATTTAAGATAACGTCTTTTTTAGCGATTTTATTCGTTCTATTAACTTCTATGGCAAGTGCATCGTTCAACGTTAAGGCTGAAGATAGCACGTTAAATTTTGAAAAGACAAGCCCCTTAGAAGACTTGCAAGCAGACGAAAGTTTTGATATTTCTAAATACCCTTATGACCAAAAAGGGCAAACAAAAATAGTTAAATTTTACGAATACTGCTATTCGTTTGATAGCGCTAAAAGTCAAAACTTTACGCTTTTTGTTTACGTTTATAACCCAACTGGTGAAGAACTTATAGATAATACATATTTAAATTCTATTCAAATGGCAGTAGGGTATAATGCGCAAGGCGAGCCTAACGACTATAAAAAGTTTAACCTTAAACTTTGTGGCGCAAGCGAAGGCGATTATGCCAGGTTGTTTTATAAATTCAAAGTAATAGATAAAAACAACGAAATTTATGCTAATTTAAATAGCCATGAAAGACGTTACGACGTTTCTGGTGTAGAACTTCTTTCTGCCAATGCGCTAAATGGTTCAGACCAAGACGTTAGCACCACGTATTTTTATAGTGGTTACGCTAAAGGTTATGGGCCAAACAACGTTAGCGAAAGCACGCTAGCGTGTAGAACGGAAGGCTTAGAAACGTTAAACCTAGAAGTTAAAGCAACGCAATATAGACCGGAAGGAACAAACGAAAATGGCAAGTTTACACAAGATAGTTTAAACAGCGTATATTTTGCCGTTCCAAAAGAAATGGTAGAAAAGAACGGTGTTTTAACTAAAATTAAGGCGCAATGGCTAGATGCAGTTCTTAAACCTGCTTTAGTTACCGGCAACGAAGAAGCCTACAACGCTATTTTAGAGTATTTAGGCAAAGAAGACCTAACCAATTTAGAGTATGCTTATATAGGGAATTATAAGTTTTATTCGCCAATAATAGGTGGCGTTTCGTGCGACCCAACATATGAAGGCGATTTGTCTTTTGGCGCAAGTGGGGTTACTTATTACGCAGAACGTGAAGAAACAGGGCTTACTATTAACCCTTTATATTTAATGTTTGCAACAGATTTTAGTCAGAATTCTGCAGAAGATTGGGTAGTTAAAAGCGAAGAAATAAAACAAAAGGTTGCAGAAGCAAGCGCTATTTATGGTGGGGAACTTGTTAACGGTAAATATTCTAGGTGCTTATTTGAAAGTGTTGCTGATAATTGGACCGTTGCAGAAATATCTGCCGAAGAAACTTTTGACCTTAGAAGCGAAGTTCTTTCGCAAACGTGGTTGCAAAAATGGTTTGGAACAGGAACGTGGCACGTAGAAACGTTTGACGGAATTAAAGCCATTTACGACGTTAAGGAAGAAGACTTAGAAGGTACGCCTGAAGAAGTTTGTCAAAGATTATATATTTCTACAAGCGACTACGAAGACTTTATAGAATTCTATGAAGATAATAAAGAAGATAACGTTATTTAT
>JAZOOP010000022.1:0-16553 GCA_045655065.1 Christensenellaceae bacterium
GGACGAATTAAAGGCAATATTATATAAAGATGCCAACGGTGAAATCAAACGCCACGAAATTCCTGCAGTATTTATTGCGATAGGTCAAATTCCAGATAATAAACCTTTCTTACCTTACGTAGATTTAGACAAAGATGGTTACATTATTGCAGACGAAAGTTGTAAAACTAAAACTGAAGGCTTATACGTTGCAGGCGATTGCAGAACTAAAGCAGTTCGCCAAGTAGCAACTGCAGTAGGCGACGGGGCAGTAGCGGCAACCAACGCTTGTTTATATATAGAAAGTTTAGAAAAATAACTAATTTATAATTAAACGTATTTAGTGTAAAAAAATAGCACCATATAATTCATTACTTGTGAAAAATATGGTGCTTTTATTTTGCATAAATAAAAAAATAAAGTTTTAGTTTACGTTAAAAATCTCGTCATACGAAACTTTCAATATGTTTTTTAAGCAAATAATTTCATCTGGATAAAGGTGTCGTTGCCCAACTTCAATTTTTGCAAGTGCGCTTCTAGTAATGTTGCAACCAAGCAACTGTAATTTCGTTGCAAGTGTTTCTTGCGTAATGCCCGCTTTTTCTCTTAATTTACGTATATTGTTTCCTACTGCTGTTTCAATTATATTATTCAAAATATTTACTCCTATTTAAGTGCAATTTGCTTGACATTATTATAACAACATTGTATTATATTATTGCACCTATATAGGTGCATTTTCAAAAAATAAGGAGATATTATGAAAAAATATTCAGCAATTAAAGATATGTATTATGGAAATCGTGGTGTAAATGAAACAATTAAAATTGAAAACGAAGAAAAGTTGGTTTTAAGTGCTATTATTAAGAACGAAGAACTTTTATTTAAGAAATTAAGTCAAAAACCTAAAATTTTAAAAATTTATAAAAAGTTAGAAAATGCTATTGGTGAGCTTACGTTAATTGAAAACGAACGTTATTATATAGAAGGTTTTAGGTTTGGTTTTCTAATGGCTATGGACGTTTTTGAAATATAGTTAAAACGTTAATGCTTATAAATAAAATTAGGGTAGGGAAAAGTCAAAGTTAAAAGCCTTGCATTTTGCAAGGCTTTTTTGATGATGTATGAAGTTTTGTTATTAAGGATTTAATTTTCTATTATTTATTATTTTTTCTAATTGAGTTAATAAAACTCGTTATATATTAAGTTTATAAATTCGTTTCGCAAAAGATTTTTATAAAACCTTAACGTTTATTATAAACACGTTTGCGTTAAATTAACTGCCAAACAAAATTGGTTTTTAGTTAAAATCCCTAGCGAAACTAATTAGGGATATATCTTCACTGTACATTGGTCTATCCTCCCTTAAGTTTTTAGTGCGAGTTTTTACTTACCTAAATTTTTGGTCTGTCCTCCTAAAATTTTTTTGATTAAGGTTTTCTCTAACTTAAACTTTTGGTCTGTCCTCCTAAAATTTATTTGAATGTTTCTTTTTTCAACTATATTTTAACATTGTGGGGTGATGAGTGTCAATATACTTTTTAAAAATTTTACTTACAAAATTTTCTCTAATCGTATTGACTTTAGTCTTAAAAAAAGATAAAATAAAAGTGTTGGGGACTTTTTATATGAAACAAATTAAAGGCGCAATTTTTGTAAATGCTTATTCTAAACCTACGCAAAGCATTACCCAAGCGCAAAACCTACAGCAAGAATTTTCAAAAAAAGGCATCGGTATAGATATTATTACCGATGGTTTTTTACTTGTTAGAAAAAATAAAATAAAAGATTATGCTTTCGGCATTTTTTTAGATAAAGATAAATACCTTTCAAAGCAATTAGAAAATTTAGGGTTAAGGCTATTTAACTCTCACGATGCAATTAGGGTTTGCGACGATAAGGGTGAAACCTGTATTGCCTTAGAAGAAAACGGAATAAAAATTCCTAAAACCTTTTTTGCACCCGTTTGCTATAGAAAAGAAAGCCCACTTAACCAAACTTGGCTAAAAGAAATAGAAAAAGAACTAGGTTACCCACTAATAGTTAAAGGTAGTTTTGGTTCTATGGGTAGTTCCGTTTATAAAGCCGAAAACTATGAAGAATTGTTAAATATAGCAGAAGAATTAAAACTAACCCCACATATTTACCAACAAAAGGTTGGCGAAAGTGGTGTAGATTATAGGGTAATTTGCATAGGTAAGCAACCTGTTTCTTGTATGAAAAGGGTAAATAAAACAGATTTTCGCTCTAACATAGCACTTGGTGGCGTAGGTGAAAAAATAGAACTACAAGCCGTGCCACATTTACTAGAAGTTGCTAAAAATTGTGCCGTTGCCCTTAATTTAGACTATTGCGGGGTAGACCTTTTAGAAGATAAAAACGGAGTTTACGTTTGCGAGGTTAACTCTAACGCGTTTTTTGAAGAAAGCAAAAGGGTAACCGGAGTAAACATTGCAAAACTTTACGTAGAATATATTTTACAAAACGTTTAACGTTAAAAATTTATGTTATATCTAACGCACCGAAAATGGTGCGTTAATTTTTTTAAAATTTTTTGTCTTAAATACTTGACAAGGGAAAAAATTTAATTATAATAAGAATTAGCAGTCAACACACAAGAGTGCTAACACTCTAAACAAAAGAGTGCTAAATTCGTTAAATAAAAAGGAGGTAATTATGAGAAATTTTTTAACGAAAAACAATAACGATTTATTTGGTTTTTTTGGAGATGCTTTTAATAACTTTTTAAGCCCTGTAATATTTAACGGCGAACTAGTAGGTATGAAAGCAGATATGTTTAAAACGGAAAAAGGTTATAATTTAATGGTAGACTTACCTGGTTTTAATAAAGAAGATATAAAATTAAAACTAGAAGACGGGTATTTAACAATTACTGCCGTTAAAAACCAAGAAGAAAAGGAAGAATATCTTTTAAGAGAGCGTAATTATAACGTAAGTAGAGCATTTTTTATTGGAGATAACGTAGACGAAAAGGGTATAAAAGCAAAACTGAACGACGGAATTTTAGAAGTAGAAATAGAAACTAAACCAGAAGAAAAAACCAAATTTATTGAAATTGACTAATTATTAAAAGGGCAATAACTTAGCCCTTTTAATATTTTAAATTTAGAAAGTGGAATAAGGTTGACAAAAAAAGTAAAAAGGCTATAATATATAATGTTAAATTATATATAAATTTAATATAAAGGGAAGTACAATGAAACAATTTAAAACGGAATCTAAAAGAATACTAGACTTAATGATAAATTCAATTTATACCAACAAAGAAATATTTTTAAGGGAACTAATTTCAAACGCATCTGACGCTATTGATAAATTAAAATTTATTTCTTTAACTAATAACCAAGTAGTTTCTAATTTTTGCATAAATATTTTAGTTGATAAAGAAAACAGGCAACTTATAATAGAAGATAACGGCATTGGTATGACGGATAAAGATTTAGAAAAAAACCTTGGAACGATTGCAGAATCTGGCACGCTTGCTTTTAAGAAAGAAAAGGAAGAAAAAACAGAACTTATTGGTCAGTTTGGCGTAGGTTTTTATTCTGCGTTTATGGTAGCCGAAAAGGTAGAAGTTTTAACTAAAGCCTTTAATAGCGAAAAAGCATATAAATGGCAAAGCAAAGGTGCAGAAGGCTATTCTATTGAAGAAATAGAAAAAGACGGAGTAGGCACTAAAATTATTTTAACCTTAAAAGCCGATACCGAAGATGAAAAATATTCTAAATATTTAGAAGAATATACTCTTCAAAGCCTAATAAAAAGGTATTCCGACTATATTAGGCACCCAATTAATATGGAACTTACCCGTTCTAAAATTAAAGAGGGTAGCCCTAAAGAAAAGCCAGAATACGAACAAGTTAAAGAGTTAGAAACCATAAATAGTATGGTGCCACTATGGAAAAAACAAAAGGCTGAAGTTTCTAAAGAACAACTTGCTGAATTTTATAAAAGCGAATTTCACGATTTTAACGAACCTTTAAAAAGCGTTTACGCAAAAATAGAAGGTATGGTTAACTACGACGCATTGTTGTTTATACCATCTAAGCCTGCAATAGATTATTATTCTAAAGATTTCAAAAAAGGTTTAAAACTATATTGCAACGGCGTTATGATTATGGAAAACTGCGAAGAATTGTTGCCAGATTATTTTGGGTTTATTAAAGGGATTGTAGATAGCGCAGACCTTTCTTTAAACATCTCTAGGGAAATTTTGCAACAAGATAGGCAAGTTAAAGCAATAGCAAATAGTTTAGAAAAGAAAATTTTGCAAGAACTTAAGAAAATGTTAGAAACCGAAAGAGAAGACTACGAAAAAATGTTTGCTGAATTTGGTTTAAGCATTAAGTTTGGCGCATACGCTGGTTTTGGAATGAACAAAGATAAGTTAAAAGATTTACTTATGTTCTATTCATCTAGAAAAGAAAAACTAGTAACCTTAGCCGAATACGTTAAGGGTATGGATGAAAAACAAACGGAAATTTACTATGCCTCTGGCGAAAGTTACGAAAAAATTTCTAAACTTCCTCAAATAGAACTAGCAAAAGACAAAGGTTATGAAATTTTGTATTTCAAAGACGGAGTAGATGAATTCGTTGCAAAACTATTAAACGAATACGAAGGCAAAAAATTAGTTAGCGTTGGCGAAGCAAACTTTTCTTTAACTACCGAAGAAGAAAAGAAAGAACTAACTAAAAAGAGCGAAGAAGTTAAAGATATGTTAGCCTTTATTAAAGAAAGTTTAGGCGAAGAAGTAAAGGAAGTAAGGCTTTCTAAAAACCTTGTTTCTTACCCTGCAAGTTTAACTTCAGCAGGCGAACTTTCTATAGAAATGGAAAAGGTTCTAAACGCAATGCCAAATTCTAACGAAAAAATTAAGGCAGATAAAATTTTAGAAATAAATGCCGAACATAAAGTTTTAGAAAAATTAAAAGAACTTTACGCAACTAACAAAGAAAGCCTAAAAACCTACGCAATAATACTTTATAACGGCGCAAGGTTAATAGAAGGGCTTGCTATAGAAGATGCTGGTGAGTTTGTAAAAAAAATAGCAGAAATATTATAATTATAGGTATTTTACAATGAGTGTTAGTAAAAAAGAAAAACAAATGGAAAAATGTGCGTTAAAACTAGAAAATATAGTTAAAATATATGGCACGGGCGAAAACCAAGTGCACGCACTTAAGGGTGTAGATATAAGTTTTAGAAAAAACGAGTTCGTATCTATTTTAGGGCCGTCTGGTTGTGGTAAAACAACCATGCTTAATATTGTTGGTGGCTTAGATAGGTATACTTCTGGCGACCTAATTATTAACGGCATATCAACAAAAAAATATAAAGATGCCGATTGGGATAGGTATAGGAACAACAGCATTGGTTTCGTATTCCAAACCTATAATTTAATTCCACACCAAACCGTACTTTCTAACGTGGAATTAGCGTTAACCATTTCTGGTGTAGAAAAGAAAGAAAGAGTTAAAAGGGCGCTTACCATTTTAGAAAAGGTTGGTTTAAAAGGGCAAGAAAATAAACTACCTAACCAACTTTCTGGTGGGCAAATGCAAAGGGTTGCTATTGCAAGGGCACTAATTAACGACCCTGAAATAATTTTAGCCGATGAACCTACCGGCGCACTAGATACTGAAACAAGTGTGCAAGTATTAGATTTATTAAAAGAAGTTGCTAAAGATAGGCTAGTTATTATGGTAACCCACAACCCAGAACTAGCAAAGAAATATTCTACTAGAATAATAAATTTACTAGACGGCGAAAAAATAAGCGATACTAACCCGCTAGAAACAGCCGAACTAGAACAAGCAAAAAAACAAAGAAAGCCAAAAATGTCCTTTTTTACTGCGTTAAAACTTTCTTTAAAGAACTTATTTTCTAAAAGGGCAAGAACAATTTTAACAAGTTTAGCAGGCTCTATTGGTATAATAGGCGTTGCGTTGGTTTTAGCAATATCTAGTGGTTTTAATACCTATATGGCTAAAATGCAAACGGAAAGTTTATCTACTTACCCGTTAAGAATAAGCGAAAATTCGGTAGATTTATCTTCATTTTCTAATATGCTTTATACTGATGCTACCGAAAAATATCCTGAATTAAATAACGTTTTCGTAGAAGAAGCCTTTTCTAAACTAAAGGGTATGTTAAAGAGCAATAAATTAGATAATTCTAATGGCTTTATAGATTATTTAAATGAAATAGATTCTAAATATTACCATGATATAGAATTTGAATATGGTTACGATATGACTAAGTATTTGTATGCAAACTTTGACGTAACGGTAGACGGCGAGCCTTTAACCGAAAGCAATTTTGCTTCTATTGACGACGTTATGAGTGCTATTCAAAGCAAATACAACCAAGTATTGCTAGATGCGTTGGGGCTAAATACAGACTTCGTTCGCCAATTCATACCAACCGTAGACCAAATTCCAAATAGTAAGGCGCTAATAGAAGAACAATACGACGTGTTGTATGGAAAAATGCCATCTTTTGAAGAAAACGGATGCAACGAAGCCGTTTTAGTTGTAGATAGTTTTAATGGTGTAGGCGATATGACCTTAGCGTTTTTAGGCTTAATTCCTGCCGATATTAAAAGTGATGGAACGGTTACTTTTAGAGATAGCGAAACGGTAGATTTTTCTAAAATTGTTACCACCGATACAAACGAAGGAAAAAAACTTTATTTAGCCAATAACGATTTAATGTATGAAAGGGTAGAGGGTTCAGATAAGTTTGCTAAAAATACTTTAACTGCAACGCAAGAAGGCTTAGAAGAAGTTAGAATAGTTGGTATTCTTCGTGCAAAACCAAACGTAGAAGGCATATTAAAAACGGGGCTTTGCTATACCAAGGCTTTAGGCGAAAAGGTTGTTGAAGTTAATAAAGATACGGAAATTGTTAATTTTGCAAAAACTAATTTTAAAGGCTTATTTACTGCAACTGTAGGTGAACAAAAATTAGCGATGCGCCAACTTGCAGGTAAAGATACTCCGTCTGAAATAAAAATTTACGCAAAAGATTTTGATTCTAAAGAAGTTATTAAACAAGCAATAGAAGATTGGAACGCTAGGTACGACGAAAATGATGCAAAAGAGTCGTTAAACATTATTTCGTATGCTGACACAATGAATATGATGTTTTCAATTCTATCAACTATGGTAGACGCCGTAACTTATATTTTAATTGCATTTACTTCTATTTCGCTAATAGTTTCTAGTGTAATGATAGGCATTATAACCTACGTTTCAGTAGTAGAAAGAACTAAAGAAATAGGTGTGTTAAGGGCAATAGGTGCTTCTAAAAGAGAAGTTTCTAACGTATTTAATGCAGAAACTTTCTTAATAGGTTTATTTGCCGGTTTAATAGGTGTTGGCGTAACGTATTTAATATGTATTCCAATTAACATAATTCTAGGCGTTTTAGTAGAAGGCGTAGGGCAACTAGCAATATTAAACCCTATATCAGCGCTAATTTTAATACTAGTAAGCGTAGTTCTAACTTTAACTGCAGGTTTAATACCAGCAAGCGTTGCTGCTAAAAAAGACCCTGTTGTTGCTTTAAGAACAGAATAATAAAATAAATAGCAAATAAAAAAAGGTTATCTTGAATAGAAGATAACCTTTTTGTTTTGTTAAAAACAACTTTTATATTAATACATACCGCCCATACCAGCGCCTGGCATTTGTGGAACTTCTGGTTCTTTAACGTCGGCAACAACGGCTTCGGTGGTTAGGAATACGCCTGCAACAGATGCAGCATTTTCTAGGGCAGAACGGGTAACTTTAGTAGGGTCTATAATACCACATTCAACCATATCTACGTATTCGTTAGTTAAAGCGTTGAACCCAAAATTTGGTTTGTTAGATTTTAATATTTCGTTTAATATAACAGCGCCGTCTAAACCTGCGTTTAGTGCAATTTGTTTAAGTGGGGCTTGAACAGCGTTAAGAATTATTGTTGCACCCGTTTTTTCGTCGCCTGAAAGTGTTTCGGCATATTCTTTAATAGCCTTAACAGTAGAAATAAGTGCAATACCACCACCAGGAACAATACCTTCTTGAACGGCAGCCTTAGTTGCGTTAAGAGCGTCTTCAATACGAAGTTTCTTTTCTTTCATTTCAACTTCAGTAGCAGCACCAACGTTAATAACTGCTACGCCACCTGCAAGTTTAGCAAGGCGTTCTTGTAATTTTTCTCTATCGTAATCAGAAGTAGTTTCTGCAATTTGTGCTTTAATTGCTTGTTTTCTAGCATCAATTTGCCTTGGGTCGCCTGCGCCGTTAATAATAGTAGTGTTATCTTTATCTACTTTAACCGTGCCAGCCCTTCCTAACATATCTAGGGTAACGTCTTTAAAGTCGTAACCTAGTTCAGAAGAAATAACCGTACCACCCGTTAAAATAGCAATATCTTCTAGCATAGCCTTTCTTCTGTCGCCAAAGCCAGGGGCTTTAACTGCTACGCAGTTGAAAATACCTTTTAGTTTGTTTACTACTAACGCTGCAAGAGCATCTCCTTCAACGTCTTCAGCAATAATAAGTAAACGCATCCCTTGTTGAGCAATAGGTTCAATTATAGGTAAAATTTCTTGTATAGAAGAAATCTTTTTATCGGTAATTAATATTACAGGAGATTCTAAAACTGCTTCCATTTTATCGGTATTAGTAACCATATAAGCAGAAGCATAACCTCTATCAAATTGCATACCTTCAACGGTTGTTAGTTCCGTTTTCATAGTTTTGCTTTCTTCAATGGTAATAACGCCGTCTTTACCAACTTTTTCCATAGCATCTGCAAGTAAGCCACCAATAGTTTCGTCGCCTGCAGAAATAGATGCTACTTGGCAAATATCGTTTTTGTTTTGAATAGGTTTGCTAATTTTTTCTAGTTCTTTAACAGCAACTGCAACAGCACCAGAAATACCCTTTTTAAGAATAACAGGGTTAGCGCCTGCAGTAACGTTTTTTAAGCCTTCGTTAATAATTGCTTGCGCTAGTACTACTGCAGTAGTAGTTCCGTCGCCCGCAACGTCGTTAGTTTTGGTTGAAACTTCCTTAACTAGGCCAGCACCAATGTTTTCAAATGCGTCTTCTAATTCTATTTCTTTTGCAATGGTAACACCGTCGTTAGTAATTAGAGGAGAACCGTATTTTTTATCTAAAACAACGTTTCTACCTTTTGGTCCTAAAGTAATTTTTACGGTATTTGCAAGGGTATCTACACCATTTTTAAGTGCAGTTCTTGCTTCTTCGCCGTGTTTTAATTGTTTAGCCATAATAAATCTCCTTAAAATTATTCAACTATTGCCAAAATATCGCTTTGGCGAATAATGGTTAGTTCTTTGCCGTCTACTTTAAATTCGCTACCTGCGTATTTAGAATAAAGCACGGTATCGCCAACCTTAACTTGCATAACTATTTCTTTGCCATCAACAATTCCACCAGGGCCAACGGCTACAATTTTAGCCATTTGTTGCTTTTCTTGTGATGCAGATGGTAATATAAACCCACTTTTAGTTTTTTCTTCAGTTTCTACACATTCAACAACAACTTTGTCAAATAATGGTATAACTTTCATAATAATGCCTCCTTGTTTTAGCACTCTTAGTATTTAAGTGCTAATTCTATTATATACACATAAAATAATTTGTCAACACTTTTAATAAGTTATTTACCAATTTTTTCTATTTAGAAAACAAAAAAGCACTTTAATTGAACTTAAAGTGCTTTTGTAAAAAATTGGTTTTTAATTATGGTGTAACCCTATTAATATCTCTTGGGAATAGGGTTGCTTCTCTAACGTTTTTAAAGCCTAGTAGGTGCATAGTTAACCTTTCCAAACCAAGCCCTAAACCGCCGTGTGGAGGAGCGCCGTATTTATGGAACATTAGGTAAGTTTCAAATAGTTCTGGGTTCATACCGCACTTAACCATTTTAGCAACCTGTTCGTCGTAATCGTTAACCCTTTGGCCACCAGAAGTAATTTCTAAGCCCCTAAACAATAGGTCAAAAGAAAGTGTATATTCTGGGTCTGCTGGGTCGTCCATAGTGTAGAAAGGGCGTTTTTTAGAAGGGTAGTGGGTAATAAAAATAAAGTCGCTGTTAAGTTCTTTTTTAGCGTATTTACCCAAAAGTTCTTCTTCTTGAGGGTCAAAGTCTTTCATGTCGGTAGGTTGATATTTAAACTTTTTCATTAAAAGTTCTTTTGCGTCCATAAACTTCATAGAAGGAATAGAATCTATTTCAGGAATATCTATTTTAAGAAGTTCAACTTCGTTTTGGTATTCCGTTTTCAATAAATTCATAATATATTTTAACGCACCCGTTTCCATATTCATAATGTCGGTAAAGTCGTTAATAAAGCCCATTTCAAAGTCCATAGAAATATATTCGTTTAAGTGCCTAGAAGTATCGTGGTGTTCTGCACGGAAAACAGGTGCAATTTCAAATACTCTTTCGTAAACGCCAACCATTGCTTGCTTGTATAATTGTGGAGATTGTGCAAGGTAAACTTCCTTACCAAAATAATCTAATTTAAAAACGTTAGTGCCACCTTCAGCGCCAGCAAAGTTAATTTTAGGCGAGTGAATTTCGGTAAAATTGTTTTGGCTTAAAAACTCTCTAAAACCCCTTTGAATACCTTCTTGAATTTTGAAAATTGCCCTTTGTTTAGGGTTTCTTAAAGATATTGGGCGTAGGTCTAAAATAGTGTTTAGTTGAATATTATCTAATTGTTTTTTATTTACTACTATAGGCAATAATTCTTTTGGACGAGATAAAACTTTTATATCGTGAATTTGAATTTCATATCTGTCGTTACCCTTAGCGTCTTTACTGCAAACTACTTTACCTTTAATTTCTACGCAAGTTTCTTCAGTAATAGTTTCATCAAAGCGGTAAGAAGAAAATTCTGGCGCGTAAACGCATTGAATAGTTTGGTTGTGGGTTCTTAAAATAATAAAAGAAAAGCCCGTCATTTCACGAATTCTGTGAATATAGCCCTTAACGGTTACTACTTGTTCGTTGTATTTAGCAAAATCTTCAAAAGCAACCGTGGTTGATTCAATTTGCCCGTTAATATAATTCATAAATATAACTCCTATATGTTTTACCTATATATAATAACACTTAATAGTAAACAAAAGCAAGCAATTACAAAAATTTTCCACGGTAAAACTCCCATATTTTCTAAAAAAATAAAAATTAGTTAATAATGCTTGAAAAAAAAATAAAAAAATGTTAAAATAATAAAAGTAAAATTCTACTTATTGGAGAAATAAAAATGAAAATAGCAATTTCCGCAGAAACAACTTGCGACTTAACTAAAGAATTATTAACTGAAAACGATATTAAAATTATACCATTTGAAATTGTGCTTGGCGACCAAATGATTAAAGACGGCGAAATTACACCAGAAGACATTTTCGCTTTTGTAGATAAGAACGGTATTTTGCCAAAAACAACGGCATTAAACGAATATGAATATACCGAATTCTTTGAAGGATTAAGAAAGGAATACGATGCAGTTGTACATATAGCACTATCTAGTGGTATATCATCTTCTTGTGGCAACGCAGAAAGGGCTAGCAAAAACGTAGAAAACGTTTACGTTGTAGATAGCCAAAGCCTTACAACAGGTATTGGTTTGTTAGCAATATATGCAAGAGAACTAGCAAACGAAGGTTTAGCCCCAGAAGAAATTCAAAAGAAAGTTCAAGAAAGAACGGCTAGCATTCAAGCAAGTTTTATTGTAGAAAGGTTAGATTATTTGTATAAAGGTGGCAGATGTAACGCGCTTTCTTTATTTGGTGCAAACCTACTTAAAATTCGCCCAAGAATAATTCTTAAAGATGGCAAAATGGGTACGGATAAAAAATATCGTGGCAATATTAATAGTGTAATTGAAAAATACGCTCAAGACTTGTTTGCTGATTTTAATACACCAGATTTAGAAAGGGTTTTTATTACGTATAGTTCTGCAACAGACGAAATGGTAGCAAATGCAGAAAACGCTTGTAAGGAAATGGGCTTTAAGAAAATTTATAAAACAAGGGCAGGTTGTACAATTTCTAGCCATTGTGGAGCAAATACTCTTGGTATAATATATTTTAACGATGGTGCTAAAAACTAGCATTAGGAGCAAAAGAAAAAAATGTATAATATATTAGCAGTAAACTTTATTGAAAATGTAAAAAATTGGGTTATTGAAAACCAAACTATGTTTTTGTTGTTAGTTGCAATATTCGTAGTATTAATTGCTATTATAATAACTTCGGTTGCTTGTGCCAAAGCAAAAAATAAAAAGGTTATGAATAAACCTGAAGAAAACCTAACCGAAAAGGAAGTGTTAGAAAAACTTTCGGTAACGGAAGAACAAAAAGTAGAACAAGCCGTTAACTCTATAAGGGAAAACGAAGTTGCTAACGATAAAAAGGTTGAAACTGAAGAAACGGAAGAAGAGCCTATTGAAGAAAAGGTTGCCGAACAAGAAATAAAAGAAGAACCAAATAAAAAGCAACCAAAACAACTTAACGGAAAATGGGTAGTTGAAGAAAAAAGCAATTGCGAATATATATTTAAATTGTTAGCAAGTAATGGTGGAATAATGCTAACTAGCGAAATTTACTCTACTGAAGAAGGCGCAAGAAACGGCATTGCAACAATAATTAAAAACGTAGAAATAGGCAAATTTGTTATTTATAACGATAAGGCAAATAAATATTATTATAAGTTAAAATCTTCTCAAAACAAACTGTTGTGTGTTGGCGAAATTTACCAAACGTTAGAACAATGCAATAAAGCCGTAGAAAGCGTTAAAAGAATTGCTAAAAACTCTAAAATTACTGAAGAAGTTATTACAGGAAACCACTACGTAGATTACGTTCCTTTAGCCATAGAAAAATATGAAATTAAAAAGGGAACTAACGGCAAGTGGAAAATAGAAAAAGATGCCGAAAATAATTTTGTAGCAAAGTTATACGCATCTAACGGGCAAGTTATGTTGGTAACCGAAGGGGTTTCAACAAAAACTTCTGCCAAAAACGCTATTACTTCCGTTAAAAAGAATAGTAAAGACGGCAATTTTATAATAGATAAAGATAAATTTGGTAGGTTTTATTATAAACTAAGAAATGCAAAAAAATCGGTTATATGTATAGGCGAAAGTTACGAGAAGTTAGAATCCTGTATAAACGCACTAGAATCGGTAAGGCGTTTTGCTGAGACTGCAATTATAGAAGAATAAAACCACTTTAATAAATTAAAAAAAGTATGCAAAAATATTTGACAAAGGGGTATTTTTGTAGTATTATGTTAATGCTTAAAGAAGAAGAGGCCCTTCTCGCCAGCACTAATTAAGGTAACTGGCTCAATAACAAATTAGTGTTTTATTACGCAATTTTGCTATTTTTAGGTCGCTTTTTTCTTAAAGCGACCTATTTTTTGTTAAATAAACTAAAAAGTTTATAAAAATATAGCGAGGTATAGTACCATTAAAAAAGAACATCAAATTAACGAAGAAATAAGAGATAAAGAAGTTCGTTTAATAGGCGAAAACGGCGAACAACTTGGTATAGTTTCTTCTAGGGAAGCACAACAACATGCAGACGATGCTGGGTTAGATTTAGTTAAAATTTCACCTAACGCTCAACCACCGGTTTGTAAAATAATGAATTACGGCAAGTTTTTATTTGAACAAACCAAACGTGCAAAAGAAGTAAAGAAAAATCAAAAAGTCACAGAAATTAAAGAAGTACAACTTTCTATGACGATAGACGTAGGCGACCTTAACGTAAAAGCAAAGCAAACGCAAAAGTTTTTATCGCAAGGCAACAAAGTAAAAGTTTCTATTCGTATGCGTGGTCGTCAAATGGCGTACTCAAATTTAGGTGTAGAAGTAATGCAAAAGTTTTTTGAACTTGTAAAAGACTTTGGCGTTATAGAAAAACAACCACTTACAGAGGGCAGAAACATTTGGATGATGTTAGCCCCTGCTAAAGCATAAAAAATAAACAACGGAGGGTATAGTTATGCCAAAAATGAAAACTAAAAGTGCTGCTAAAAAGCGTTTTAAAGTAACAGCATCTGGCAAGATTAAAAGGTCTTGTTCAGGAAAGAACCACATCTTAACTAAAAAAGATAGAAAGAGAAAGAATAACCTTTGCGATGGAGCATACGTAGATGCAACTCAAGCAAAGACAATGAAAACACTTATCTACAACAAGTAATTAAGGAGAAGAATTATGCGTATTAAAAGAGCAGTAAACGCTGTTAAGAAGCGTAGAAAAATATTAAAATTAGCCAAAGGTTATTTTGGTGGCAGAAGCAAAAGATACAGAGTAGCACGTGAAGCCGTAATGAAGGCTCAAAAGTATGCTTACATTGGTAGAAAACTAAAGAAAAGAGATTTCCGTCAATTATGGATTGCAAGAATTAACGCTGCTGCAAGAATTAACGGTTTATCTTATAGCAAACTTATGTTTGGTCTTAAAAAGGCAGGCATAAACTTAAACAGAAAAGTTTTAGCAGACATAGCAATATGCGATGCAAAAGGCTTTACTGCACTTTGCGAAAAGGCAAAGGCTTGCTTATAATATAAAAAATGTATAAAGCCTACTTTTCGTGGGCTTTATTTTGTTAAAAAATGATTATTTCAAAGCAAAACTCACTAATAAAACAAATTCGTTCTTTAGAAGATAAAAAGAATAGAGATAAATTAGGTGTTTACCTAGCAGAAGGCACTAAACTTGTTAAAGATGCCATTTATAGTGGTGCTAAAATAGAAGTTGTAGTTGGAACGATATACGGCTTAAAAAGTTTAGAAAGCTTGCTAAATGGAATTTTTAGAGTAGAAGAAGTTTCAGAAGAAGTTTTTAACTATATAAGCACGGAAGTAAGTCCTCAAGGCGTTTTAGCCATTATAAAAAAACCAAAACAGGAATTTAGTTTACCTAACGGCAAAAGCATTATGCTAGACGGGGTTAGCGATCCTTCTAACGTAGGCGCAATAATAAGAACTGCCGCAGCGAGTGGGTATAACGACGTGTATTTGTGCGACACAGCAGACCCTTTTAACGCTAAAAGCGTTAGGGCTAGTATGGGCGGGGTTTTTAAGGTTAAAATTCATATTGTAGACAGAAAAACTTTCTTAAATCAAATAAACGTTCCGCTAGTCGTTGCCGATATGAACGGAAAGAACGTTTACGAAACTAAAATTAGTGAAAATTTTTGTATAGTTATAGGAAACGAAGGTAGAGGCGTTAGCCAAGAAGCAAAAGAAAGGGCAAACGTAATAGTTAGTATTCCTATGGAAAACCAAATGGAAAGCCTAAATGCTTCCGTTTCAGCAGGTATTTTAATGTACCTACTAAAAAACTAAAGGAGAAAAAATATGTCAGGTCATAGTCATGCAGCCAATATTGCTGCAAAAAAAGCAAAAACAGATGCTGCTAAAGGTAAAATATTTACAAAAGTTGGTAGGGAAATAGCAGTTGCTGCAAAAGGCAATCCAGACCCTAATACAAATAGTAAACTTGCCGATGCTATTGCAAAAGCAAGGGCAGCCAACATGCCTAACGATAATATTAAAAGATGTATAGCAAAAGCCGCAGGCGAATTAAGTGGTGCAAACTACGAAGAATTAACCTACGAAGGTTACGGCCCTTGTGGAAGTGCTTTAATTATTAAAACTCTTACAGATAATAAAAATCGTACGGTAGATTTCGTTAGAACAGCCATAAGAAAACACGGTGGTTCATTAGGTAATACCGGTTGCGTATCGTTTACCTTTACCACAATGGGTTTAATAATTGTTGAAAGAACTGCCACTATGGATGAAGATATCATTATGGAATACGCACTAGAAGCCGGTGCGGACGACGTTATTTCTACAGATGATGCTTTTGAAGTGCAAACCTCAGTTCAAAACTTCTCTTCAGTAAGAAAATATTTAGAAGAAAAAGGTTTAACTTTCTTTGAAGCAGAAATAACAATGGTTCCACAAAACAAAATTTCTCTTTCTGGTGAAGACCTTGCTAAATTTCAAAGATTAATAGATGCTTTAGAAGATTTAGACGACGTTCAAAACGTTTACCACAACGTAGACCTTCCAGAAGACGAAGAATAAAAAAACAAAAATGTGAATAAAAATACCTTATTCGTAGATACTATTAATATCGGCGGTAAGGTATTTCTTTATTTAATGGAAATTATTATAAAAATACTATAACTATCGTCGTTTAATATATTCTGTATAGAAGTGCAAAGCCCTACTGCTCTGCATAACTATATAGAGCAGTAGGGCGAAAAACTTTCGCCCTAAAATTTTTTTAAAAAAACTTGCACATTTTACGTAAAATGTGATAAAATATTATAGAGGTATATGAAGATGAAAATAGGAATAAAAAAAGTTATAATATCCTTAATAATATTTACTATTTGTGCCGTTGGTTTAGTGGGTTGTAAATTCGTTGGCACAAACCCTCCTAATAAAACGGAAACGTGGGGTGAAGGCGAAACTCTATCATACACAACTAACGTTTCATT
>JAZOOP010000023.1:0-7752 GCA_045655065.1 Christensenellaceae bacterium
ATATTTTATATACCCAACCGAATTGGTCTTCAACTCTACCCCATTGAATACCTGTTAAAGTATCGTAAAGGTGTTGAGTTAATTCACCAATTTTGCCGTTGTTAATAATATATTTTTTGTCTTTATAACAAAGTTCGCCAATAGGAGAAACAACTGCTGCCGTACCACAGCCCCACGCTTCTTCTAAAGTGCCTTCTTCTAATGCTTTAGCAAGTTCATCTATGCTAATTAACCTTTCGCTTACCTTGTGGCCTTCCTTTCTTAGTAATTCTAAAATAGATTTTCTTGTAATACCAGGTAAAATAGAGCCTGCTAGCATTGGTGTTACAACTTCGCCGTTAATTTTGAACATAACGTTCATAGCGCCAACTTCTTCAATATATTTTCTATGAACGCCGTCTAACCAAAGAACTTGTGAATAGCCTTTCTTTTCTGCCCTTTCGCCAGCCCTATTACTTGCTGCGTAGTTACCACCACATTTTGCTTCGCCCGTGCCACCACGAACAGCCCTTACGTCTTCATCTTCTATCATAATTCTAACAGGGTTAATACCTTCTTTATAATAACTGCCTACAGGTGAAGTTATTATTACGAAAGTTGCGTTTTTAACAGAGTGAACACCCAAAGTTTCGTCGTTACCAAACATAAATGGGCGAATATAAAGTGAAGTGCCGGTTGCAGAAGGAACCCAATCTTTTTCAAAATCAATAAATTTTACTAATGCTTCTAAGAACATGTCTTCTGGAATTTGTGGCAAGCACATTCTTTCGGCAGACCTATTCATTCTTCTAATATTTTCCATAGGGCGGAATAGTTGAACTTTACCATCTAGTGTTCTATATGCTTTTAAGCCTTCAAAAATTTCTGAACCATAATGTAAAACCGTTGATGCTGGGTGCAAGGCAATTCTTTGAAATGGAACAATTTTTGCATCGTGCCAACCTTTTTGGTCGTTATATTCCATAATAAACATATGGTCTGTAAATACTTTACCGAAACCTAACGTGCTTGCTTCTGGTAACGTTCCAGGGCAAGTAGTTTTAGTAATAGAAATTTCCATAATTATTCTCCTTTATAGTCTCTACCTAATTTTAGTGCGTTTAGGTTTATTTCTAACATATCTGCGTGTTTTGCAGAAATAACTTTCTTTAATGCGTCTATAACGCCTTGTTCATTAGTAAAGCCGTTTGTTTCTTTTAACACTTTACCTAATAAAATTACGTTTGCAAGTTTAGAAATGTTGTTATCTGATGCCATTTTGGTTGCAGGAATATAGAAAGCAGTTACGTCGGTTCTTTTAACTTTTCTGTCTATTAAAGAAGAATCAACGAAAATTATGCCACCACTTTTAACTCTTTCTTCATAAAGGTCTAAAGATGGTAAGTTCATAGCAACTAAAACGTCTGGTTTTTCTACTATAGGAGAGCCTACAGCCGTGTCGCTTATAATAACCGAACAACTTGCCGTGCCACCACGCATTTCTGGGCCGTAAGATGGCAACCAACTAACGTTTTTGCCGTCTGTTAAGCCTTTATATGCTAATACTTTACCTGAAAACAATATACCTTGACCGCCAAAACCAGCGAATAAATATTGTGTAGTATTCATAATTTTTTCTCCTTATTTACTAGACCTATCTTTATATACGCCTAGTGGATAGTAAGGTATCATTTTTTCTTCTACCCATTTAAGTGCGTTAGATGGTGTTAAGCCCCAGTTTGTTGGGCAACTTGAAACAACTTCTACTAATGAAAAGCCTTTTTTATCAACTTGGTTTTGGAATGCTTTTTTAATTGCTTTTTTAGCATTTTTAACGTTTTTAACGTTGTTTACTGCAACCCTTTCTAAATATTCAGGGCCGTCTAACTGAGAAAGCATTTCGCAAACTTTAATAGGGAAACCACATTCGTTAACGTTTCTGCCATATGGTGAAGTTTGTGTAATTTGCCCTGGTAGTGATGTTGGTGCCATTTGACCACCCGTCATACCATAAATTGCGTTGTTTATAAATATAATAGTAATATTTTCGTTTCTTGCTGCAGAGTGTACCGTTTCTGCCATACCAATAGATGCTAGGTCGCCGTCTCCTTGATACGTAAATACAATGTTTTCTGGGTTAGCACGTTTAACACCCGTTGCAACTGCTGGCGCTCTGCCGTGTGCGGCTTCTACCATATCGCAATTAAAATAGTCGTACGCCATAACCGAACAACCTACAGGCGCAATACCTATGGTTTTGCCTTCTATGCCTAATTCATCTATAACTTCTGCTACTAACCTATGTACTATACCGTGAGTACAACCTGGGCAGTAGTGCATTTGAACGTCTGCCAATGCTTTTGGTTTATCAAAAACTACCATTATTTGTTACCCCCTTCGTTAGCGTTTATAATTGCTTTTAGAACTTGTTCTGGTGAAGGTATCATACCACCTGTACGGTTACATAAAGTTACAGGAACTTTGCCGTTTACAGAAAGGCGAATATCTTCTATCATTTGCCCCATAGAAAGTTCTACTGAAATAATTTGTTTAACTTTGTTTGCACAATTTGCAAATGCTTGTTCTGGGAAAGGCCACAAGGTTATTGGGCGAATTAAACCTACCTTAATACCTTGTTTTCTTGCTTCGTCTATAGCGTTTCTTGCAACTCTTGCTGCAATACCAAACGCTGCAATACAAATTTCTGCATCTTCCATTAGGTATTCTTCATTCCTAACTTCGTTTTGCTTAATAATTTCGTATCTTTCAAAACGTTCTATATTTGTTTTTTCTAATTGGTCTGGCTTTAAGAATAGAGAGTTAACAATATTGTGCTTTCTTTCCATTTTAGTGCCGGTTACAGCCCAAGGTTTTTCAACTTCTTCTGCTAATTCAAAATCTAAACTAACAGGTTCCATCATTTGACCCATTGTGCCGTCTGCTAAAATCATAGAAGTAACACGATATTTGTCGGCAAGTTCAAAGCCTTTAACCGTTAGTTCTGCCATTTCTTGAACAGATGCAGGGGCTAAAACTATCATATGGAAATCGCCGTGAGCGCCACCTTTGGTTGCTTGAAAATAGTCGCTTTGAGAAGGTTGAATACCACCAAGACCTGGGCCACCACGTTGTACGTTTACTATTAATGCAGGTAAATCTGCACCAGCCATATAAGAAATGCCTTCACCTTTAAGTGAAATTCCTGGGCTAGAAGAAGATGTCATTACCCTTTTACCTGCGGCAGATACGCCGTATACCATATTAATAGCGGCAATTTCGCTTTCTGCTTGCAAGAAAGTGCCACCAATTTTAGGCATTCTTTTTGCCATATATGCTGCAATTTCCGTTTGTGGAGTTATAGGATAACCAAAGTAGTGCCTACAACCTGCTTTAATTGCTGCTTCTGCTATTGCTTCGTTTCCTTTCATTAAAACTTTTTCGCTCATAGTAAAACCTACCTTTCTACCTTAATAATGCAGTCTGGGCACATAGTAGCACAAAATGCACAACCTATGCACGCTTCCATTTTTACTGCTTCAACAGGGTGATGCCCTTTTTTATTTATTTTGTCTGTTGCTAGTGCCAAAACGCCTTTTGGGCAGGCATCTACGCATAAGCCACAGCCTTTACACTTATCTACTTGAAAAGTTAAATTAGCCATAAATTTTTCTCCTTTATATTTTCTTTTGCATCGTTAACGGATACAAATTATAAATTTTCTCTTTTAATTGTTCGTATAAGTTTTCTTCTACCGTTGTTAAAATAAGTGGTAAATTAACTTCTTTTGCAAAATCTTTAGCAAATTCTACCGAAGAAATAACGTCTTCTGCCGTTGTTTCTCTTCCAAGATTAGAATTGTTTATAATGCCCGTAAACTTAATTTTGCAAGCATTTTCAATTTCATTAAAAACTTCTATTGCACCTTCTATATCGCTAGTAAGTGGCCTAAACTTATTAACTACGAAAAACATATCGTAATTATTTTCTTCCTTAATTTTAGGAGCAACCCTACCTAGCGCTAACGCACCACGCTCGTCTCCACCCACGTCTAGAATAGCGTGCAAACTTAAATCGTCGGTAACGCTATAAATTTCTTGTGGAAGAGCAGGAATATCTACGTTAGAGTTTGCGTAAGGCGAACAAATTAGTTTTATTTTTGCTTTGTTCAGCAAATCTTCGCTATCTTTTGTTCTAAAATAAGGGTTAACTATATCTATATCAGCAATAGCAACCTTATTATATAACTTTTTTAATTCAAAAGCAAGGTTTAACGCTATATTTGTTTTGCCACTTCCATAGTGCCCTGAAAGTATTGTTAATCTTTTAAAATCTATCATTTTTACAACTTATTTCTTTGAATTTTACCACTTGTAGTTTTTGGTAATTCATCTCTAAATACTACTACCCTTGGGTATTTATAAGGTGCAGTGTGGTCTTTAACGTATTTTTGAATTTCTTTCTTTAATTCTTCAGTAGGAGCAGTGCCTTTTGTTAATACTATGCTTGCTTTAACTACTTGCCCACGAACTTCATCTGGAACGGCAGAAACACCACATTCTAATACGTATGGTAATTCCATTATTACGCTTTCTATTTCAAACGGCCCAATTCTATAGCCAGAAGATTTAATTACGTCGTCTGCACGGCCAACGTACCAATAGAACCCGTCTTCATCGCACCAAGCCATATCGCCCGTGTGGTAGAAACCATCGTGCCATACTTCTTTGGTTTTTTCTTCATCGTTATAATAGCCCGTGAATAAACCACAAGGAATTTTTTCTTTAATATTAATACAAATTTCGCCCGGTTTACCCGTTTCTACTTCGTTGCCATCGCTATCTAATAACTTTACGTCGTAAAGTGGAACAGGTTTGCCCATAGAACCAGGTTTTGTTTCTGCACCTTGTAGGTTTCCAACAACAAGGGTGGTTTCCGTTTGCCCAAAGCCTTCCATAATGCTTAAGCCCGTTGCTTTATTAAATTGCTTAAATACCTCTAGGTTTAAGGCTTCGCCAGCAGTTGTCATATGCTTAATAGAAGATAAATCGTATTGAGAAATATCTTCTTTAACCATCATACGTAGCATTGTTGGTGGAGCACAGAAAGTAGTTATGTTATATTTTGCAAACATAGGTAAAATATCGCTTGCGTTAAACTTTTCAAAATCGTAAGTAAATAGCCCGCCTTCGCATAACCATTGACCATACATTTTACCCCACATTGCTTTTGCCCAACCGGTATCTGAAATAGTAAAGTGTAAGCCGTTAGGGTCTACTGCGTGCCAATATTTTGCAGTATGGAAATGCCCTAGTGGATATTTAAAATTATGCACCGCAATTTTTGGGTAACCCGTTGTACCACTAGTAAAGAACATAATCATAGTGTCGTCGCCACCAGCGGTGTTTTCATCTCTTTCAAAGTGAGTGCTAAATAATGAACACTCTTCATCAAAGTTTCTCCACCCTTCTTTTTGTTCGCCAACTATAATTTTGTTTACTAATTGTGGGCATTTTTTCGCTGCAGTTTCTGCGTGCTTATATGCTTCGCCCTTAGAAGTACATATAATTGTGCTAACCCCTGCAGAATTAAATCTATATTCAAAGTCGTGGTCTAAAAGTTGGTTCATAGCAGGTATTGCTACTGCACCAATTCTATTTAAGCCAAGTAGAGTGTACCAGAATTGGTAATCTCTACCTAAAACAAGCATAACCCTATCGCCTTTTTTAATACCTAAAGACTTAAAGTAGTTTGCTGCACGGCAAGAATATTTTTTAATATCGCTAAAAGTAAACCTTCTTTCTTCTTTATCCCTAGAAATGTGTAGTAGGGCAACTTTATTAGGGTCTTTTTTAGCAATTTCATCTATAATATCAAAGGCAAAGTTAAATTTTTCTATATTCTTAAAGTCAATAGTTTTTAATATGCCGTTTTCATCTAGAGTAGTTTCTATGTATTTTTTATAAACTCTTTCTGTAGCATCTTTTTTAACGTTTTTAACTTCTAAATTTTTATGTTTCTTTTGTAATTCTGGTATCGCTTCGCCCGTAGGATTTAATACTATTGCGTAGAAAATACAATCTTTACCGCCAACGGCTATCATACCGTGTGGGGTTGCAGAGTTATAGTAAATGCTATCGCCAGCATTTAATACTTCTTCGTGTTCGCCAATTTTTACTTTTAATTGACCTTCTACAACTATATCTAGTTCTTGCCCAGAGTGAGTAGTAACTTCTATTTCCTTATTTTGAGCATCTAAACTATATTCACTACGAACGTAAAGTGGTTCTGCAATACGATTTTTAAAAGATGGTGCTAGGTTAAAATACGTCATTCCGTGTGCTTGTTCTATTTTTTGGCCTTTACCTGCACGAGTTAAAGTATATGACCTTAAGTTTGGGCTTTGACCTTCTATAATATCGGTAACGTCTACGTTAAATGCTTGTGCACAACGATAAATAAATGCAAAGTTTAAATCGCTTTTACCTTCTTCGCACTTAATATATTCTTCTTCAGAAACACCCGTTCTTTCTGCCATTTCTAAGGTAGAAAGGCTTTCTATTTCACGAAGTTCTTTTATTCTGTTCGCCATTTCCTTGATTTTTAAATCAAGTTCTAAAAAATTACTCATATTTCTCTCCGTTTTTGGAACGAAAAAAACCCGCCCCAAAGATTTTATACTTCGAGACGAGCCTAATTTAGCCCGCGGTACCACTCAAATTGCAGTTAAACTGCCACTCAGAATCTAACAATTCTTATGCACTAACGTAGCAAACACGGGGAAGTTCTACTAGGAAAACTTAAAAATTCTTTTCTTCTTCCCGACTCGGAAGTTACAAACTTTAACCTTTCTATAATGGTTTTCACCAGCCACCATCTCTCTGAAACATACTAAATTAAAGCACTCTTCGTCGCTGTCTTTATATTTTTTTATTATTTTAGCATACTTAAACTATATATGTCAACAATTTTTAAGCCATTATTTTTATAGTTTAACCACTAAAACACCGCTATTATTCTTCTATTTTGAACGCTTGTTTATTCGTGCAATAATAAATATCTTCTTTATTGGAAACTAACTTACAAAATTCTTCTATTACTTGCCAATCTACGCCACCGTTAGCATAGTCAAATTCATAGGTGTGCCCCCAAATATAAAACAGTTGTGGCTCGGTAGGGTTTTTAAGGTTTATAAACTTTTCGGCTAATTCAAAAAGTTGCTCTTTTTTACCACTATGAATTGTTGGGTTAAATTGCAATAAATTTTCTTGTAGGTCAAAATTAAAAGTAGAAGTTGTAGCTCTTGCATATTTCATACCCGTGTTTTCTTTAATTACTTTAACAACCCTTTCGTCAATACAAGGTGTTCCGTTAGGGTATGCCATACCAACTACTTCATAACCAAAAATTTCGGTTAAAACCTTTCTATCTTGCTCTACTTGCCAAATAATACAACTATCTTCTTCGTTTATTAAACTAGGGTGGGTTAAGGTGTGCCCTGCAATCTCGTGCCCTTTATAAACTTCTTTTAATTGTTCTACGGGTATTTTGTTATGTGATATTTGTATAATTTCACCGTTTGGTTTTACGTTTACCATGCCCTTTCTACCAAAAAAACTAGAATTTAGGTTAAAAGTACATTTTAAACCATACTTATTTAAAATTTCTATAAACTTAATATCTTGTGTAACGCCATCGTCAAAACTAAAAGTTAAAGCCTTGTTAAATTTATTTTGCCAATACATATACTTTTTACCTCAAATTTTTTAATACATT